>NZ_JBICZP010000007.1:0-84725 GCF_043202015.1 Kitasatospora sp. NPDC048239 | reverse complement strand
GGCGGCCCGGTACCGGCAGTCGGGCGGTGGCGGTGCGGCGGTTGGGCGGTGGCGGTTCGGCGGCCCGGTACCGGCAGTCGGGCGGTGGCGGTGCGGCGGTTGGGCGGTGGCGGTTCGGCGGCCCGGTACCGGCAGTCGGGCGGTGGCGGTGCGGTGGCGGCGGTTGGGCGCCGGCGGTTCGGTGGCGGCAGTCGGACGGTGGCGGTGCGGTGGCGGCGGTTGGGCGCCGGCGGTTCGGTGGCGGCGGCCGGGCGGTGCGGTGGTGGCGGCCGGTCGGGGCCGGTGCGGCCGCGCCGCGTCCGTGTCGGGGGCGGGCGGGGCGGGCGCACCGGCGGGCCCGGCCGGTGGTGCGTGCGGTGCAAGCGTGCGTGCGGGTGTGCGTGCGGGTGTGCGGTCGGGTCAGGTGTTCCAGACGCCGGTGGCGGCGGCCTCGCGGGCGAAGTCGCTGAAGTCGCGGGGCTCGCGGCCCAGCGCGCGGCGCACCCCGTCGGACAGGTGGGCGTTGCGGCCGTCGAGGATCATGGTGAACAGGTCGGCGAACTCCCCGGGCAGGCCGGCCCGGGCGAGGACCTCGCGGTACTCCTCGACGGTGACGGCGTTGAAGCGGATCTCGCGTCCGGTGGCCTTGGACAGCTCGGCGGCGACGTCGGCGTAGGAGAGCAGGCGCGGACCGGTCAGCTCGTAGACCTGGCCGTGGTGGCCGTCCTCGGTGAGGGCGGCGGTGGCGACGTCGGCGATGTCGTCGGCGTCGACGAACGGCTCGACGGCGTCACCGGTGGGCAGGGCCAGCTCCCCGGACAGGACCGGGTCGAGGAAGAAGCTCTCGCTGAAGTTCTGGTTGAACCAGGCGCAGCGCACGATGGTCCACTGGGTGCCGGCGTCCTGGACGGCGCGTTCGCCGGCCTCGGCGGCCTCCTCGCCGCGTCCCGACAGCAGGACCAGGCGCTGGACGCCGAGTTCGGCCGCCAGGCGGGACAGGGCGCCCACCGATTCCACGGCGCCGGGGAAGGCGAGGTCGGGGTAGTAGGTGATGTAGGCGGCATCGACGCCGGCCAGGGCGGCGGGCCAGGTCGCGGGCTCGTTCCAGTCGAAGGGCACCGGTGCGGAACGCGAGCCGATCCGGGTGCTGTGGCCGCGCGCCGCCAGGCGCTCGGCCACCCGGCGCCCGGTCTTGCCGGTCCCGCCGATCACCAGGACGGTACGGGCGGGAGTCGGGGAGTTCTGCGGGTTCTGTGTCATGGCAACCAGTCAAATCCACTCTGAGAGGACGGGCCATAGCCGCCGAGCTCAGGTCCATGTCCGTGCGTCTACGGCCCCGCGAGAGGGTGTTCGCCGATGTCGGACGGGGTGCGCCCAAACACGGGCGCCGCGATACGCGCGGTCATGGACGGACGTGCGGCCGGGGCTTCATTCCTGCGATCAAAGCACGGACCGCCCACCGGTGGCAGACCCCCTCCAGCAGGCGTACACCAGCCCTTGAGCAGGCCTTGACCACCCACCCACCCGCCGCACCACCCGCACCACCCGCACCGCCCGCACCCCGAGCACCGGGGCACCGGGGCCGGAGGCCGGGCCGGGCCGGGCCGGGGCCAGGGTGCCGGGGCCGGGGTGCCGGGGCCGGGGTGCCGGGGCCGGGGCCGGGGCCGGGGCCCTGGGGGCAGGGGTGGCGCCCCGGGTGCCGGGGCCAGGGTGGCGGGTGCCAGGGGCGCGCCCCCGGTGCCGGAGCGGGTCCGGGCCGGCGCCCCGGGTGCCGGGGCCGCCAGGGCCGGGGAGCCGGGGCCAGGGCCGGGGACCGGGGCCAGGGGCCGGGGACCGGGGCCAGGGGCCGGGGACCGGGGCCAGGGGCCGGGGACCGGGGCCAGGGGCCAGGGACCGGGGACCGGGGCCAGGGGCCAGGGACCGGGGCCAGGGGCCAGGGGCGCACCCCGGACGGGACACGGCACCGGCACGGCGCGCCCGGACAGCCCGGACAGCGCGGACAGGCCGGGCGCACCCGGACAGGCCCGGCACGGGCACACGCGGGACAGCGGCGGCACGGACAGCACAGCACAGCGCACACGGGCCCGGCACCAGCGGGGGCCCCGCCCGTGCCGGAGGGGCTGTCCGGGGCCGCGGCCCCGGGTTGTCGTGCGCGCGGTGGCGCCGCGCTGCCCGGCTCGGAGGCAGCGCGGCGGCTCTTCCCGGGGCCCGGCCCGGGGTCCGGGGACAGGCCGGGGTACGGAGACGGGGCCGGGGCCCGGAGACGGGGCCGGGGTACGGAGACGGGCCGGGGTACGGAGACGGGCCGGGGTACGGAGACGGGCCGGGGTACGGGGACGGGGCCGGGGTCCGGAGACGAACCGGGGCCCGGAGAAGAGCCGGGGTACGGGAACGGGCCGGGGTACGGGGACGGGGCCGGAGGCGGCCTGCGCTGCGGCGCCGTGCCGGGCCGCCCGGGCCGCCCCTGCCGGAGGCCTGCGGGCCCGGGCTGCGCGGCGCCCGCCCGGGTCGAGCGCCCGCGCGGCAAGCCGCCGCGGACCGGCGGTGAACACCGGCCTGCAGACAGCGGCAGCCGACGTCCGCGGCGATCCGCGCGCGGTGGGCAGTCCGGGCGCGGCAGGCGCCCCCGCCCGCGCCAACCCTCCGGGGTGCCCCCGCCCCACAGGCCCGCAAACCGCTCCCCGGGGCGCCGCTCCAGCCGGGGCGGCGCTGACCGCAGGGCCCGCCGGGGCCGTCGCCGGTGCGGGCGCTGCGGGCGCTGCGGGCGCTACGGGCGCTGCGGGCGCTACGGGCGCTGCGGGCGCTGCGGGCGCTGCGGGCGCTGCGGGCGCTGCGGGCGCTGCGGGCGCTGCGGGCGGTGCGGGCGGTGCGGAACGGTCCACCGTCCGGGCGCCGCGCCGCGATGAGGGCGGCAACGGCCCCGGCCCCGGAGGGCTTTCGGGGCGGCCCCGGGCCCGGGGGGTGCGGACCGGCGCCGTACGGACGGGGGCCTCGCGCGCGTCCCCGGCCGCCTCCGTCCAGGGCACCGGCGAAATCCGGCGCCGTGTCGTCTGCGACCGGCACCGGCGCCCCGGGCACCCGCGGCCGCTCCCCCGCATCCGCTGCGCCGCCGTCATCGCGGCGGGCACCGGCAGGCGGGTTGCGAGGCCCGCAGGGGCGCGTTCTCGCAGGACGGGGCGCAGGCGCCGCTTCGGCGCCCCTGATCCGGATACCCCCGCGTCCTCGACGGGGCCGCGCCTGCCCCGGGGCGGGCGGTGCGGCGCGGACGGCGCCGCAGCCGCTGTCCGGGCCGGCCGCGAAGGTGCCGGCCCCACGGGGGGTGCCTCGGCGAACGAGGGCCGCTCTCCCCCATGGCGCCGAGGGGGGTGCCGGGATGGGGCGGGGTCAGGGCTCGTAGCGGTAGGGGGTGATGGTGGTCAGGGCGGCGAAGCCCAGGCGCTGGAGGATGGGGCGGCTCTGGGAGGAGGCGTCGACCTGCAGGTAGCGGTAGCCGGCGTCCGCGGCGATCCGCGCGCGGTGGGCGATCAGCGCGCGGTAGACGCCCCGTCCGCGCCAGCCCTCCAGGGTGCCCCCGCCCCACAGGCCCGCGAAGCCGGTCCCCGGACGCAGTTCCAGCCGGGCGGCGCTGACCGCCACCTCGTGTCCGTCCTTCCCGGCCAGCGCGAGGTAGGCGCTGTGGACGTCGGGGGCGGCGGTGAGCTGGGTGAGCAGCCGCCGGCGCAGCCGGGAGCCGTCGGTACCGAAGGCCTGCTCGTGGACGGCGACGACCCGGTCGATGCCGGCCTCGTCGGTGACCGCCTCGATCCGTACGCCCTCCAGCGGCGCGGCGGGCGCCAGCGCCGCGATCTCGGCGACCATCAGGGTCTCCGTGTCCTCGGGGGTGAAGCCCGCCGCGCTCAGCCGCGCGGCGAGGTCCACCGGGCGGTCATGGGCGTAGAGGGTCCACTCGAAGTCCTGGCCCAGTGCGGTGTAGTGGCGGATCTGCTCGGCGATCGCCGCGTCCGCCGCGTCCTCGTCGAGGTCGCTGAACAGGACGCCGTTCCAGGCGCTGGGCGAACCGCTCTGGCGCACCACGCCGGGCGTGTGCTCGATCCGGGTGTCCGGGGCGTCGGCACGGGCCCCGCGCCGTATCCGCCGGTCGTACAGGGCCAGCAACTCTTCATGATCCATCCTGCCACTCCACCATCCCCCGCACCCCCCGGGCAACCGCATTCCCCCGGCCACGACACCACCCCCCACCCCCCACCAGGCACCAGGCACCAGGCGCAGCCGGGGCGCACCGGCAGACGCACACCGGGCACCGGAACGTACCGCCGGGGCGCACCGGGCACCGGCTGCGGGGACGTCATTGGGGCTTGATCGCCCAGCAGTACGACCAGCTCGTGAAGGACACCACCGCGTTGCGGCTGGGCACGGCGGAGGCCGGGCAGGTGCTGCGGCGCTCCGCCCGGGGCGGCCGGAAGCACCCGGCGTTCCAGGCGGTCGGGGAGCTGGGGCGGGCGGCGCGTACGGCGTTCGTCTGCGACCGCCTGGCGGGCGGGGGCCTGCGCCGGGAGGTCGACGAGCCACTGCAAGTGGTGGAGAACGGGAACCCGGCGAACAGGGGCCTGTTCCACGGCAAGGACGGCGGTCCCACCGGCGAGGACCGGGAGAGCACGGGGGTCGGCATGCCCGGGCTGCACCTGCTTCAGTCCGCGCTGGTCCACGTCACCGCCCTGCCGATCCAGCAGGTCCCGGCCGGACCGGAATGGGCCGACCGGCCCACCGGCGCCGACCGGCGCGGCCTGTCCGCGCTGTTGTGGACCCACGTGAACCCGTAGGCCGGTTCGAGCCCGACATGAACAGCCGCCTGGGCCTGGCCCCGGCCCGCGCCGCCGCCGTGCCCGCGCCGCGTACCCCCGAGGGCGGACCGGCCACCACCCCGGTATGAGGGGCCGGCCCAGCCGTGCCGGGAACGACGGTGCCGGTCCGCACGGGCGCCGACACCGCCCGGGCCCGGATCCCCTCGGCGGAAACTCGAATGCGGATGCCGCGGTCGCACTTTAGGCTGCGCCCCCGGGGGGTCGACGCCCCGTATCGACCGTCAGTGGATCGGAGAAGCACAGGGTATGACCAGTCAACTGTTCGCGATCTGCTTCAATGCGACCCGGCCGTCGGACCTGGCACGGTTCTGGTCCGGGGTCCTGGGCTGGGAGCCGGCCGGCGGTCCGGACGACGACGTCGCGATCCTGCCCCCCGATGCCGCCGGGTTCCGTATCCGTTTCCTGCCGAGCCAGGAGCCGAAGACCGGCCGGAACCGGGCACACTTCGACCTGACGAGCACCTCCGCGGAAGACCAGCAACACACAGTGGCCAGGGCGCTGGAACTCGGCGGCGAGCACATCGACGTGGGCCAGCTCCCGGAAGAGGGGCACGTGGTGCTCGCCGATCCGGACGGCAACGAGTTCTGCGTCATCGGGGCCGGCAACAGGTTCCTCGCCGACACCGGTTTCATCGGCGCGCTGGCCTGCGACGGGACCCGGGAAGTCGGCTACTTCTGGAGCGAGGCGCTGCGGTGGCCGCTGGTCTGGGACCAGGACCAGGAGACCGCAATCCAATCGCCGAACGGCGGTACGAAGATCACGTGGGGCGGTCCCCCGGTGGCGTCGAAGACGGGCCCGAACAGGCTGCATTTCGAGCTGGCACTGCCCGCCGGCGCCGACCGGGAGGCGGAAGTCGACCGCCTTGTCTCGCTCGGCGCGAGGCGCACCGGCAACGGTGAAGGCGGCCGGGTGCTGATGCTCGACCCCGACGGCAACGAGTTCTCCGTACAGACATCCCGGTAGGAGACGGCTCCCGGGCGGGCTGTGTGTCACAGGCGGCCGCCTGTGACACAGTCCGCCGTCCGGAGGCCCACGTGCGGCGATCATGCTTCATGAGCTGCCGCGACCGGCGAGGCCCTCGAGATCACCGCCACCGGGCAGTGGCGCCCCTCGGGAAGACGCCTACACCGTCGGACCGGACGGATGCACCGGCCCCGCCGTCTGCTCCCAGGACCCCGGCCAGCCGCACGGCATCTGCCGCACCGCACACGCCGGCCTCATCGCCGTGACCGGCAACGGCCATCCCTTCGCCGCCGGCGCACAGCACACCCTCCACCACACCGGCCCCCCGGGCGGGCCGTGCCTGAGGGGCAGCGACACCGCACCGGGCGCCAACACCGGCGAGATGGAGGCCGCCGTCAGACACCCCACCGACAGCCGGCCCCCGCCACCCCCGGCACACCCCCTGACCCGCAGACCGGCAGCCGGCCGCCCTGCCGGCCGAACCCCACCCCCACCCGCGACCCACCCCCGGGCGCGGGCGCCGGATGCACACGGCCGACAAGCGGCCGCCGGCGGGCGCACGGCCCGCCCCAGCCGCCCCGGCCGCCCCGGCGCCCGCGCCACAGCCGACCGGGTCGACGGGCCGCGTGTCCGAAAGGGCTCCCCCGCTGGCCCCGCGCCGGAGCCCGGACCACCCCGTGCCGGCCGCCGCCACCCGCCGGCGGGTCAAGCGGGCCCAGACCGGGACCTCCGCCGAACGGGACGCCGCAGCCGATGAAACCCACCGGCCACGAGGCCCGGCGCCCTAGACCGCGTGCGTCAACCCCTGCGCGAACTCCCGTGCCGCCGCGAGGTCGCCCGCGTCCGGCCGCCCCTTGCGGATCCCGCCGACCAGCCTGAACGGCGCCCACGTATCGAACCCGCGACACGAGAACGTCCCCGCCACCTCGAAACCCCTGCCCGTCAACAACCGCTCCATCGGCGCGAACCGGGGCCCGGGCAGACCACTGGTCGCGAACACGAACGCCCGCCCCCGCCCCTGCTGCCGCGGGAGCGAGGACACGAACCCCCGCAGACGCGGATGGAAGCGCTGCGAGAAGATCCCCGACCCGAACCCCACCAGGTCATACCCCTCCACACCGCCGGCCTCCTCCGGCTCCACCACCACCGCCCCCAACACCTCCCCCATCACCTCGGCGACCCTGCGCGTGTTCCCATGCGACACCGACGCACAAACGATCAAAGCCCCGCCCACCACAAACCCCCTCCACCGACACCCCGCCCGAACACACCCCGACCACCCAACCCCACACCCACCCGGCCCATCCCACAAGACCACCCCCGTCCCGCGCACAGACACCACCCCCCAACCCACCCCGGCCCCACCCGCAAAAAAGACGGGGCCGCCCCGCCCGCCGCCAGAAAACACCGCCCCGGACAACGCTCCCAACGGCACAACCCGACCCAGGCCAACCCGCCCAAGACCGCCCCCGCCCCCACCGGCCGCCGGCCGCCGCAAGACCGCCCCCCGCGCCGCCACCGGGGACCAACGACCCGGTGAACGCCCCCCGGACACCCGCCCACCACACCGCCGAGCACGAAGACGCCCAACCGCCCAACGGCCCGCCCACCGCCGGCGCCGATCCGAACAAGGCCCCCGGGCCGATGCCCCCCACCCACCCGATCCACACCGAAGAAGACCGCGCACCCCGCACGGGCCGGCCCCCGACCGCCCCCACCGCCGCATGCCCGCCTGCCTGTTGAAGCGCTCAGCCGCGTACAGACGAACGCGGCTCGGCGCGATGAAGGCCTCACAGCGGCCGCCCTCAGCCCTCCCGGCCGCCGGCCGGTGCGTTCGGCCGCCGCCACCCGCCCTCCGGGCCGCCCCGTGCGGCCAGCCGAAGCGCAACCCCCCGCCCGCCCACTGCGGCGACCAGCCACCGGGCGAGGGCAGCCCCCTGCGGCCAACAGCCACCACCGCGCCGGACCACACCGCGCCGTCCACATCCCGCCGTCCGCATCGCGGAAGCCGATCACCGACCACATCGCGCAGCCCCAGCCGTAGAACGGCACAACACCCGCAGGCACCCGCCCGCCGGGATCCGGCCCGTTCCCGCAGGGCACTGCGGCGTGCCCCCGCCACGACCCCACAACGACCGGCAGGACCCCGTCGGCCGGGCCGAAGCCGCCGCTGGACACCCCGGCGTCCAGACGCCGGACAAGCACGGGCACGGTCAACCCGACGACACGCTCCGCCCCGGCAACCGCCTCCGACGGAGCCGGCACAGGCGCCCGCCGCACCCCGGCGATCCTTCGGCAGACCTCCATGGTCCCGCCACCGGCCACCCGGTGACCGCATGAGCCGGCTCGGACAGTTCAAGCCGCCCCTCCAACGCGAGGGACCCACACGCACGCCACGCCGCCCCATGCCGCACCCACCCGCCCACACACACCACAAAACTGACCAGGGGCTGTCCGGCGGATCATCTCGGGCTGGTGCAGGCAGCCCGGTACGGCCGAGCTGTCGTGGGCCGCAGCAGTCACGCGAACGACGGCCACCGGTCGGCGGCCCACTCCCGCCAGTCGACCCACCCGGGCGGCGGGCCGGCGCCCCTGCGGCCCTCCAGCTCCGCCGCGCCGGGCTCCTCGAAATGCGCGCGCCCGTGCAGGATGTCGGCCTCGGACATCGGCAACGTCTCCTCGGGGGTGGTCGCCCAGCGGTGGGCGATACGGGTGCGTTGGGTCTCCTCGTCCACCGGCAGGTAGACCATGCGGAAGCACGCCCCCTCGGCCTCCACCAGCCAGCGGATCGCGGACCGTTCGTCCCGTGACCAGCAGCCGTAGTCCACGACGACGTCGGTGCCCAGTCTGACCGCCTCCAGGGCGAGCCAGAGCATGCGCCCCTCCAGCACATCGCGCTTCCCGCCCGCCTCCGCCTCACCGAACAGGGGAATCATCCAGTCGTCGGGCGTCAGACGCAGCGCGCCGTGCTCTGCGGCGAGCTGCCGAGCCCGTGTGGTCTTCCCGGCCCCTGGCAGGCCGACCATCAGGAACAACGTGGTCACCCCCAGATCGTGGCAGGGAAGCGAATCAGGAAGCCACCGCTTTACCCGCCCGGTCACGGGCTGAGCCACAGGCGGAGGGACGCCACGGTGACAGTGCCGTGGAAGACGTAGGCCCGCCTGCCGTAGCGCGTAGCCGCGGCGCGGAGGTGCTTGAGCCGCCCCGACCGTGCGCTCGACCTCGTTGCGGCGCTTGTACCCCTCCTCGTCAAAGCCCGCCGGCCGGCCGGCCTCCCCGGCCCCCTCGGCCCCCCCGGCCCCCTCGGCGCCTGCGGTCGGCTCCCTGGTCCTTCGGTTCCGGGACGGTGTGTTCGATCCGGCGTCTGCGTAGGCGGCGGCGACTACGGCGGGAGCTGTACGCCTTATCGCCGCCCAAGCGGTCGGGACGAGCGCGTGGACGCCCACCGCCGAGGCGCTCTACCCGGATGCGCTCGAGGACGGGGATCAGCTGCGGACCGTCGCCCCACCGACCAGGAGTGACCAGCAGCGCCGGAGGGCGCAGACCACCTTCCCCGGCAAGGTGGCCCGCGGAGGTCGGACCGCCCCTCGAACGGCCGGGCCCCTCGCCGGGGCGGTGCTGCCGAGGTGTTGACCTCCGCTCGGGAACTCACGGCGTCCTGCGCGGAGCTCCGCCAGCGTGCTGACGGGCTCGGCACGAGGCGGAGTCCACGCTCACCGTGCTCCAGTCGATCCGGCCCCGGGCGTCGGCATCGGTCTGGACGGCTTGCACGATCCGATCCCAGGTGCCGCCCGCCGACCACCGGCGGTGACGCCCACAGACCGTTTCCCAGCTCCCGAACCGGTTCGGCAGATCCCGCCAAGGGACCCCTGTACGGATCCGGAACAAGATCCCGTTGATCACTGTTCGGTGGTCACTCCAACACCCGCCCCGGCCTCCGGACTTCGGCAGATGGGACGCAAGTCGCGCCCACCCGTCATTCGTCAGACCACCCCGCCCCACAAACCGAACAATGACCCCCACACGAGGCGACCGTCACATGATCCGCCGGACAGGACCTGGACGTCACCCGCGCCCCGACACCCGACCCAACGACCGGCCGCCGACCCCCGCCGAGGGCGCCGTACCGCACCCGCCAGCCCGAACCCCGCCACCAAGGACACACCACCCACCCGGCCGCACCACACCCGGAAGAACACCAACCAACCAACAACCGGAATCCAACTCGACAGGCACTCGAGAAAACCCGGCCCACACCCCCCAGCGGGCTAAGGTGCGACGCGTCCCACCCCACACCCCAACCACCCACCCACACACCCGAACCCGCACACCCGAACCAACCCAAAAAGCCCCCCACCCCCTCCCCACCCCGGCCCGCGGCCCCCGCCGCAAAACACCCACCCCCCAGCCCACACCCCGCACAAGCAACACCCCGACACCGCACAGACAAAACACCGGCACGGGCACACACAACACACGGGCAACAAACGACCACAAACACCCGCACGGACACAACACGCGCAGACACAAACCTCAAACACAAAAACAGCACAACACAAAAACACCCACAGCCAACCCGCACCCGGAGAAACCAACCAAAAACAAACCCCAAAGGAGAACAACCATGGAAATACGGGTCCTAGGCCCACTCACCGCCACCATCAACGGCACGACCATCGTCCCCACCGCCGGCAAACAACGCCAAATACTCGCCCTACTCGCCCTCAACCCCGGCCGCATCATCCCCACCAGCACCCTCATGGAAGAAATCTGGGCCAACCAACCCCCCAAACGCGCCCTCACCACCATCCAAACCTACATCCTCCACCTCCGCCGACACCTCC
The DNA here is from genome assembly GCF_043202015.1 of Kitasatospora sp. NPDC048239. Taxonomy (NCBI): domain Bacteria; kingdom Bacillati; phylum Actinomycetota; class Actinomycetes; order Kitasatosporales; family Streptomycetaceae; genus Kitasatospora; species Kitasatospora sp. NPDC048239. Next base: position 74,077 of record NZ_JBICZP010000007.1, on the reverse strand, counting down.
ACCACGCCACCCAACACCACCCCCACCACCCCACCCCCAAACAAATCCTCACCACCACCCACCGCGGCTACCTCCTCAACACCCCCCCACACACCACCGACGCCCACGAATACCACCGCCTCACCACCCTCGGCCAACACGCCTACGACCAGGGCAACACCGAACAAGCCGCCCACACCCTGCGCCAAGCCCTCAACCTCTGGCACGGCCCCCCACTCATCGACGTCCCCCACGGACCCATCCTCACCATCGAAACCCTCCGCCTCGAAGAAACCCACCTCCAAACCCTCGAACGCCGCATCGACGCCGACCTCCACCTCGGCCGCCACACCCACCTCCTCCCCGAACTCACCGACCTCACCGCCCGCCACCCCCACCACGAAGGCCTCCACTCCCAAGCCATGCTCGCCCTCTACCGATCCGGCCGCCAAACCACCGCCCTCACCACCTACCACCGCCTCCGCCACCACCTCAACCACGAACTCGGCATCGAACCCACCCCCCACCTCCAACGCCTCCACCACGCCATCCTCACCACCGACCCCAACCTCCACACCACCACCCACACCACCACCCACACCTACAACCTCTACGCCGCCTAACACCCCACCACCAACACACACAACACCAGCACCAGCCCAACCCCGGCACCACACCCCGCACCAACCAACCAAAACCAGACCCCCCCCCCGCCACCACCCACAAACCCCTACCCCGCACCACCCCCGAAAGGAGAAACCATGCACCCCGACAACAAACCCGTCGCCCTCATCACCGGAGCCACCCGCGGCATCGGACTCGCCGTCGCCCGCGAACTCGGCCGACGCGGACACCGCATCTTCATCTGCGCCCGCACCCCCGAAACCGTCACCACCACCATCAACCAACTCCGCAACGAAGGCCACGACGCCCACGGCACCACCGCCGACGTCCGCTCCCACACCTCCGTCACCGCCCTCATCACCACCACCACCCAACAACTCGGCCCCATCAGCGTCCTCGTCAACAACGCCGGCCGCAGCGGCGGCGGCATCACCGCCGACACCGACGACGAACTCTGGTACGACGTCATCGACACCAACCTCAACAGCGTCTTCCTCGTCACCCGCGAAACCCTCAAACACGGCGGCATCACCCAAACCCCCACCGGCCGCATCATCAACATCGCCTCCACCGCCGGCAAACAAGGCGTCCTCCTCGGCGCCCCCTACACCGCCAGCAAACACGGCGTCGTCGGCTTCACCAAAGCCCTCGGCAAAGAACTCGCCCCCACCGGCATCACCGTCAACGCCGTCTGCCCCGGCTACGTCGAAACACCCCAAGCCACCCTCGTCCACCAAGGCTGGGCCCAAGCCTTCCACACCACCCCCAACCACATCCGCCAACAATTCGAATCCCGCATCCCCCTCGGCCGCTACACCACCCCCGAAGAAGTCGCCTCCCTCGTCGGCTACCTCACCACCCCCACCGCCGCCAGCATCACCGCCCAAGCCCTCAACGTCTGCGGCGGACTAGGAACCCCATGAACACCCACCACCACCACAACCAACGCCGAAAGCAGAGGCGCCCCCCGCAACCCGCCCACCACGACGACACCCCAACAGACCAATGACGCACCGACAGTTCGCCGGCAAGCCGGTCACCGTGGTGGTCAGCGCCACCACCCCAGGCCCCTCCTGCCTACCGGCCCCCCGCCCCCCGCGGCCTCTGAACACCGCCGCCGTGAACGCGGCCCTCGCCCACGCCGCCACCCGCCGCGCCACCCAACCACCTATCAGCACGGGCAGGCCTTCCAACAACCCGGCTCCCACCAAGGGCAGTTACCCCGACGCCCGGCGATGCGAGTTCGTCCTGCTGGAGCTACGCCACCCCCGCCACCACCGGGCGCTCGCCGCCGCCCTGCACACCGTCGCCACCACTCAGCCCGACAGCGCGCGCGACAACCCCTCAGATGCGTCGGCGTCCCTGCTCTGGGAACGCCACATCGACAGCACCACCGAGCTCGACCAGGCCCTCGCCGACCTCGGACGCAGCCTCACCCCGAACACCGGAACACGCATGCGGGCCCTGCTCATCCACGAGCACCGCTCCCCCGCGACCACCACCCAGCGCCTCTTCCTCGCCCTCGCCACCCATCCCGCCACCGACATCGACATCGACATCGAAGCCAGCGCCAACGCCGGTACCAGCTCCGCATCCTGGCAACAACTGCTCACCGACATCGAGGACGCTCTCGACACCGAACTCGCCGCCGCCACCCTGCGCCCCAGCCCCGCACAGCTGGAACTGCTCAGCACCAGCAACGAACCCCGCAGCGAGAGCCGACACGTCGAACAGCTCACCTTCGACTGGCACGGACCGCTCGACGCCCAACGCTTCACCACCGCCTGGCAGTCCGTCTACCAACACGAGACCGTCCTACGCGCCGCATTCGACTGGACCCGCGACACCGACACCCCGCCACCGCGCCCCGACGACGCCTGGATCGTCCTCCACGAACACGCCGAACCGGACATCACCCATCATCTCCACGGCGCCCTCGGTTGGAACGAGCTGCTCGAAGCCGACCTTCGCCGGGGCTTCGACCTCCGCCAACCCGCTCTTCTCCGCACCACCCTGCTCCACCCACCCGCCGGCCAACCCACCACCGACGATGCTCCCCCCACCCGCATCCTTCTCACCTACCACCACACGATGATCGACAACTGGAGCGCCCACCTGCTCCTACGCGCCTTCCACCGTGCGTACCACAACCACGGCACGCTCCCCGGCGGCGAGCGGCGTCCGGACATCCGCGACCACGCCCGCTGGCTCGCCACCCAGACCACCGCCGCCGCCCACCACTACTGGTCCCACACCCCACCCCCAACCACCGTCCACCCCATCAGGCACCACGCCGCCACCGCCACCACCGGAGCCGGCACCGGACCCATCCGCCAACGCCAACACCTCAGCCCCTACGAAGCCATCAAGCTCCGTCACTGGGCCGCTACTTGGGGAAGCGCCGAAAGCACCGCCCTCCAAGCCGCCTGGGCCCTCCTCCTCCACCACGCAGCGCAGCCCGACCCCCCGGCACCTCCGCGACCCACCCACGTCGGCTTCGCCATCACCACCACCGGACGCACCATCCCGCTCCCCGGCATCGAGCACCTCCCCGGCCCCCTCCAGACGCACCACCCCATCACCGTCGCCATCCACCCCACCACCACCATTCCCCAACTCCTCCGCACCCTGCGCGACACCGTGCTCGACCTCACCCCCTACGAATGGACCACCGCCCAGCAAGCCCACCACCACAACCCCGTCCACCTCCAGCCCCAGACCCTCATCACCCACCACCACCCGCCGCCCGCCGCCCATGAGGCCCACAGCCACGGCATCCACACCACCACGCCCCAACCGGTCGGCACCTTCACCGGCTACCCCCTCACCCTCACCACCCATCACGACACCCACGGCACCCTCACCGTCACCGCCACCTACGACCGCGCCCACCACACCCGCCACACCACAGCCCGACTCCTCACCCACTACACCAACCTCCTGCGCGCGTTCCCCCACCACACCAACCCCGCCACCACCATCACCGCCCTCCTCCAGACCACCCCGCCACCACCCGCCACCGACTGACCCGCCGAGCAACCACCCCGCAGCGACCTGGCAGCCGTCCCCGGACGGCTTTGACGACGTACCGCATGCCGTCTCCGCAGTGACCTGGGGCAGTCCTCCGAGCCTGCCCCGCATGCCGCGGCGCCGAGGGGCCCAGGCGTTCAAGGGTCGACCCACGCATGCCCGCTCACAGCCGCCAGCCGCATTCCCTCGGGTCGCCCACCGCCCTGGAGCGGTCAGGGGCATCTCCAGCAGCAGACCGAGCAGCGCCCGCGCGGCACGTTCGGCGACATCGCAGCCGAACCACGTCGTCCCGTACCCGGTGAAGATGACCCGGCCGTACGGGCCATGGGCGTTGGCCTCGTGAGTGACCCTCCCGCGCGCGAACGGCCGTCAGGACCGCTGGACTCCACGACCCACACGTCGTCGGTCCGCAATGTGGTGTCGACCGCCGACACGCGCGTGACGCGCCGGACAAGCTCGCCAGCCTTGCACAGCCGCCTGTTGTAGCCGGGTTGCTGGGGAAGATAGGGAAAACAGACGCCTCGGATGGGCGCGGGCGTGCCGCAGCCACCGCGCCGCGGGGGTGAAGCCGAGCTTCGCTTGCATCATCGCCAAGGCCACCAGCTCCGCGTCGCTGAGCCGCGGCGCGATATACCCACAGTCGGCCGCCACGGGGCGAGCTGCGGGAAATCCTTCGGAAGATCGCCGGTCTTGACGTAGCGCGCGGCCGCGAGGGAGCCCAACTCCCTTCTCACACACTGATGTTGGAACCCCTCGTCTCCGAGTGCAGGCCATCCCTGAGTCCGACCCTATTCGCCGGTCACGACCAGATTCGTCTCGTCGGCAGGCTTGTCCCAGACGAGCGAATAGCGCCACAGCAGATGGCGGCGGAAGTGGCTCCCGGGCAGTAGCCGGATCGCTTGCGCGCGAACCTCGCCCCACGTCATGGTCGGCATCTGGACGGGCATGCCGTCCGGGTCGGTCTTGCCCCCGTGGCGGCGGGCATTGAGTCGGGCGGCCGGGACTCCCGCGCCGCTGATGATCCAGTCCAGCGCCGTCCGGTTTCGGGCCAAGCCAACAATCACCAGACGTCCACCAGGCGCAAGCAGGCGAACCATGGCCTTGACCGCCCGCTCGAACTCGACGTGATGGACCACTGCTACGGCACTGACGAAGTCATATGCACCGGCCGGCAGGCCACACGAAGCCCCGTCGAGGAAGTCCGCCTCGGAGAAGCTCACCCTGCTCAGACCTGCGCTGCGTTCACGAGCCAGACGGATCATCTCGCCGGAGCTGTCCACACCGGTCACCGACTGCGCCCGCTGGGCCAGCTTGCGGACCAGCAGTCCCTCGCCGCACCCAACATCCAATGCTGTACGGCAACCCTCCGGGACGGCGTCGAGCACGAGCGGGTGGTAGTGGACGTTGTGGTTCCAGTAGCCCAGGGTCATCGCTCCACCGTATGCCGCGCCATGTCCGCGCCGACCACCTATGGCCACTGAACCTCTTGGAACGATCGCTTAGGGACTGCACAGTTCAGCCTCCAGCAGGTAATGTTCAACAACCCTGATGACCTATTACCTGGAGTCGAGGACGCTGAGAGCCGTCATGCCCCACCTCATCCCAGCCACCAGCCCCCAACGGGCGCTCGCCGCCTCGAACTTCGTCTACACGGTCGGCAGCGGGATGTACCTGACCGCCGGCGTGCTGTACTTCACCCAGGCCGTCCACCTCCCGGCAGACCAGGTCGGGATCGGGTTGGCCATCGCCGGATCACTCTCGCTCGCCGTGGGGATCGCGGTCGGACACCTGGCCGACCGATGCGGACCACGGGGCGCCTACGTCGTCACCGTGCTCGTCCAGGCGCTGGCCACGGCCGCATTCGTCCTGGCGGACGACTTCTGGCTGTTCGTCCTCGCCGTATCCGCGGCCACCGGCGCGAAGGCCGCCGGGTTGGCCGCCCGCTCCCCGCTCATCCGGCACTACGGCGGCGACCGGCCACAGGAGTTCCGCGGCTACCTGCGCGCCGTCTCCAACATCGGCATCTCGCTGGGAGCGCTGCTGGCGGGTTGGGCCGTCCAGGTCGGCACGCAGTCCGCCTACCAACTGCTGGTTGTGGGCAATGCGTTCGCCCTTGTCGCCTCCGCTGCCGTCCTGGTCCGGCTGCCCGCGGTCCGACCCCGGCCCGCTCCCGGGGGGCCGCGCTGGGGCGCACTTCGCGACCGGCCCTACCTGCTGCTCACCACCCTCGACGGCATCATGGCCATCCAGTTCAAGGTGCTCACCATCGCCATCCCGCTCTGGCTCGTCGCGGCCACCACGGCCCCGCCCTGGCTGATCTCGGGCACCATGCTCACCAACACGGTCATCGTCATCGCGCTGCAGGTACGAGTCAGCCGCGGCATCGACTCCGCCCCCGCTGGAGCCCGTGCCTACCGCCGGGCAGGCGGCGCCTTCCTCCTCTCGTGCGCGCTGATCTCGCTCTCCGCGGGGATACCGGCCTGGGCCGCCGCAACCCTGCTGATCACCGCGGTACTGGTCCACACCGTCGGCGAACTCTGGCACTCCGCCGCCGGGTTCGAGGTGTCGTTCGCCCTGGCCCCGGAGCACGCCACCGGGCAGTACCTCGGCGTCTTCGGCCTCGGGGCCGGCCTGGCCGAGGCCGTCGGGCCCACCCTCATCATCTCCCTGTGCATCACCTGGGGCCGTCCTGGCTGGTATGTCCTGGGGATCCTGTTCGCGTTGACCGGCCTCGCCGCACCGCTCGCCGTCAAACGGGCGCACCGGCAGCAACCGCAGCCCGACCTCGCCCCGGTGACCGTCTAGGACGCGCCCCCTCGGCCAACTGCCCTGCCACAACCGACGGCCGGCCACCTGGCGCCGCGCGCCCAGCCGGGCTGCGGTCGGCATGACCGCAGCCCGGCTCCGATCAGGCGGACCAGTCAGGCGGACCGGTCCGCGGCCAGCTGCGCCGCCAACGCCGGTATCCCCAGGGCCTGTTCCTGCTGCGGTGTCGCCTGGTAGAGCAGGTTCTGCAACTGGTAGGGGTCGGCGACCAGGTCGTAGTACTCGCGGAACTTCACCTGACCGGTGCCGGACACCGTGCCGTCGGCATCGGTGTGCAGCTGGTAATACTCGGTGTACTGCTTGTCCTTGGCAACGTAGCTGGACCAGGTCGGGGGGCCGCCGGCCGCCGTGCCCTGCTTCCACCACTCGACCAGCAGGTGGTCGCGACTGTGGGTGGAGAACAGCGAGTTGCCGTCCTGCGGGGTGTCCGGCGTGATGCCGGCCGCGTCCAGGATGGTCGGGGCGATGTCGATGTTGGCGACGATCCGGTGGTCGACCGTACCCGCGCCGTAGCCGCCGGCCGGCCACGAGAGGTAGAACGGCACCTCGTGGGCCGGGGAGTAGGGCACGCCCTTCCTGAGCCAGCCGTGGTCGGCCCAGGTATAGCCGTTGTCCCCGATGTAGATGACCAGGGTGTTGTCGAGCTGCCCGAGCGCCACCAGCTTGTCGCGGATGGCCTGGACCGCGTCGTCGACGGAGAGCAGGGACCGCAGCTGCCGGGTGCGCAGCGCCTTGGCATCGGCCAGGGTGGCGGTGGCGTCCTGGATGTAGCCCGGCTTGTCGCTTCGGTCGTCCTCCGTCACGGACGGGCGCCCGTTCCAGGCGGGCACCACCGTGTCGGCGTACTTGGCCGCCGGCACGTTCGGCTCGTGCGAGGCGTACGGTGTGACGTAGGCGAACCACGGCCGGCTGTCGGTGGCGGACCGGTCCAGGAAGTCCAGGGTCCGGGTCTTGATGATGTTGGTGGTGTAGCCGCTGATCGTCTGGACCGTGCCGTTCACGTTCCAGTTGGCGTTGTTGAACCCGGGCTGGAGCAGCGCCCACTCCTCGAAGTGCGGCGGATTGTCGGCCAGCGTCCAGGAGTTGAGGTACTTGCCGAACAGCCCGGTGCGGTAGCCGGCCTGCTTGAGGTATCGCTGCACGGTGGTGTTCTGGTCCAGGCTGTGCGAGGCCCCGTTGTTGCGCACACCGTGGTTGTGGGCGAACCGGCCCGAGAAGACCGACGACCGCGAGGGCGCGCAAAGCGGCGTGGCGACATGGCCGTTGGTGAACTTCACGCCCTGGCCGGCGATCCAGTCGATGGTCTTCTGAATGGCCCAGTCGGTCTGCTTGGGCTGGTCGTCGGTGACGATCAGCAGGATGTTCGGACGGGACGCGCCCGCGGCCGAGGCGGTCCCGGCGGAGGCGAGTTGAACTCCCACGGGGACGGCGGTGGCCGCGGCCACCGCCGCCGCTCCCGCGAGGAACCCCCGTCGGCCCACCTGCTGTGACCGGCTCTCGCCTGTCGATTCGCTCATCGAAATTCCCTCCGCGCATTCGGTGTTCACGGAATTCCATTCACGGCGCCTAATCCCGCGACGCGGCGCCGCACAGCGGATTCCCGAATCGGGTCGGTGACACGAAAGACCGGCGGGGGATCCACGTACTCCTACGCCACGGAAAGCACGCACGGACGCGTCGATTCACCGGTGATTCGCGTGATAGGAAACGGGGGCCACACCGAGGGCTCACCACCGACGCCGTGCGGGCACCCCAACGGAACTCGGCGGACGCAGCTCGGACCACCACCCTCAACGGGGCGGGCGCCGGCCGTCCGTCACGCCGGGCCGGCGGTACAGAGGGCGCTCGCCAGCCGCCCGAAATCGACGTGAAGGCGAGCAGCCAGGATCTCTTCGGCTGCCATGCGAGTGACCTTAGGGGCTACCCAAAGGCACTGGCAATACCTCTGGGTAATTGTTGCGGCGGTATTGCCGATGCCGCGGGGGCGATTAGTACTCCGGCTGTAGATCGTGATCTTCATGGTTGTTGGGTGGCTTGTCGCTGGTAGTGGCTGGTGCGCGAGCGTGCTTGGTGCTGGCGGCGCCATGCGGACCAGTGCAGGCGGTGGGCGAGGTCGCGGGCCGGTGCGAGCAGGGCTGCGAACAGTCTTTGGATCTCGTTGCAGGTCAGCAGGCTGAGCTCGGGGGTCGTGGTGGTCGTGGCCCGTTCGATGGCGGCTGTGACGGCGAGGAAAGCGTGCGCGAGCACGGCCAGGGTGGTCCAGCGGTGCCAGGAGACCCAGCGGCGGACCTGGCGCTCGTCCAGTCCGGCCAGGCTCTTCGCGGCTTGGAAGGTCTCCTCGACTGTCCACCGGCGGCCGGCCACCTTGACCAGTGCGGTCAGGGGGACGGGGCGGGGTGAGTAGCAGCGGTAGTAGGCGAGTTCGCCGGTGCGTCGGTTGCGTCGCACGAGCAGCCACCGATGCCCCGAGGTGCCGCTCGGGCTGGTGATCTCGACCTGGGCCCAGTCATAGAAGCGGTGGCCCTTGGCTCCGGCTCCCGCCGACAGCCGCTGCCAGGCTTTCTTCGGCAGGCCGTGGGCCAGCACGCCAGCCGGGAAGATGCCCGCGTGGGTGGGGACGGGCCGTTTGCGCGAGATGGCCAGGACGTAGCCGATCTGACGCTGTTCCAGGTCGGCGCTCAGGTGCGGGTCGCCGCCGTAGACCTCATCACCGGTGACCCACCTGGCCCGGACTCCGGCGGCCAGGGCCTGGGCGATCATCTCGGTGGCCAGGGCGGGCTTGGCCGCGAACCTCAGGTCGTCGGGGATGCCGACCAAGCGGCACCGCTGCGGGTCCTGAGTCCAGGACCGTGGGATGTAGAGGCGGCGGTCGATGGCGGCGTGCCCGGCCGCACTCGCGTAGACGAGGTAGACGGCGACCTGGGAGTTCTCGATCCGGCCCGCGGTTCCGGTGTACTGGCGCTGGACCCCGACGCTCGCGGTGCCCTTCTTCAGGTCCCCGGTCTCGTCGACGACCAGTACGGCGTCCTCGTCGCCGAGGTGCTCGACTACGAAATCCCGTATGTCGTCACGCACTCGGTCGGCATCCCAGCGGGCCCGGCTGAGCAGGTGCTGCATGCCGGCCGGGCCGGCGTTACCGGCGTGCTCGGCGATCGTCCAGCAGTTCTTCCTTGGCAGGTCCGCGAGCAGCCCCAGTACGAACGCCCTTGCTCGGCGGCGGGGTTCCACCCGGGCGAACCGGCCCGCCACCTTGCCCATCAGGCCCTCGAATACCGATTGCCACCGAGCAGGATCTACGCTGTGGCCCACGGCCACCGGCTGAGCTTCGTTTGTCGACACAACTCACGATGATCAACGGTGGCCGTCCTCATCGGAGACCAACCTCACTCAGCACGATCAAGGCCAGCGTCAGACCGGCTGTCCGCAGTCAGAGGGTGGCAGCACGCAGCACGATCAGGGCGACGGAGGCCATAGTGAGGACCACCGCCGGAGACGCGCCCTTGCGGTCGCCGACGCGCAGGTGGAAGGCGACCGCCCCAGCGAAATAGAGCGTCAGGCCGATCGCGGCGGCGATTCCGACGGGTCCCCACCAGAGTCCGGCGATCACACCGGCCGCGCCCGCGATCTGAGCGCCAATCAGGAAAGCCATCATGCTCTGCGGCACTCCGAGGGTGGACATCTGCTCGGTGATGTGCCGCGTCCGCAGAGACTTGGCCCCGGCCGATACCAGGAGAAGCGCCGACATGAACACGGTGACGACGGCAAGGGAGACGAACATGGCTGAAACCTCAATCGTGCGAGATGCGAGTAACGGGGCGTGCGCACCTCGATGACGATAGGCGGCCGATAGGTACCTCCAGGTAACGTTCGGGCATGAGCCTGCGACCCGGAATTTCCTTCCTCGCCGACTGTCCCGCTCTCCTGGCCATGGAGATCATCGCCAGCAAGTGGTCCATGGTCACGCTCTTCGCGCTGACCGACGGCCCGTTGCGCCACGGCGAGCTGGTCGAGCTGAGCGGTGGCATTTCGCGCAAGGTACTGACCCAGACGTTGCGCCGGCTCCAAGCCAACGGGCTCGTCGAGCGGCACGCGTACGCCGAGGCGCCGCCGCGCGTGGAGTACTGCCTGACCGATCTCGGGCGAACCCTGGAGGAGCCCATCAGGATGCTCACCGCATGGGCGCGGGAGAACGGCGAGGCGGTCGTCACCTTCCGGGAAGCAGCCGAGGCGGCCAGGACCATCGAGGCGGATCAGGCGACCCCGGTGAAGACCCCCCATGTTGATGAGAACCCGAGCCGTTTCTGATCAACGGATGAGCCACCCACGATCGACGACGGGCGGCGGCAACGACAGGTCGCTCCGCAACAGTGATCAAGAACTACAGCTGGAGTATTAGCCCCGATCTTTCGTGACGGTCCGTCGGGTTGTCCGGCAGGCCGCTTCGGCCTGCCGGAACAAGGGTGGACATGCCCGTGGCCCGGCTGTTGCGCCGGGTGGGCGTCGGGTTCCACGACTCCGGAGGCGTACGGCCGCTCGTCGGAGTGGTCGTTGGTGTCGGTCGGGGTTGGGCAGGGCTTGCGGGCGTTCGAACGCGGTGGTGATCACGCTGGTGCTCCACGGCACGGCTCATTCGATATCGCGGTGTCGAGTCCGGACCTGCGGAACGCCTCCGCCGGCAACACCCCGCCGCCTGGGAGACCACGCCGTTACCGACCACCCGTCGGACAGCCCGCTTCATGAGGCGCGGGGCCGACAGCCTGCCCTACACGGTGACCGGGTCGCTGGACCGCGGCGGGGTGCCCTCGCCATAGCGCTCCAGATGTCCCTAAAGAAACTCGGCGAAGTACTGGTGACTGTACGCATTGAACGCAGCCCTGACAGGCTTCGTGTTGGCGAGAATCCTGCACGCGTCAACACTCATGGCCGCGTCGTCCACGGTGTGGGCGGCAGCATGACTCCACTCATGGATCAGAATCCCGAACTTCGAATTCGGGGCCGTATACAGGGGGCGCCCCCAGAAAGACTGACACAGGTAGACCAGCCGCGAGTTGTCGAATGTGTAGGCATTGAAGTTAGGCTGACATAGCGGCCCCCCACTGAGGACATAGGTCTGAACCGGGAAAGTGGGGAAGTTCATGATCGACCTGATCACCGCGAAGTCGTTTCTGACGATGTCGAAGGTCATTATCGGGGCAAAGATCGGGTCGATTTTTACGTTGTTGCCGAACCAGGTGCGGTAGAGCAGGCTGGAGTAACCGCCGATCGCCAGTTGATCCACCGCCTGCCCCACCTTGAAGACCGCATGCGCATGGGCAGTCCGCACTTCCGCCTGCTGAGCCGGGGTACCACCCGTCAGCCACGGCTGGAAGATCTCCCGGGCCAACCGGCCCGGCGGCTCGTTCGCCAGCTCGGCCATCCGTGCCGCCTGCCCAAGAGTCATCCTCGGCGGATCGCCGGCTTCGACCGTGAAGGTCACACTGACTCGTTCGAGGTCCCGCGGCTGGTGGACCCTGGGAGTGGCCGCAGCCTCCCGCGAGGCGGAGTAGGCGTCGTGCAGTGCGGTGTCCAATGTGACCGTGTACTCGCCGGGCAGCTGGATGGCATAGAGCTTCGAGATGTCCACCTCGCCCGAGCGGGCCTCGCCCGACGCAAGGCTGATGTAGTCTTCCTCGCTCGCGTCACTGCGACTGACCAGCGGCCCGTCGTACCGGACTTCACTTCCCTCGTGGTTGACCGAGAGGAAATCGAGTGGTTGATCCTGGAGCGGCGTATCCCCGGGCAGAATGCGATAGGTTTCATCGCTTGAGTTCAAAATCTCGAAGACTATCGTGATCCGCTCTCCGGTCCGGTAGTGCGGCTGGGCACGCAGAGTGCACTCGAAGGGCTGGTTCTCTAACATTGAAGCGCCTCGCATTCGTGCCGGATTCAATGCGATGTCGGAGGTCTTGATTTTGCCCCTACAACCCATTAGACACCTGGCTCCGCCGCGCTTCCTGTCGGGCGCCGACCCCCGGATTCACCACGATTTCTCGCCCCCTGGCGTCGCTGGACGACGCAACAAGGCGTCCGACGACAGGGAAACGGTGGAAACGCGCCCTCGGAGCGGACCCGCGCGAGCGCCGCGGCGCCGGCCGACGCACCGGGCTTGACCGGCAGGAGGTCAAGCCACCTCAAACCGAACCAATCTGCTCACAGCGCTACTGAAGCCACCCCCGCTCGGGCCGCTGGTGACAGGTCAGGCCGAGGATCCGACGCCCCTCCCGACGCCGGTAACCGCCCGACCGCACCGCCCACCACCCCTCGCCGCCACCGCCTTCGGCTTATTGCACAATGTAGGCAAGTGCTAGCGATATGCAATAGGGATGGCCAAGGGTGAAGGTGGTGGGATCGCCGGTAGTGCTGGGTATCGAGTCGTCCTGTGACGAGACCGGCGCCGGACTCGTGCAGGACGGGCGGCTGCTCGGGCAGGCGGTGGCGTCGAGCATGGACGAGCACGCCCGGTTCGGCGGGGTGGTGCCGGAGATCGCCGCCCGTGCGCACGTGCATGCCGCGGCGCCCGTGGTCCGTGAGGCGTTGGAGCGGGCAGGCCTGACTCTGGCCGATGTCGGTGCCGTCGCCGTCACCACCGGGCCGGGCCTCGCCGGTGCGCTCCAGGTCGGGGTGGCGGCGGCGAAGGGCTACGCGTTCTCGCTCGGCGTGCCGCTCTACGGGGTGCACCACCTGGCCGGGCACGTCGCCGCCGCCACGCTCGACGGCGGACCGCTGCCGAACCCGTGCGTGGTGCTGATCGTCTCCGGCGGGCACACCTCGCTGCTGCTGGTCCGCGACCTCGCCCGGGACCGGATCGTCCACCTCGGCGACACCCTGGACGACGCGGCCGGCGAGTGCTTCGACAAGGTCGCCCGGATCCTCCACCTGCCCTACCCGGGCGGGCCCGCGATCGACCGCGCCGCCCTCGACGGCGACCCGCGCGCCGTCCGGCTCCCGCGCCCGCTCACCGGCCCCAAGGACGACCCGTACGCGTTCTCCTTCTCCGGGCTGAAGACCGCCGCCGCCCGCTGGGTCGAGGCGCACCGGGCCGCCGGCGCCGAGCCGAACATCCCGGATGCGGCCGCCGCCCTCCAGGAGGCCGTCGCCGACGTCCTGACCCGCAAGGCCGTCCGCGCCTGCACCGACCACGGCATCTCCACCCTGGTCGTGGTCGGCGGTGTGGCCGCCAACTCCCGGGTGCGGGCGCTGGCCGAGCGGCGCTGCGCCTCGGCCGGGATCACCCTGCGGGTGCCGCCGCTGCGGCTGTGCACCGACAACGGCGCCATGATCGCCGCCATCGGCGACCTCCTCGCCCGCTCGGGTGCGGAACCGGCGCCGCTCGACGTGGCCGTCGATCCGTCCGCACCGCTGGAGTACGCGGCGCTCACCCCGCTCCCCCACCGCGGCGCGGCGTGAGCACCGGCGACCACGAAGGCGCCGGCACCGGAAAGCACGAAGGCACCGGAAAGCACTCCTCACCCCGTCACACGGCGGAGCGCGACAGCCGATAGTCGTCGACGGTCATGGAGTTGTGGAGACGCGCCGTCCTGGTGGCGGGCCGGAACAGGTCGACCGCGTGGCCGCGGGTCCTGCGCACGGTCGGCGCGCGCTCGACGACGGTGGCGGAGAAGCCGTGCCTGGTGAGCCAGTACGCCAGCACCGGGCCGGCGACGCCGGCGCCGGAGACGAGGATCCGCACGGCACCCCTCCCTGTCATTCGGTCCACCTGTACGCCGCCGTTCGGTCCGCCTGTAGGACGTCGCCGCCCGTAGGACGGCATTCAGTCCGCCCGGACGGCGTGGATCGTGGTGAAGGCCAGCAGGGGGACGGCGGTCCGCGCGGGGTCCTCGAGCATGGGCGAGTGTCCGAGACCGGGCAGCAGCTCGACCTGCGCGCCCGGAACGGCGCGGTAGTCGGCGGCGGACGAGGACCGCCACCTGCGGTCGTCCTCGCCGAAGACCACCAGGAGCGGCTTGCCGAGGGGCGCCAGCCGTCCCGGGAGCGCCTGCTGTTCCAGGTATGCGCGGGTGGCCTGCATCGTTGCGGTGAGCGTGTGGTGGGTCATGCAGCGCACCTCGTCCAGGAGCTCCGGTGGGATCCGGTAGCCTGCGCGGCTGAAGGCGGTGCTCGCGAGCCGGCGGATCTGCTCGTCGGTCGGTGGCCACTGCTCGGGTCCGATCGCGGCGGACTGCGGTGCGATGAAGGCGCCCAGGCGCGGTCCGGTGTTGATCAGCGCGAGCGCCGTCACCAGGTCGGGTCGCTGTTCGGCGAGGGCGGTGGCGGCCACACCGCCGCTGGAGTGGCCGAGGACGACGGCGTGCTCGACGCCGAGCCGGTCGAGTACCGCGCCGGCCCGGCGTGCCTGGTCCGGGATCGCGTAGCCGCGGTCGACCGGTTTGCCCGACCGGCCGTGCCCGAGCAGGTCGATCCGGATGACGCGGTGGGAGCCGGTCAGCAGCGGAACCAGCGGCTCCCACGAGCGGGTCGAGGACGCGGACCCGTGGATGAGCAGCAGTGCGGGGGCGTCGCGGGGGCCGTCCTGGCACACGTGGATGTCGCCGTCGTCCAGCGACAGGGTGGAACTCTCGGTGGCCTCGGCGCCGCCGTTCAGGTGCGGTCGGCCGTCGGAAACTGTCATGGGCCCACTGTTGCCGCCGGTACCGGCCGAGGTCTTGGACGAATGTTCCCCTCGGCCGACGCGCGCAGCGCCGCGGCGCCGGAGGGTCGGCGGGTCAGCGCCGGAGGGGTCGGCAGGTCAGCGGTGGGGTGTGCCGCCGATGAAGTCCTTGACGGCGTCGAGGCGGGTGCGGCGGTCGGGTGGGTAGCGGCGCAGCGCGCGTTCGGCGCGGCGCGAGCCCGGGGGGTAGCGCCACCGGGCCCATGGGGAGTCCGGTTTGGCCAGTCTGCAGAAGGAGACCAGGGCGACCAGCGGGACCAGCAGGCCGATGACGCCGAGCGCGGTCTTGCCCTTGAGGATCGTGCCGACGCACAGCGCCAGGTTGACCAGCATCAGACCGGCGAAGACGAGCTGGTTGGCCGCGCCCGAGCCGACGTCGGAGAACGGGTTGAACCCCGCGACCAGCAGCAGGCCGACCGCCACCGCCAGGAACGCCGCGTCGACCGACTTGCGGCCCTCGCGCGACCAGTAGACGTCCTCCAGGTGCAGCCACAGCGCGAACTCGTCGAGGGTCAGCGCGGCACCGGCCCCGAACAGCACGGCCAGGATCTGCGCCCCGGGCGTGCCCGGCCGGTAGGAGAACTCGATCGCGCCCGCCACCAGCATCGCGAGGATGCCGTACACCTGGTGGTGCACGTGGGTGCCGCCGACCTCGACGTTGCGAAACGGCCCCCGGCCCGCCCGGATCAGCCGGGTGACCATCCGGGTGCCGCCGAAGGTGAGCACGAAGGCGCCGAGCATCCACAGCCCGACGCCCTGGTTCGGCACGATGACGACCACGTTGATCTCCACTGCCTCGGTCTGCACGGTCGCTCCGTCCCGTCATTCCCGGTGCGCGGGGACCCGGAGCAGGTCGCGCACCGTGGCGGAGGGCATGTAGCAGCGGAGCAGCGAGAGGCCGATCCGCGGCAGGTCGGCCTCGTCGCGGTAGAGCAGGAACATCGGCTCGTAGCGCGGCTGGAACTTCGCCTTGAAGGAGTGCAGCGAGCGGAATCCGTAGTACGGCTCCATGGCGCCGCCCAACTGGTCGAGGATCCGGTCCAGCACGGTGGCCGACTCGGCTGGGCCGGTGCGGGCCAGCGGCGCGCCGGAGAGCGAGAGGTAGCCCGCGCCGCCCTCCCGCAGGGCCAGGCAACTGGAGGCGATCATGAACTCGACCACCGGCCGGAAGCCGTCGCGGCGCCTGCGCATCATGTCCAGCGTCCAGCCGCGGGGCACCCCCTCCGTGCCGTACACGGGCATCCACGACGTCACGCCGTGGATGCGCCGGTCGCCGTCCATCGCCAGACCGACCCGCATCCGGGGGTCCAGGGCCTCCTCCACGCCGCCGAGCGTGAACCCCATCTCCGGCAGGCCCATGTCGCCGACCCACTCCTCGGAGATGCCGCGGACCTGGGAGAGGACGTGCCGGGGCTGTTCGGCGAGCGCGCCCAGGTGGTACTCCACGCCGTCCTTCTTCGCCCGGTTCAGCGCGGTGCGCACGTCCTGCCAGGCCTTGCCGCGGAACTCCAGGTCCGGCAGGTCGATCACGGTGTCCTCGGCTACCTGCACCGACCGCCAGCCCAGCCCGTCGGTCGCCTCGGCGGCCTCGGCGGTGGCCGAGAACAGGCACGGAACCAGCCCCGAGCGGTCACACATCTCCGCGAAGCGCTTGATCGTGCGGGCCCGGTGCTCCGCCGCGCCCACCGGATCGCCCAGCCCGACCGCCACGCCGGCGTGCGCGCGGTAGGCGAGGTAGCTCGCGCTGTCGTCCTCGGGGAAGAAGTAGGCGTTGTCCGGCCAGGTGGTCATCCAGGAGAGGTTTCCGCCGCCGCGCCGCACCAGCAGGTCCGCGGCCCGCTCCCGGGGGCTCCCGTCCGCCGACTGGGCCGGCGGGCGGTCGCCGCGTGCGGCGGCCCGCTTCGCCGCCCGGCTGCGCGGCCGCCGTGCCTGGAACGCGTCCCGGCCGGCGAGCAGCACGAGGAGTTCGGCGGTCCAGACGACGGAGGTGGGGACGAAGACCGCGGCGCCGGTCACCGTCACCTCCTGGTCGAAGGCCTTGCCGATCACGTACACCACCGCGACGAACAGGCCCAGCAGCGCGTTGAGCGCGCAGAGCAGCACCGTCCAGCGCCAGGCGGTCCGGCCGCCGCGGCGCAGGCCGTTGACGAGCAGCCCGACGACCACCAGGAAGGCCAGGATCTGCCAGCCCGGGCCGCCCAGGCCCTTGGTGTCGCCGACCAGGGTGCGGCCCGGCACCAGCCAGACCACCACCAGGATCGCGGCGAGCAGGATCAGCCCGGCCACCGCGAGCAGCCGCCACTCGCGGCGGCTCAGCCGGCCGGAGGTCCGGACGGCATGGGGCACCCGCAGCCAGTGGGTCACCGCCAGGCCGCCGGCCACCGCCAGGGCGTGTTCGAGGTCGTCGAGCCCGCCGACGAAGAGCAGCGAGACGCCGGTGTAGGCGGCCAGGCCCAGGCGCAGCCGCTGGCGCCACGGTGAGGGCAGGGTCGCCGAGGCCACCGCGCCCGCGCAGAGCACGCCCGCCGAGATCCCCACGTCGATGTCGCCGGCCAGGTCCTGCGCCCAGGACCACGCGGTGTGCCGCAGGACGAACAGCACCAGGGCCGCCAGCAGTACGGCGCCGATCTGGCCGGCGGCCGTCACCGCGGCGGTCCAGCGGGTGCCCATCCGGGCCTCTGCCAGACCGCAGAGCAGGACGACCCCGACGATCACCGGGAGGTAGTCGACGGGCGTGGCGCAGAACAGCGGGCCGGTGACCACCGTCCACCAGCGGCCCTTCTCGAACGAGGGCAGCCCGTAGGCGACGTTCGGGTACCAGGAGCGGTCGGACAGCGCGTCCCACAACCCGCCGACGCCGAGTCCCACGAGCAGGATCACCGCGGTCGTGGCGAAGGTGAAGGGGAACCGCCGAACCGCCCCGGCCACCGCGCCCGCAGCGGACCGGGCGCCGCGCCGCCAGCGGGGCTCTGATTCTCCCGGCACCTCGCACCTCCGCAC
This sequence comes from Kitasatospora sp. NPDC048239, assembly GCF_043202015.1. NCBI lineage: Bacteria > Bacillati > Actinomycetota > Actinomycetes > Kitasatosporales > Streptomycetaceae > Kitasatospora > Kitasatospora sp. NPDC048239. Next base: position 55,911 of record NZ_JBICZP010000007.1, on the reverse strand, counting down.
GGTGTGGCCGAACTTCACCCCCACCTCGGGCCCGGAGCCTCCTTGCTCAGCGTATCCGGATTCGGCGGCCGCGGCCGTTCGGGGGGCGGGTGGCCACCACGCCGACGGCCACGGCGAGTTCGCACGGAGGCGGGCACGTACGGCCACGGTCCGTGCGCGGCGAGCGGCCGCCGCGCGGGTCGGGGGGCGGGGGCCGTGGGTGGTGGGTGGTGGGTGCGGTGGTGGGTTCGGTGGTGGGCGGCGGCGCTCACCGGTGGGGAGTCGCGGTCGCCGACCGACCCGGCCCGGGCGGGAACCGGGTCGGGTCGGGTCAGGTCGGGCCGCCGTCCTGTATGGCGGCAGCGGACGGGTCACTGCAGCCGGCCGCCCGGCCCTTCGGTCGCCGTGGCCGGCTCGGTCCTCGCGGTCGGCCCGGTCACCGTGGTCCGCTCGGGCGGGCGGTTCGGCCGGTCGGCCCGCCCGCCGCCGTGAGGACCTTCAGGGCGACGGAGGGGTGGAACAGCAGGGCGGGCGAGGCGGTCATGTTGACGACCCGGACGAACCGCGCCCAGACGCCCGCGTCCCGCACCGCCACGCGGAACAGGCGGGCGTTGTACCAGTGCGCGATCCGCGCGCCGAGTGGCTGCCGGTCGGGGTTCCACATCAGGTCGGAGTTGGTGGAAAGCACCCATGGTGGGAGCAGCAACCGCCCCACCTGCTTCTGGAAGGCCCGGGAGAGGCCGTCCAGCCCCTGCTCCGTGCGCCGCCTCGCGAGCATCCGGCGCAGCAGGTCCGCCTCCATCGCGGCGACCGTCAGGCCCTGCCCGTAGACGGGGTTGAAGACGCAGACGGCGTCGCCGAGGGCGAGCAGCCGCTCCGGCCAGTCGCGGACGGCGTGGAACCGGCGCCACTGGTTGTCGAGGTTGGTGTAGCGGTGGGTGGGTTCCTGGACGGTGCGCCGCTCGATCTGTTCGGCCAGCCGCGGGTTGCGCAGGCCCTTGGCGAAGGCGAGGTACCCGTCGTCGTCCTTCGGCGGTTCGTCCTCGAAGGCGAACAGCGAGCACGTCCAGCGGTCGCGTTCGACCGCCAGGAGCACGCCCGCCTCCCGCACGGTGGGCGCGGAGAGCATCTGGTAGGCGATCTGGTAGTCGGCCTGGTCCTCCGCGGACCGGTCGAAGTTCATCGAGGTGTAGGTGACCTTCGCCCGGACCACCCGCTTCGGCGGTACCGTCACACCGCTTTCGCTCAGCCACTCCGTCAACTTGCTGGTACGGCCGGACGCGTCGATCACCAGATCGGCGGTGACGTCCTGCGGGTCCCCTCCCTCGCTGGCGATCCGGACCCCGGTCACCCGGCCGGACGGCCCGTGGAGCAGCCCCTGGCACCGGGTCGAGGAGAGCAGCGTGACCTCGGGGAGCGCGAGCACCCTGGCCCTGATCCGCCGCTCCAGCTCGTCCCGGGTGAAGGTCTGGATCATGACCCCGGTCCGCTGCCGCGGCGCGAAGCCGGTCGGCAGCAGGAAGTCGATGCCCTCCCCGTAGTCGAACACCGGCGCCCCGAGGGCGGCGAGTTCATCGCGCAGCCCGGGGAACAGCCCCTCCAGCACCTCGCCGCCCCGGGCGAGCATCGCGTGCGCGTGGTACCCCTGCGGAGCGCCCGGATGGACCCCGGTCCGGTCGTCCACGGCATCCCGCTCGATCACCACCACCTCGCCGAAGAACTCGGCCAGAACCCGCGCCGTCACCAGCCCCGCGTAACTGCCGCCGATCACGACGGCCTTCCCCGATGCGTACTTCTCGCCCATACGGCCTCCGCCGGCAGATTCCGATCCCGTTCCGATCCCGGACCAGCCTTGCGCCAACTCCTCCCTTGTCGCAGGGGATTGGCGAAAAGTACACCCAAACGAGGTACGTACGGGCGTTCGATCGCATCCGTCACCCCAGCCGCCGCCCCAGGCGGCACCCGGCGGCCGACCCGCTGACGGCCCGGACCCGGCAAGGGAGCGTGCCGCCCCCCTTCTTTTGCCGGGCCCTCTCCGCCTCATCGGCTGCCTTCTCCAGCGGTCCGTCTCCGATCCAGATCTGCGACCAACCAGCCGCTATTGCAGCAGCGGGCCGCGCTTCCCGGGGTCGTCCAACCGCCTGCTGAAGCACCCGCGACAAGGGGGCGACGGATCCAGGCCCGTCGCCCCCTTTTGGAGGCGGCCTCAGCTCGTCGCAGGGAGGACGAGGACGTCCTCCACCGACGAGTCGCTGCCCCGCACGTAGTAGGTGTCGCCGCCGAAGCGCTCAATGGCGTCGATCTCCCAGTCCGCCGATGCGCGGATGTGCGTGCGCAGTGACTGGACCGCCCTGCGGGCCGATTCCTGCATCGCCGGGTCGATTCCCGCATCCTTCAGCTGGAGGTAGAAGCGCTGCTCGGAGTCGAGGAATGCCCGAAGGTACCGGTTCACCATGGCCACCACCATCGCCAGTCCCTCTTCCTCCGAGCACCCCTTCTCCTTGACCAGGATCGTGATGGCGTCGTCCTGGCGACCGAGTTCGCGCTGCTTCTCGTAGGAGAGGATGTCGTTGGTGAGAGCGACGTGCATGGCCATCGGAATCCGCATCTCCTGATAGGAGGGGAGTCGGCGGACCTGCTCTGACAGCTCATCGCGGTTGGCGAGCTCGCAGAGGTCGCTGTAGGTCCAGCTCGCGATGGAGTCGCGGCGGTACGACAGATATTCCTCCAGTGATGGAACGTGGCCGTCCGCCCAATACCGCGCCTCTCGCGCGTAGGTCCACAGCCACAGTCCCGCGGAGTTCACGAACTGGGAGCGCCAGCTGTCCGTACAGAAGCCGGTGACGCGGCGCCACCAGTCGGCCAGTGCCCTACCCGCCGGCGTCATGGTGGAGGGCGGACTGTCGTTGAGGATGCTGACGAACTCGGCGATGACCGCTGCGGTTCGGTCGGGGTCGAGCCCGACCGTGCAGTCATCCACCTGGTCGTCGATGATGAACCCCCATCCCATGAACTGATCGAGCAGTTCCAGGGTGGGAAGGTCGGCGTTCGGGTAGTAGCAGCCGGTCAGCAGGTCGCAGCGAGATCCCTTCAATACGCTGAGGTTGTTTCCGGGGAGCAGTCCGTAGCCGGAGAGCCAGTCGAACATGCGGTCGTGAGCTGCCCAGATATGCCGGTTCATCCCCCCGTAGGGTATGGGCATGTCGATGGCGAGCTCCGGGTGCCCGGGCACGATGAGTTTCGTCTCCGCATCCGCCCCGACGGCGGAGGCGGCATCAGAGAGCCTGGAGGGGACCGAGAACGGATCCCTCTCCGCACTGGCGACGTATCCGAGGAGGCCACCGGCATGTGCAAGTTCTCGCATGTCCCTGATCTCTCTGTTGGTGGGTTTCGTCTTCTCCGCAAGTGCGGCCGGGTGAACCGATTCCTGGGCCGCCCGGGCAATGCATGAGGAAATGCGGCGGTCGTCCTGTGCACGGGTCGCCGCTTCTCTCGGAAGGTGTGCGCGCTCAAGGTGTGCGCGCTCGCTGGCGCTCCGCTGAACCGTCCAGGGGCCGGCGGCTCAGGCGCGGAATCACGAGCCAGTCGCCTGTGTGACAGCGGCTCCAGGGGAACCCGCCGTATCGCTCGCCGTGGCCGCTCGACGCCGATGCACACGCAGAGTGAGCGGAGGCGGGTTGAGGGTGAGCCTCAGCACCGGGCTGACGCGGGCTGCAGGCTTCCCGAGACGCCAGCGATCGGCGAGGGTGGCCAGGGCGAGGGTGGCCTCGACCAGCGCGAACTCGTTGCCGATGCACTGGCGGGCGCCCGTGGCGAAGGGCATGAAGCCGCTGTCGGGCCGTTCCGAGAGCGCGGGGTCCTGCCAGCGGTCCGGAGCGAACCTCTCGGGCTCGTCGAAGAGGTCCGCGCGATGGTGCAGGAGATAGGGGCTGTAGAAGACGGTGGCACCGGCGGGGAGGGACACGCCGGCCAGTTCGGTGTCATGCCGGACGGTCCGGGTGAACAGCCATCCGGGCGGATACAGCCGCAGTGTCTCGTGGACGACGCGACCGGCCAGTTGGAGGTGGGGCAGATCGTCGAATCGGGCCGCCCTTCCGTTGAGCACGGCGTGGGCTTCGGCGTACACGGCGTCCTGAATCTCGGGGTGACGGGCGAGCAGGTAGCCGGCCCACGACAGTGTGCTGGCGGTGGTTTCGATCGATGCCAGCAGAAGCGTGACCACCTGGTCGTAGACCTCGGAGTCGCTCAGCCTTCCCTCGCCGTCCTCGTCTCGGGCGGCCAGGAGTTTCGACAGGATGTCACCGTGGTCGATGCCGCGACGGCGGTACTCCTTGATGATCTGATCGGATGCGACCCTCAGATGGGTGTTCGCCCGCGCGTACCTGCGGTTCTCCGGGGTCGGCAGCCTACGCAGCATCCGTGGCATGATCATCTGCCGGAATCCGCTGGCGAAGACCGTGTTGACGGACTCCCGCAACTTGGCGGCCGCCGACTCGTCCACGCCCGTGGTGAACAGGGTGTCCGTGGCAACGCTGATGGTGATGCTGCACATCTCCTTGAGCACGTCGATGACTTGACCGTCGTGCCAGGCACCGGTCACCCCGTCGATCCGCTCGCTCATAACCTCCGCGTATCCAGGGATCCGGTCACGGCCGAACGCGGGCTGGAGAAGCCGACGCTGGCGGCGATGGTCGCGATAGGGGCAGGTCGCCATCCCGTTGCCCGCGAAGTCCCGGGCCTGGTCGTAGATCGGGCCGCCCTTGTCGAAGGTCCGGTCGTCCCGCAGGATCTGTACCGCGAGCTCCGCGGAGCAGACTACGTACGCACGCCACCATCCGACCCTCACCTCCACCAGATCGCCGTGCGCGGGCAAGGATTCCAGGAATTCCGGCAGGCCCCGCGCGATGCGGGGAACATGACCAACAAGGGGCCAGGCACCAGGAGCCTTGGCGAATTTCGTTCCTTCGGTCACAGCGCGTTTCTCCTTCGTGTTCGACGGGGAGTGCGTCCCGAGGACGGGCGTTGGAGAGATTGCCAACGCGAGCCGCAGTGGGATTCGAACGGGATTTCCCTCCACAGCCCGGGCAGCAGGGCCCTGCGGGGCGCGGAGTAAAGCTCAGCGCCGCCGCCTCGGAGCTGGTAGGGCGGCCGGGCTGTATGCCGTCTGAGCTGCATTGGACGCCTCATGGATCCGCGCCAGGGCGGCCAGTGTCTCTTCGGCGCTCGTGGTCGAGAACATTACGAGTTCCGCCCGTGCTGCACGCTCGACGTCAGCCCATGCCTGACGTGAGCGCCTGTTGCCGCGACCCGCTGGTCGGTTCGCACATAGCCGAGGACGGCTGTCAGCGCGGCAGAGACGAGAGCAGGTGTCCCGGCAAATACGCGCATTCCGGCATTAGCGAGGCCGCCTCCGCCTGCGCCTGCGGTTCCCATTCCAACTGCACGATGCTCCGGGGCTTGACGCACTGTTTCGCTCGGGCCGCCTTGCCGGCGGCCTGATCCCGGATGCGCGGGAGCTTTCCCGTGCGGGGCCGCAAGAGGCCAGACGATGTCCGTCAGCGTGGCGCGGCCAGCGCGAGCAGGGTCAGGTCGGTGCCACCGCACAGGCGGACGTCGACCGCCGGACCGACTTCATGGTGAACCCCAAGTCTGTGAATGTATTGCGCCGACGCCGTGTCGACACCAAAAAGAAGCTAGCAGCCCGAGCGGCGCCGCGCACGGATTAATATAATTATTCTGACAGATTGCTTGGAGTTATCAATTCCGCTTTTATTCACCCGGCATCGTATGCTGCTTTTTGCCTGATTATTCCTGGAGGATTGTGGGGAATTGCCCGGCGTGCTCCGCCGGTCCGCGCGGGACTTCGTGACTCGATGTGATCACGCAAGAGGGTCGACCGGGGCTGGTCCGCGTGAGGGTGCCGTGGCCACGGGGGCGGGTGCGGCGGACGGGGTCGGAGTGGCCCCGAGCGGGGAACGGTGAGGAGGGCCGCCTCCCGGGGCGGAAGACTCCCGTGCTGCTGTTCCCTCCGGTGCGGGCGGCGGGTCTGTGGAGGGTCCGGGCAGGCACGGCGGAGCGGCCCACCGCTTGGCCGCCCGCCCTCCCCCTGCGCACGAACCCGGGTTCCCGCCGTGTCCGTCGTCCACGTCGTCCTCGCCGTCGTCATTGCCCTGTGGGTCAGTTCTCCCGCGTGACGCTCGCTCGCCGGGCGGAGCTCGTGGCGCAGTCGTCGGTGGAGTACGGGCGCGACGGCTACGCCGTGGAGCCCGCCGGCGCCGGCCCGGGCGCCTCCAGCCGGCTCAACGCCCGCATGGCGTCCCGCTCCAGGCGCGCGAGGTCATGGAGGATGGCGCCCGCCTGCGTGAGGTGCGCCGCATCAGCGGACTCTCCCGCCGCTGCGATCAGCGCGGCCACCTCCGTCCACAACGCGGCGGCCTCGGTGTACAGCCTGTGGCCGGTGCGCAGGTCGCCGCTGTCGATCGACGCGGCGCACTCGCCGAGGAAGTCCCGGTAGAGGTTGCGGAACAGGGCGCCGCCCGTCCCGGCCCGTTCCATGAGGACCGCGGCCTGTGCCAGGTCCACCTGCGGGTCGTCGGTGCGTTGCAGCCACCTCGGAACCAGCGCGGCGGCCCTCTCGATGCCCCGGTAACCCAGGTTCGCGATGGGCGGGTTGAGGAAGGACTCGGCGCAGGATCTGATCGCCGGGACGATCCGGTCCTGCGGGGCGGGCGCGCCGCCGGGCACCGTGAGGGTGAAGGACCGGTTCCTCGCCGTCATCGGGCCGCGTTCAGCCCTGGCCAGGGCCAGGCTGGCGAGGCTGGTGGACACCGCTCCGCCCTGCGGACCGGTGTCCACCAGGTAGGCGTCCTGGTCGTCGTAGCCGTACACGGCCACCACGTGGCCGCCGAAGTGCACCTTGGACGTGAAGTACTCCAGGTGGTGGCTGTCGAGCTGCAGGCCCACCGGTCGGCCGGCATCGATCGCGGCCGCCACGTTCTGCCACGCCTTGCGCGGGGACGCGGTCTCCTGGACCAGCAGCTCCAGCCCCAGCCGGGCGGCCAGGTTCCGGGTGAGCTCGAACGGTTTGACCCGGCCCCCGAGGAAGGGGAAGCCCATGCCCTTGCCGTCCCAGTAGACGAAGGACAGGCCGGAGGCGAGTCCGAACAGCACGGGCTCGGAGAGGTCGAGGCCTTCGTGGCGCAGCAGCACGCCCAGTGCCGTCGTCTCGCAGTGCCGTGTTCCGCGGGATTCGACGCCCGTCACCGTGCTCATGCCGCGCTCCGCTCGACGGGGATGGTCAGCCGGGTCATCAGGTCCTCCTGCGGCGCCTCGCCCGGCCCGACGAGGTAGGCCTCCCGGACGGGTGCCTGCGGGCGCAGCCCGCGCTCGTGGATCGTGGCGAACAAGGCGTTGTAGGCCAGGGGCAGTTGGGTGTACGGGCCGGTGTGCACGGTCTCGGCGACGAGTCCGCCGCGCAGTACCTCGTACTCCAGGCCTGGCGCGTCCGGACCGTGCGGGGCCTGCGCCCCGATGGCGATCCGCAGGCGGTCCTGCAGGTCGAGCGGGTACAGCCCCCACAGCGGCGGCTCCCAGGCGGTCCCGGCCTCGGCGAGCGCGGCCAGCAGGCGGCCAACGCAGGCGCCGGCCGTCTCCCCGAGCTGCTCCCGGGTGCAGACCGCGCGCACCACGGCGAGCCGCCGCTCCGGCTCCCGGCCCGTACTGACCTCGTAGCCGGGCAGACCGCCCTCCACCAGCCGTTCCAGGATCTCCAGCCGCTGTTCGTCCCGGCTGATCCGCTCGGCCAGCCGGTCCCGCTCGGCTCGCAGGATGCGCGCCCTGGAGGCGCCCTCGGCGGCCAGGGCTTCGGCGATCACCGCCAGGGGGAGGTCCATGTCGCGCAGCAGGGAGATCGTCAGGGCATCGCGCGCCTGTTCCGGGGCGTAGTACCGGTAGCCCGTGCCGCGGTCCACCCGGACCGGGGCCAGCAGGCGCAACTCGTCGTAGTGGCGCAGCTGTTTGACGCTCAGCCGGCAGAGGCGGGCGAAGCGTCCGATGGTGAGGAGTTCGTTGGGCACGCCGCCATCGTGGACCCTCCCACCGTGGGAGGGTCCACTGCCACCCGGTCGGACCACCGGCTCGGCCGTGTCCAGGCGCCGCCGGGGAACGGCGACCGGTCCGGGCGAATTCCCCAACTCCGACCGCCCGGGGCGTCCTTGGCTTACGATCACCCGATGAGCACAGTGTTGATCATCGGCGTGGGTGACATGGGTGAGCGGCTCGCGGCCGGGCTGGCCGCCGAGGCCGGGGTCCGGCGACTCGTCCTCGCCGGCCGGTCCCAGGCGACGGTGGCCGCCGCGGCCGCGGGCATCGCCAGCTCCTCGGACTGTCTGGTCGAGGCGGTCCGGCTCGACGCCGAACGGGTTGACGACGTCGCGGAGCTGCTCGTCCGCACGGCTCCCGATCTGGTCGTGCAGTGCGCCGCCCTGCGGAGCCCGTGGGCGCTGGCCGGACGCGAGGACGAGGTGGCGCGGGGCATCATCGCCGCCGGGCTCGCCCTCCGACTGCCCTACCAGCTGCCCGTGGTGCTGGCCGTCATGCGGGCCGCGCAGCTGGCCGGCTACTCCGGGCCCGTCGCGAACCTGTCGTTCCCGGACGTGACCGGGCCGATCCTCCGCTCCCAGGGCCTGGCGCCGACGCTCGGGCTGGGGAACGCGGGGATGGTCCTGCGGCGTGTACGCGCCGCACTGCGAACGGCGGAGCCGGGTGCCGAGCCGCCCCTGGTCCGCATCCTCGGACAGCACGCCCAGGTCTTCGACGTGATGCAGGCCCGTGAGCCGGCCGACCCCGAGGACCGCTGCCGTGTCTACCTGGACGAGGACGGGCGGCGGGAGGACGCACTCGCCTACCGGGCGCCCGCGCTGGAGCCCGGGGTGCGCTACAACCCGGTCACGGCGGCGGCCGCCCTGCCGGTGCTGGGGGCGCTGCTCCCGGGTGCGGCTCCGCTGCGCTGGTCGACCCCGGCGCCGCTCGGCCTGCCCGGCGGGTACCCGGTGCGGATCGCGAACGGTTCGGTCGCCCTCGACCTGCCGCCGGGTCTCACGGTGGACCAGGCGGTCGCGTTCAACGAGCGCATGGGCCGTGGCGACGGGGTCGAGCGGATCGACGAGGACGGCACCGTCCACTTCACCCCGGCCTGCCGGGAGGCGGTCGCCGACTTCGCCCCGGATCTCGCGGAGCCCCTGGCGGTCGGCGAGATGGCGGCGCGGGCCGCCCGGCTGGACGCGCTGCTCGGGTAGGCCCGGTCCGGCGGGTCCTGCCGGGCGCCCGCGGTCCACGATCCGCGATCCGCGACCCAGCGTCCGGGGTCCGGGGTCCGCGACCCGGGGTCCGGGGTCCGGGGTCCGGGGTCCCGTCGAATGTCAGTGCCACCCGTGATGATGTCGGTATGAAGGACGCAGCCGACCAGGCCTCTCCCGTTGTTCTGGCATCCCCGGACGCCTACGCCGACGCCGTCGCCACCGCCGTGAGGGCGGCAGCGGCCTACTACGCCGACGGGGACACCCCGCTGGGCGACGACGAGTACGACGCCCTGGTACGGGCCGTCGAGGCCTACGAGCGCGCGCACCCGCAGGAGGTCCTGCCCGACTCGCCGACCGGGAAGGTGGCCGGCGGGGCCGCGGTGGGCGACGTCCCGCACTCGGTACCGATGCTCTCCCTCGACAACGTGTTCTCCGGCGAGGAGCTGGAGGCCTGGGCGGCCGGGGTGGAGCGGCGGCTGGGCCGACCGGTGGAGGCCTGGTGCGTGGAGCCGAAGCTGGACGGCCTGGCGATCGCCGCCCGCTACCGGTCCGGGCGGCTGGTCCAGGTACTGACCAGGGGCGACGGCCTGGCCGGCGAGGACATCACCCACGCCGCCGACGCCGTCCTCGGCCTGCCCGACCGGCTCACCGAACCGCTCGACGTGGAGCTGCGCGGCGAGGTCCTCCTCACCAACGAGCAGTTCGAACACGCCAACACCCTGCGCACCGCCCACGGCGCCACCCCGTTCGCACACCCGCGCAGCGGCGCCGCCGGCACCCTGCGTGCCAAGGACCGCGCCTACCGCGTCGAGCTCACCTTCTTCGCCTACGACGCCGTCGGGCTGCCAGGCCTCGACCACCACGACCTCCTGACCCGCCTCGCCGCCCTCGGCTCCCACACCGCGGCCACCACCCCCGCGGCCCCACTGCGCTGTCTCGCGGTCGCCGAGGTCCAGCAGCGGATCGAGGAGATCGCCGCGCTGCGCGGGGAGCTGCCCTTCGGCATCGACGGGGTGGTGGTGAAGGCGGACGCCGCGGCGGACCAGGAGCAGGCCGGTTCCGGCTCGCGGGCGCCGCGCTGGGCGGTGGCGCGCAAGCTCCAGGCCCGGCACAAGGTCACCCGCCTCCTGGGCGTCGAGTGGAACGTGGGCCGGACGGGGATCATCGCACCGCGCGCCGTCCTGGAGCCGGTGGTCATCGACGGCGTCACCGTCACCTACGCCACCCTGCACAATCCGGCCGACATCGAACGCCGCGGGCTGATGATCGGCGACCAGGTCTTCGTGTACCGGGCCGGCGATGTGATCCCGCGCGTGGAGGCTCCGCTGGTGGAGGAGCGCACCGGGGCGGAGCAGCCGATCGTCTTCCCCGCGGTCTGCCCGCAGTGCGGTGACGCCATCGACGCCTCCGAGCAGCGCTGGCGCTGTGTCAGGGGGCGCGGCTGCCAGGCGGTCGCGTCGATCCTGTACGCGGCCGGCCGCGACCAGCTCGACATCGAGGGCCTCGGCCGCACCCGGGCCGTTCAGCTCGTCGACGCGGGGCTCGTCGCCGATGTCGCCGACCTGTTCACCCTGGACAAGGCCCGGCTCCTGACCCTGGAGCGGATGGGTGAGGTCAGCGCGGACAACCTGCTCGCCGCGATCGAGACCGCCCGCGGCGCAGCCCTGGGGCGGGTGCTCTGCGCACTCGGTGTGCGGGGCACCGGCCGGACCATGTCGCGGCGGATCGCCGCACACTTCGGCAGCATGGCGGCGATCCGGGCCGCCGACGCCGAGACCCTCGCCGCGGTCGACGGCATCGGCACCGAGAAGGCCCAGCTGGTCGTGGCCGAGCTGGCCGAGCTCGCCCCGGTCCTGGACAAGCTGATCACCGCCGGAGTGGGTACCGCCGTCACCGAGCCCACCGCCCCGGCCCCCACGGGTGAGGGGGAAGAGGCCGCGTCCGGGCCGCTCGCCTCGCAGGGCGTGGTGGTCACGGGAGCGATGACCGGCCCGCTCGCCGCGCTGTCCCGCAACGAGATGAACGAGCTGATCGAGCGGGCCGGCGGCAAGGCCTCCGGCAGCGTCTCCAAGCGCACCGCGCTCCTCGTCGCCGGCGAGAAGGCCGGGTCCAAGCGCGCCAAGGCCGAGGAGCTGGGCATCCGGATCCTCACCCCGGAGGAGTTCGCCGACCTCGTCGCCGACTACCTCGGCACGTGACACCGGCCGGTGGCCGGGCGTGAGGGCCCCGAGGGGTGGGATGCGGGGGTGGGATGCGGGAGAGCGAGTCCGTCCACACCCCAGGGCGGCGTCGTTCAGGCCAAGTATCCGTCTTGATGCCGGGGGCGGGCGGCCAGGACGTTCACGCCGCCCGAGCGCCGCGAGATCACGAAGATCGCCACCGGCGTATGCATCTCGCCCACCACCAGCCGCTTGGCGTGCCGGCCCACGAGATCTGCAACATCCGTGATCGCCGGCCCTGGCCGACGTCCCCTGCGCCTTCCGGGAACTCGCCTTCTGGTGAGCACGCGCGGCCTGGGTTTCGCGCGGACGGCGGGCCGGCGCGCATGCAGGGGAACCGGCACCTGGTCTGCCTTCCCGCTGCTGCCACCGACGACGGGACAAAGCCGAGCGGCTTTACAGTCGCGATCCTCGCAATGGTCCCCGGGCCCATCGCGGTTGTGCTGACGGAACGCTACTGGTCAAAGGTGTGGGGGGGTGGTGAACAGGTCCTGGAGGGTCTGTGTCGCTGTGTTGAGCAGCCAGGTGTGAGCGGGGTCGTCGTCGTAACGCTGGTGCCAGAGCAGATAGAGAGGTACGGGCGGCAGGTCGAATGGCAGCGGCAGCGTGGTCAGGCCCAGCTGGTCACGGGCGGAGCGGGTGACCGCGTCGGGGAGGGTGACCACGACGTCGGCGTCACGGGCGAGCTGCAGCGCGGTGTCCGTCGCGGGGGCGGAGACGATGACACGGCGCTCGTGGCCGAGGTCGGCGAGGACCTCGTCGACCCGGTCGCGCAGGCTTCCATGCCGGGAGACGGCCACGTGATCGGCCGCCGCGTACCGCTCGACGGTCACCGGCCCTTCAGTGAGCGGATGATCCGCCCGGACAGCGACGATGATCCTGTCCTGGCCGATGAGGCGGTGACGGATGGCGGGCTGAGACGGCGGGCTGGCACTTGAGGCCACATCGACCTCCCCGCGACGCAGCTCAGGGGTGTCGTGGCCGGGCTCGACCGTGAGACGCATCCTCACCCCCGGGGCCTGGCGGCGCACCGCGGCGACGAGGGCCGTCCCGCAGGCAGTGGTCAGGGCGTCGTGCAAGCGGACGGTAAACACCCGCTCCAGGCCCGCCAGGTCGAGGTCGGTATGGGCGGACAGCAACTGGTGAGCTTGCTGTACCAGAGCGTGGACCTCGGTGCGCATGGCCAGGGCACGGGGGGTGGGCGTCATGTGGCGTCCGGTGCGAACCAGGATCTGGTCGCCGGTGGCCTTGCGGATCCGGCCCAGCGAGCGGCTCATCGCCGGTGCGGTGACGTGAAGCCGGGCTGCGGCCCCGGCCACGCTGCCTTCTTCCAGCAGCGCGTCCAGAGCGGTGAGCAGATTCAGATCCAGTTGCATGACGGGAACTATACAAGTGAAGCCCATGCACCTATTGCTAACGATGAGGGCTTCCGCCTTCGAGATGAGAGGCCGGGAATACCATCCGACACCGTCCCCCTCTTATCAGATTCAGGGACGTTTCCTGTCCGCGGTGGCCACCGTGTCGAAGGAGGCCGCAGCCGCTGCGGAAGCGCTATACACCCCGGCCGGGGGTGAGCCCGTAGGAGTCGCCGGGAAGGCCAGCGCGAACGACGACGCGATCCTTGCCTAGCCGACGGCCCACGGTCACAGCTCGAACTCCCGGGCCCTGGACCGCCGGTCAGCGTTCGTCACAGCCCCGCCAGAGAGCACAGCGCGGCGCTACGTTCAGTCCGTGGCCAGAACCTCCCCCAGCCCCGCCGACCAGCAGTCGATCGACCTAGCGCTCTAAGAGGACGTTAAGTCCCTTTTCTGACGTCCGACCGGTAGCGGGGTCTGGCCGTCGACGTGCTGGGGCTGATCATCGGCGTCGTGGTCCTGGCCGCGTCGGCACACGACAACGCCGCCGGCACGGCCCTGCTCGACCAGGCGGCCGGGCGGTGCGGCAACCGCCTGGAGAAGGCCCTGGTGGACCAGGGCCTCGGACGCCTCACCCGCCAGGGCTTCCTCACCCAACCCGGACGAGGCGCCTACCAGAAACGGACTTAACGTCCTCCGAGAGAGCCGATCCCATACCAGTCCTCTGGGGGCTTGGAAAGAACGGCGCCATGGTGGCACAGCGGAACGAGATATGACGGTCTATCAGATACCTGCCCCGACCGGCCCGGGGGTGGCGCCGGGGTGTGCTCCGGCGCAATCCGGCGCGGGCATCCTTGGCCGTGGCGGCGTCCGGGCGGGGAGCGCCAGGAGGGGGCGGCGGTGTGCGAGGGGGGAAGGATGGCTGCCGGTTGCACTCTGGCGCCGCCGGGCGATCTCTGACACCATCTCAGCCGACGTGAACGAATCGCATGCTGAATGTTCACTTCACCTGCACAAGAATCCCGCTGTAGAGCGTCGTCGAGAGATCTGAGGCTTGCCATGAAGACCTTACGGACCCACACTTCGCACCTGGTGACGGTCGTGCTGCTGCTCCTGGGCATGATGACAGCCGCGAGCGCGCAGGCGCAGGCGGCCCCGCAGCGGGTCACCGGCAGCACGACCATCTGCTCCTTCTCCCCGATCCCGGCCGGGTGGGTCATCACGAGCTCGTACAGCAGCTGGGGCTGTCCCGGCTCCGGTGTCTCGTATTCGATCACCGACACGGCCGGGCAGACCAATCTGACCATCTGCTCCTTCTCCCCCAAGCCGGCCGGGTGGGTAGTGACCAGCTCGTACAGCACCAGCAACTGCGCGGGCAGCGGCGTCGCCTACGGCTTCCACAACGTGGCCAACGACCTCAACGTCGGCGCGTGCTCCATGACCCCGATCCCGGCGGGGTGGGTGATCAGCAGCTCGTACAGCAGCAGCAACTGCGCGGGCACCGGCGTCGCCTACTCGCTCCACAACACGGTCAACGACACCAGCACCGGCGCCTGCTCGATGACCCCGATTCCGGCCGGGTGGGTCGTCACCAGCTCGTACAGCAGCAGCAACTGCGCCGGCACCGGCATCTCCTACACCCTGTTCAAGATCACCACGCAGACCTCCGAGGTCGTCTGCTCCTTCTCCCCGCTGCCCGCCGGGTGGGTGGTCAGCAGCTACTACCCCAGCAGCAACTGCTACGGCAGCGGCGTCGCCTACTCCATCCGGAAGGCGTGACCTCCGGCCGCCCACGGGGCGTGAGGATGTGAGGGTGTGAGAGCAGGGCCTCCCGGCCTCCGCCGGGAGGCCCTGCCGCCGTCGCCGCGACCGGACCGGACGGCGAGCGGGCGGCGCTGTCACCGCGGCCTGGCGGACCGTCGACGGCCTGGAGCCCTCGCCGGGCTTCAAGGAGGAACGCCGGTCCGCCCTGAACCGCACGTTCGACCAGCTGGCCGACGCCGTCGACCGCGAGGCCGGGCCCACGCGATAGCCGCGGCCCGCGACGCGCGGTCGTCAGGCCGTCTCGAAGCCGAAGCGGCGCCGGTAGGCCGTCGGGTGATGCCGCTCCGCCTCGATCAGGCTCCAGTGCCCGGGACGCGGCGGTGGTGGTAGGCCCGTCCGGAGAGCAGGTAGGCGCGCTGGCGGGCCGGGAATTCGCGGAGTTCCGGTTCCTCTGTGCGGTCGGCGGCCTCGCGCAGACGAGCGCCTTCGAGCTGAAGCGCCTCTTCTATCTCCAGCAGGTCGTAGTGCGGGATCCGTTCCGGCAGCAGGACGGCCGCGAGGCGTTACGCGGCCTGCTCGCCCGCCGTGGAGTCACCTTCCAGCGCACCAAGACTCGGCTGGGCAGACCCGGAGTCCCGAACGGGGCCGGTTCAGGAGAAGGACTCAGGAGGCGGACGGCTCGATCTCCCCCGCGAAGACGATGACCTGGTCGATGAGGTTCCGCCGCAGATGGACGACGTCCGTTCCCGACAGGCGGGGGCCTCCATCCGGCGTCGTGAAGATCCACTGGTACCGCGCCCACTCGTCCGGCATGTCCACCGCCGAACAGCGCACCATCGTGCCGGTCCCCGCGGGGTGGCGCCGGATGTCCAGCACGAACCGCTCGACCGCCTCGATCCCCTCGGTGCGGCCCAACGGTCCCCAGAAGACCACGTCCGAGGTTAGGGCCTGGGAGAGCAGCGCAGTCACATAGCTGTCGTCCGAGGCGTTGAACGCCGAGATGAACGTGTCGATCGCGGACTGCGCGGTCTCTTCCTGCATGCACCATTCATACCAGTTGCCTCGCGGACCGCGCTCGTCCCGTGAGCCGTCTCCCGACCACGGTGAACCATCCCGGTCACAGCACTAGCGGCGCAGCACGGCGCCCGGGTGTCGGCGCGCCATCTTGAGCGCTGGCGCAGCCGTCCGTACCCGCTGCTCCCCTCCAAGCAGCTGAACTACCCCGGCAGGCCTGTCGGCGGCAGCTCCTCGACGGCCGATGACCGGCTGGTCGACCTGGTCGTCTGGCTGGTTTGCAACCGGCGGCCGGGCGCCGACCGTGCCTACCTCGCTTTGCGGGCCTTCGGCGCCGGGTTGCCTGTGCCGGAGGAAGCCGTCCGCGACGCCTTCATCCGCGCGGCACAGGAGATGGCGGACGAGTTGCGCCGCGGGTTCGGACCCCTGCCCTAGGACGGGGACCTCGAGGAGTGGGTGTACGACGGCGCCGACATGCTGGCCGACAGCCGAGAACGCCGCCCAACCGCGGTGGAACGGCGCATCCGAGCGATCGACCAGCAGGTCCAGGCCCGCGACATCCTCTACTCGGATTCCGCGGTGGCTCCGGGTTCCGCGGTGGCCCCGGGCGGCGCCGCCGAGTCCGATCCTGACGGCGAGTAGACGGCCGGCCCCGAGGGGAACGACCACCGGCGCCCGGCCGGGCTCACCCGCGAAGTCCCTTGCGGACGAGGTCGGTGAGCCGCTCGACGACGTCCGCATCCGATGTGACCACTCAGCCGTGTTCTTGAGCCGCTTGTGGGGACGCCGGCCCTCACCACGAGGTGCCCTGAAGAAGTTTCCGGCTCACGGCAACCTTTTGCGGAGCCTGCGACCACAAGGAAGTAGATCCGGCCAGTACCGGTGTCCGGATCCGCCTTCCTCTCATGCACGGTTCGCAAGGAGAACGTCTACCCATGAGCAACCCCCCAAACGGCGGGCGCCGCGGGCGTCACCGCCGTCGCTTGAACGCCACCGCTCTGCTGGTCGGTGTGCCCCTCACCGTCGGGTCGTACTTCGTGTTCACACACGAGGAGTCCCAGGCCGTGACGGTCGACGGCGATGCCTACTACAGGCTGGTCTCCGTACGCAGCGGCCAGGTGTTGGACGTCAACGGCTTCTCCACCGCCGACGGCACCCGGATCCAGCAGTGGACCGACCAGAACACCGCCAACCAGCAGTGGCGACTGAGGCCCACCGGGGACGACTACTACGAGCTGGTGAACCGCAACAGCGGCAAGGTGCTGGGTATAGCGGGCGGCTCGACCGCCCGGGCGGCTGCCGCCGAGCAGCAGACGGACAGCTCCTCCGCCTCCCAGCAGTGGCGGATCGACGGTGTGAGCGGTTCCGAGGCCGTCACCTTCACCTCCCGCAAGAGCGGTCAGGTCCTGGACGTCTCCGGATACTCCAACGACCGTGGCGCGCAGATCATCCAGTGGCCCGGCCAGGGCAGCAGCAACCAGCAGTGGAAGCTGGTGAAGACGGGCGGGAGCCTGGCGCCCGGGTCCGGCGGCGGGCAGACCGGGTCCGGATCGTACGCATGGAAGAACGCCCAGGTGGTGGGCGGCGGTTACGTCACCGGGCTGGTGTTCAACCAGAAGGAGAAGGGCCTGCTGTACGCGCGCACCGACATGGGAGGCGCCTACCGCTGGGACACCGGGGCCGAGCAGTGGATCCCGCTGACCGACTGGATCGGCGAGAAGGACTGGAACCTGCTGGGCATCGACTCGCTGGCCACCGATCCGGTCGACCCCGACCGGCTCTACCTCGCGGCGGGCACCTACACCAACGACTGGGCCGGGAACTCCGCGATCTTGCGCTCCACCGACCAGGGCCGCACCTTCCAGCGCACCGATCTGCCGTTCAAGCTGGGCGGCAACGAGGACGGCCGCGGGGCGGGCGAGCGGCTGGTGATCGACCCCGCGAACCACGACACCCTGCTCCTGGGCACCCGTAAGAACGGCCTGTGGCGCAGCACCGACCGCGGTGCGACCTGGAGCCAGGTCTCCTCGTTCCCCGTCAAGGACGGGGCGAGCAGCGGCGGCGGCATCTCCTTCGTGACGTACGGCCCGGCCGGCAGCAAGACGGTCTACGTCGGCGTCGGCGACAAGTCCACGTCGCTGTACCGCTCCACCGACGGCGGCAACTCCTGGCAGGCCGTCTCCGGGCAGCCCACCGGCCAGCTGCCGCAGCACGGCGTGATCTCCGGTGACGGCTCGCTGTACCTGACGTACACCAACGCCCTCGGGCCCAACGGCGTGACGGCGGGTTCGGTGTGGAAGTACACGCCGGCCGGCGGGGCGTGGAAGGACGTCTCCCCGTCCAAGGGCGGCTACGGCTTCTCCGGTCTGGCCGTCGACCCGCAGCACCCGTCCACGGTGATGGTCACCACCCTCGACCGCTGGTACCCCGAGGACGAGCTCTACCGGACCACCGACGGCGGTACCACCTGGAATGCCCAGGCCGCGAAGTCGGTGCGGGACGCCTCCGGTGCTCCTTTCGTCGGTACCGGCATCGGGCACTGGATGACCGCGCTGGCCATCGACCCCTTCGACTCCGGGCACGTGCTGTACGGCACCGGCAACGGCATCTGGCGCAGCAAGGACGCCACCGCCACCGACGGCGGCGGCACCAGCCACTGGACCCCGGGGGCCCGCGGGCTGGAGGAGACCGCGCTCGCGGACGCGATCGCCCCGCCCGGTGGCGCCACCCTCATCACCTCCATGGGCGACCAGGGCGGCTTCCGGTACGACGACCTGACCAAGGTGCCCGCCGGGCGGCTGAAGAACCCGCTGATGAGCAGCAGCACCGACATCGACTTCGCGCAGTCCAACCCCTCGATGATGGTCCGGGTCGGCCGGGGCGGCGAACAGGACGGCGCCTACTCCACCGACGGCGGCCTCAACTGGATCGGCTTCAAGGCGAAGCCGGTGGGCAGCGCCCAGATGGGCCACGTCGCGCTCGCGGCGGACGGCTCCACCATCGTCTGGACAGGGGCAGGCCAGGTCCCGTACCGCTCGACCGACAAGGGGACGAGCTGGTCGAAGGTCGGCGGCCTGGGCACCGACGCGGTGGTCGTCGCCGACCGCTCCTCCGCCAACACCTTCTACTCGCTGGCCGGCGGCACGCTCTTCACCAGCACCGACGGCGGGGCGACCTTCACCGCCCGCGCCACCAACCTGCCCAACGGCCGGCTCACCGCCGCCCCGGGCATTGGCGGGGACCTGTGGATCGCCGACGGCGGCAAGGGGCTGCTGCACTCCACCGACGGCGGCCGCACCTTCACCACGCTCACCACGGTGAAGTCCGCCTCCGCCCTCGGCTTCGGCAAGGCCGCGCCGGGCGCCTCCTACCAGGCCCTGTACCTGATCGGCACCGTCAAGGACGTCACCGGAGTCTTCCGCTCCACGGACAAGGGCGCCACCTGGCTCCGCATCAACGACGACGCCCACCAGTGGGGCGCCATCGGCAGCACCGGCATCATCACCGGCGACCCCGACACCTACGGGCGCGTCTACATCGGCACCAACGGACGCGGTCTCCAGTACGGCGACCCTTCCTGACCCCACCACCCGTGCGGGGCCGCAGGCTCAACCGCCTGCGGCCCCGCCGTGTCTGACGGAACGCCAAGAACGACACCTACCGCGCCGACGCCGGGACCGCCGCGGGCGCCCTCGCGGTCCGCGGCGGCTTCGCCCCGACGGGATGAGGGCCGCGCCGATCTCCGGCTCGACAAAAAGTCCTCCCGATCACGGCAACCTTTGTGTGCGTGGCGGCAACCGGCAGGTAACCGTGGCCAAGATCAAGGCCCACTGCGCCAGAGGGACAAGCTGTTGCCAGATCAGAACCGCTCTCATCGCCGCCGGCCGACAACCCGCCGCATGATCGCCGCCGCCGTGGTGCTCGCCGCCGTAGGTGCAGCCGTACCGCTGGTCGCCCAGGCCGCGTTCACGTCGAACGCCGGCACGCCGACCGTGCTCGCCGACGCAGCGGCCATCAGCGGCCGCTACTTCGGTACGGCAGTAGCCGCGGGCAGGCTCGGGGACTCGACGTACTCCACCATTCTCGACCGGGAATTCAAGATGGTCACCCCGGAGAACGAGATGAAGTGGGACGCCATCGAGCCCTCCCGCGGGTCGTTCAACTTCGGCCCCGCCGACTCGATCGTCAACCACGCCTCCGCGCACGGCCAGAAGACGCGCGGCCACACCCTGGTCTGGCACTCCCAACTGCCCGACTGGGTCAAGTCCATCAACGACGCCAACACCCTGCGCGGTGTGATGAACAACCACATCACCCAGGAGATGAACCACTACAAGGGCAAGATCTACGCCTGGGACGTGGTCAACGAGGCGTTCGCCGACGGCGGCAGCGGTCAGCACCGCGACTCCGTGTTCCAGAGGGTGCTGGGCAACGGCTTCATCGAGGAGGCCTTCCGCACCGCCCGCAACGTCGACCCCTCGGCCAAGCTCTGCTACAACGACTACAACATCGAGAACTGGACCGACGCCAAGACCCAGGGCGTCTACAACATGGTCAAGGACTTCAAGTCCCGCGGCGTGCCCATCGACTGCGTCGGCCTCCAGAGCCACTTCGGCGCCGGCGGCCCCCCGGCCGGCTTCCAGACCACCCTGTCCAGCTTCGCCGCGCTCGGCGTGGACGTCCAGATCACCGAGCTCGACATCGCCCAGGCGTCCGCCACCGCCTACACCAACACCGTCCAGGACTGCCTCGCCGTCGCCCGCTGCACCGGCATCACCGTGTGGGGCATCCGCGACAGCGACTCCTGGCGCACCGGCGAGAACGCGCTGCTGTTCGACAACAACGGAAACAAGAAGCCCGCCTACAACGCCGTCCTCACCCCGCTGGCCGGCGCCGGCGGCACCCCGGGCGGCGGCATCAACTCCGGCACCGTCTACACGCTCTCCGGCGTGGGCGCCGCCGGACGTGTCCTCGACGAGCCCGCCGGACAGAACGGCAACGGCACCCCGCTCCAGGTATGGGACGCCAGCGGCGCCACCAACCAGCAGTGGCGGGCCACCAAGAACGGCGACGGCTCCTACACCCTCACCAACGTCGCCAGCGGCCGGGTCCTGGACGAGCCCGGCAACCAAACCGGCAACGGCACGAAGATGCAGGTCTGGGACTCCCACGGCGGTGCCAACCAGCACTGGAAGGCCGCCCGGAACAAGGACGGCTCCTACACCCTCACCAACGTCGCCAGCGGCCGAGCCCTGGAGACCCCCGGCAACCAGACCGCCAACGGCACCCCCGTCCAGATCTGGGACTCCTGGGGCGCTGCCAACCAGCACTGGAACTTCAGGTCGTCCGGGTCGTCCACCCCGACGCCGGCCCCGACGACGCCCGCGCCGACGGCCGGCGCCTGCACCCTTCCGTCGACCTACCGATGGAGCTCGACCGGTGCGCTGGCGCAGCCGGCGAACGGGTGGGCCGCGCTGAAGGACTTCACCACCACGACGTACAACGGCAAGCACCTGGTCTACGCAACGTACTCCGACGGAAACTGGGGCTCGATGGGCTTCAGCCCCTTCACGAACTGGTCGGACATGGCGACGGCCACCCAGACCAAGATGAACCAGGGCGCGGTGGCACCCCAGCTGTTCTACTTCGCGCCCAAGAACATCTGGGTACTGGCCTCACTGGGGTGGGGCACCAACTGGACCTTCACCTACCGCACGTCCAGCGACCCCACCAACCCCAACGGCTGGTCCGCGCCGCAGAACCTGTTCACCGCCCGCTTCCCCGCCGGCGAGGGCGGCGTCCCGATCGACCCGACCCTGATCGCCGACGGCCAGAACATGTACCTCTTCTTCGCCGGTGACAACGGCAAGATCTACCGGGCGAGTATGCCGATCGGAAACTTCCCGAGCAGCTTCGGCTCGTCGTACACGACGGTCATGAGCGACACGGAGAAGAACCTGTTCGAGGCGCCGCAGGTCTACAAGGTCCAGGGCCAGAACCAGTACCTGATGATCGTCGAGGCCCGGGGCGCGAACGAGCAGCGCTACTTCCGCTCGTTCACCGCCACCAGCCTCAACGGCTCCTGGACCCCCCAGGCCGCCACCGAGAGCAACCCCTTCGCGGGCAAGGCCAACAGTGGCGCCACCTGGACCAACGACATCAGCCACGGCGACCTGGTCCGCAACAACCCCGACCAGACCATGACCATCGACCCCTGCAACCTGCAGTTGCTCTACCAGGGCAGGTCCCCCAGCGCGCCGGGGGACACCACCCCCTACGACAAGCTGCCGTACCGGCCGGGCGTCCTCACCCTGCAGCGCTGACCCGCCCGATCCACGGTGATCGCGACGTGGTGCGGTCCGCCGACTCGTAGACGAGCGGTCTACGGCGTGGGCAACTCCACCTGCTGACCGGCACTCACCGCCTGGAGGAACCCCAGCCGTGCGTCGGCTGGGGTTCCTCTCTTTCGTGGACCTTCATCGCGGCGTCGGCGGCGCGCCCGGCGGCGCGTCGGGCCGTCATCCTGCCCAGGATGCTCATGACGGTTCCTCGGGTGGGGAGTTGGCTGGCTCAGGAGATGGCGGAGGGCCTCACCCGGAGTCCGTGCCTGCCTCCGTTCCAGCCCGATCCATGAACACCGCAGCCGCATCCCATGCCTGAACCGGCATCAAGACGGATACTTCCCCTGAACGACGCCGCCCTGGTCCACACCCCGGCCGTGGGGGGGGGGGGGGGGGGGGTTGTGGGGGGGGGGGGGGGCGGGCCCCCCCCCCCCCCCCCCCCCCCCCCCCATCCCCAGTCACATTGGACGTCTTCCGCCTCAGGATATCCCTGTAATCACCGGCCGGAAGGCCAGGCTTCAAATATCGAGCACGCGTTTCACACATCGCCCCCTTCGGATGGCCCCGATGCCCTAGATTGATTTTCGCTTCGCACAGTTGGACGCGAAGCGGCACATCGTGATCTACAGATCCGGTGCTGCGGATAGCCGGCAGTCGCGTCCCCAGCGGCAGACGTGGAGGTGATCGATTCTCGGCACCCGAGAGGGGGCCTGGAATGTGGAGAGCAACCGTCGACGGCTTCCCACGCACTTCGGGACTCCGGCAGGACATGCGCGTCCGGCCGACGCCCAGGTGGGACGTTCACGTAGCGCCGCAATAGGCGGTTTGCCATTCGGGGGGTCGGGGCCCCCTGGAAACGGGAGCAGCGCGGCACGGGAGGCGGGGCCTCCCGAGGGGAGGAGCGGGGCCTCCCAAGGGGAGGAACAGTGCGGGAGGCGCAGGCCTCCCGGGGGGAGGAACCGTGTGGAGCGAACACGTCGAACCCACTGCTGACCTGGAAGGGGCCGTGAAGCAGGGGGAAGGAGAATTAGTCAGCCCGTTTCCACCGCCGCGGGGGCGTCCGGTGAACGGGAGGATCAGCCGGCCCGAGATCGACTGGGAGCAGCAGTACCGCCGTACTGTGATTATCAGCGACACCGTGGCCACCGCCTTCGTAGTGGCGGCGATAGGACGATTCTTCGGGGTTCGGGACGCGGCCAACTGGCACGAGAAATGGGGAATTCTCGCCTTCGGCACCGAACTGCTGGTGCTGGGAGCGCTGGCGATGACCCGGTCGTGGGCTCCGGCCGTACTCGGCCAGGGCGCCGAGGAATTCCGCCGGCTCGGGCGCTCGCTGTTCACGGCGGCCGTCGTCCTGGCGCTCGGCGGAATCGCCCTCACCTCGCACAACATCAAACTCTGGATCTTCGTCGCGATCCCTGCGATCACGCTGGTCACCATGACCGAGCGGTATCTGCTGCGTCTCTGGCTGCACAAACAGCGGAAGGAGGGACGGTGCCTGCGCCCGGTGCTCGCCGCCGGGAGTCTGGCCACCGTGCGCGACCTGATCAGCCGCACCCGCAAGCTCCCGCACCTCGGTTGGCGCGTGGAGGCGGTGTGCACGCCGTACGATCTCGGGCACAACCGTGACCGACTGGACGGAGTGCCGGTCGTCGGCCGGCTCGCGGACGTCGCCAACCACGTCCGCCGCGACGGCTACCGGGTCGTTGCGGTCACCCCGGACCCGCACTGGTCACCGGACCGGCTGCAGCGCCTGGCCTGGAACCTCGAGGGCGGCGATGCCGAGATGGTCGTGGCCCCCGTGCTGATGGAGGTGGCCGGCCCGCGGCTGCACGTCGACGCGGTGCTCGGGATCCCGATGCTGCGGGTCAGCATGCCGGCCTTCACCGGGGGCCGCCGGGCGGTCAAGGAGGTCGTCGACCGACTGGGTGCCGCGGTCCTGCTGGTCCTGTTCGCGCCGCTGATGGTGGTCGTCGGACTGCTCGTGCTGATGGACAGCCGGGGCGGGGCCTTCTACCGGCAGCACAGGGTCGGCAAGGACGGCCGGGAGTTCACCCTGGTGAAGTTCCGCACCATGGTCGCCGGGGCCGACCGGGCACGTGCCGAGCTGGCCGACCGCAACGAGGGTGCCGGCCTGCTGTTCAAGCTCCGCCGGGATCCGCGGGTGACCCGGGTGGGAGGGGTGCTGCGCCGGTACTCGATCGACGAGCTCCCGCAGCTCCTCAACGTGCTCACCGGTTCGATGTCGCTCGTCGGTCCGCGGCCCCCGCTGCCAGAGGAGTCCGCCGCGTACGGCCCGGACATCCGGCGGCGGCTGCTCGTCAAGCCCGGGCTCACCGGCCTGTGGCAGATCAGCGGACGCAGCGACCTGCCGTGGGAGGAGGCGGTCCGACTGGACCTGCGGTACGTGGAGGACTGGTCGCTCGCCCTGGACACGGTGATCCTCTGGAAGACGCTGCGTGCGGTGCTCCAGGGGCAGGGGGCCTACTGATGCGTGGGGGGCGTCGACCGATCGACGCGCGGACGGCCGGCCACAGGGGTCGGCCCGAGGGGAGGAACGGGTCATGAGGGTCAGTGTCCTGGGGCTCGGCTACGTGGGCTGTGTGTCGGCCGCGTGCCTGGCCAGCCTGGGTCACGAGGTCATCGGGGTGGACGTGAACCAGGTGAAGGTCGACCTGGTCAACGAGGGCAGGGCCCCGGTGGTCGAGGAACGGATCGGCGAGCTCATCGCCGAGGTCGTGCGGACCGGGGCGCTGCGCGCCACCGGAGACGTCCGCGAGGCGATCACGGGCAGCGAGGTGACGCTGGTCTGCGTGGGCACGCCGTCGGAGCCCAACGGCAGCCTGTGCACCACCTACCTGGAGCGGGTCACCGAGCAGATCGGTGCCGCGGTGGCCGAGCGGGGCGGGCGGCAGACCGTCGTGTTCCGCAGCACCATGCTCCCGGGCACCTGCCTGAACCTGCTGGTACCGATCCTGGAGAAGTACGCCGGCGGAACGGCCGGGGTGGACTTCGGGGTCGCGGTCAACCCGGAGTTCCTGCGCGAGGGCACGAGCGTGCGGGACTTCTTCGACCCGCCCAAGACCGTCATCGGCGAGCTCGACCCGGCGAGCGGCGACGTGGTCGCGGCGCTGTACGGCGACCTGCCCGGCGAGGTGTTCCGGGTGCCGGTCCCGACGGCCGAGGCGATCAAGTACGCGGACAACGCGTTCCACGGACTCAAGATCGGCTTCGCGAACGAGCTGGGCGCGGTGTGCCGGGCGCTCGGGGTGGACTCGCACCAGGTGGTCGACGTGTTCCTGGCCGACCGCAAGCTGAACATCAGCCCCGCCTACCTGCGGCCCGGCTTCGCCTTCGGCGGCTCCTGCCTGCCCAAGGACCTGCGCAGCCTGGTCCACGCGGCGCGGCAGGCCGACGTCGCGGTGCCCATCCTCTCCCATGTGCTGCCCTCCAACTCCGAACACCTGCAGCGCGCGGTGGAGTTGGTCGAACGCACCGGCCGGCGTCGGGTGGGCCTGTTCGGCCTGTCCTTCAAACCCGGCACCGACGACCTCCGCGAGAGCCCGCTCGTCGAGCTGGCGGAGAGGCTCTTCGGCAAGGGCTACGACCTGCGGATCTACGACCCCAACGTGAACATCTCCCGGCTGCTCGGCGCGAACCGCGAGTACATCGAGACCAGGCTGCCGCACCTCGCGCAGCTGCTCGCGGAGTCCGTCGACGAGGTGCTCGACCATGCCGAGGTGTGCGTGGTCGGGACCAGGGACCCGGACGTGCTGTCGGCGTTGCCCCATGGCGACGGCCCGGTGATCGTCGACCTCATCCGCCTTCCCGACGCCGAGGCGCGCCGGACCGAACCGGGGTACGTGGGCCTTGCCTGGTGACACATCGTTCGGTGATGCGACCGGCGGCGACGGGCGGGGCCGTCGCGCGCTGGTCCTGGTGGAGAACCTGTCGGTGCCGTTCGACCGACGGGTGTGGCAGGAGTGCACGACGCTGCGCGACGCGGGCTGGACGGTGCACGTCATCTGTCCCCAGGGGAGCAAGCGGGACACGGAGCCGGAAGCGGAGATCGAGGGGGTGCGGATCCACCGCTACCCGTTGCGCGCGGCCACCGGAGGGCCGGCCGGCTACCTGCGGGAGTACGGATCGGCGCTGTGGCACACGGCCCGGCTGGCCCGCAGGGTCGGTCCGGTCGACGTGGTCCACGCCTGCAATCCGCCCGACCTGCTGTTCCTGCCCGCGCTGTGGCTGAAGCGGCGCGGCGCCCGGTTCGTGTTCGACCAGCACGACCTGGTCCCCGAGCTGTACCTCTCCCGGTTCGACCGCGGTGAGGATCTGCTCTACCGCGCCGTGTGCGCGCTGGAACGGCTGACCTACCGGGCCGCGGACGTCGTGCTCGCCACGAACGAGAGCTACCGGGACGTCGCGCTGCGCCGTGGCGGCCGGCGGCCGGAGGACGTCTTCGTGGTGCGCAGCGCGCCCGACACCGACCGGTTCCAACCGGTACCGCCCGAGCCGGAGCTGAAGCGCGGCAAGCCCCATCTGCTGTGCTACCTCGGCGTGATGGGCCCGCAGGACGGCGTCGACTACGCCTTGCGGGCCCTCGCGAAGCTGCGCGACGAGCTCGGGCGGACCGACTGGCACGCGGTGTTCGTCGGCGCCGGCGACACCTTCGACGCGATGGTGGAGCTGTCCCGGCAGCTCGGGCTCTCGGAGCAGGTGGAGTTCACCGGGCGCGTTCCGGATGCCGACCTGGTGCGCTACCTGTCCACCGCGGACGTGTGCCTCTCCCCCGACCCGCGCAATCCGCTCAACGACGTGTCGACCATGAACAAGGTCCTGGAGTACATGGTCATGGGCCGGCCGATCGTCTCGTTCGACCTCCGGGAGGCGCGGGTCTCCGCCGGTGACGCCGCCGTCTACGCGGCCGCCGACGACGAGGCCGAGTTCGCCGGACTCATCGCGCTGCTGATGGACGATCCGGAGAAGCGGGCCTGGATGGGCAAGCTCGGCCAGGAGCGGATCAACGGGCCGCTCTCCTGGCGGAACTCCCAGCGACAGCTGCTCGCCGCCTACGCCGCTGCCTGCCGTGACGGCGCCCCGGTGGCGGCGGGTGGCCCGGGCCGGGCCGGGAGAAGGCCGCGCCGTTGAGCGACGACACCATACGCCTGGTCACGATCGGTCGGATCCTCCGTCGGCGCTGGCGGCTGCTCGCCGTCCTCACCGTGGTGGGTGCGCTGGTCGGCTACGGCAGCTCGCTGCTGTTTCCGCCCCAGTACACGACGTCGGCATCGGTCCTGCTGCCCGGGGCGTGGCAGGAGCGCGAGCTGCTGACCCAGACGGAGATCGCGACCAGCTCGGTGGTCATCGACCGCGCGGCCGCCGCACTCGGCTGGTCCGGGGTCGGCGGCAACGAGCTGCGGGACAAGGTGAGCGCCGCGGCCTCGGACGGGAACATCATCAAGATCTCGGGGACGGCCGACACCCCGGAGCGCGCGCAGCAGCTCTCGGACCAGGTGGCCCGGCAGTTCGTCACGTTCGCCGCGCGGATCTCGGGCGACAGCACCGACCCCGAGGCGGCGCAGCCCGAGGCGCTGCGGCAGCTGGTGGCGCAGGCCAGCCGCCGCATCACCGACCTGGCCGACACCGCCGCGCCGGGGCAGAGCGTGGAGAACGTGCAGACCCGCACCGAGCTCGTGAAGCTGCGCACCGCACTGCAGGACGCGGTGAAGAAGCTCGACCAGGTCGACCCGGCCGCCACCAAGGCGGTCAACCTGGTCGTCATGGGACCGGCGGCCCGACCGACCGGCGAGGCACCGCCGACGAAGACGCAGCTCGTGGCGGGCGGGGCGGCGCTGGCACTCCTGCTCGGGGTCATCGGCCACCTCACCGCCGCCCGGATGAGCCGTCGGCTGCGCACCGAGACGGAGATCGCCGCGGCGCTGGGTTCGGTGCTCCTCGGCACCGTCGACGTGCCCGGTGAACGGCTCGCCCACCGGTCGGAAGGCCGCGGCCCGCGGGCCCGGATCCGCCGGCTGCTGGGCATCGACGTCCGGTGGGACCAGCCGGCCCCGCGCGCCCCCGGTGACGAGGCCGGTCGGCAGATCCGCTACCGGCGGGTGTGCGACCGTCTTCGGGACCGCCTGCCGCACCCCCGGCCGCTGCTGGTCGTCGTCCCGGACGGCGACGAGATGGCCGGCCGGGCGGCCGGGCAGCTCGTCGCCGAGGCAGGGGGCGATCCGCTGCTGCGGGTGGTGGAGGTCTCGGTGTCCCGGCCGCTGGTTCCGGACCGCGACGGCGAGTCCGGTGCGCTGGTCGTGCTCAGCGCGGGCAGCTGGACGGCGCCGGAGCTCGTCGGCATCGCGGAGGCGTGTGCGGACGCCGGGCACGAGGTCGCCGGCGCCATCGTCGCCGGCGTGGTCCGGGCCCGTCCGAAGCGGTCCGCCGGCCGTCGTCCGGACGGCGCCGCGCCGGCGCTCGCGGGCGGCGACGACACGAGGAGCGCCGCGGGGTGACGACGCGTACGACTTCGGACTCGCCGGCCGCCGCGCCGCTGGTGGACCTGCAGGCGCTGGTCGTCTCGGTGCGCAGGCGGCGCCGCCTCTGGTGCGTCCTGGCGCTGCTCGGGCTGCTGGCCGGCGCGGCGCTGGCGGTCCTGCAGCCGGCGCCGCCGACCGCGGTGGTCAAGGTGCTGGTCGCGCACCAGGAGGACCAGCCGAACGACCCCGGGACGCTGATCCGCACCGACGTCGCCCTGCTGCAGACCACGGGGATCGCCGGCAAGGCCCTGCAGTCCCTCGGGTCCTCGGAGAAGCCGGAGGACTTCATGCAGGACTACGGGGGCATCGGCCTGACCAACACGGTGCTGCAGATCACCGTGACGGCTCACAGCGAGGGGGAGGCGGTGGCCCGGGCCAAGGCGCTGGCCGACGCGTTCGTCGCGGACCACCTGCGGCGGATCCAGGAGGCCGCGGACGCCCAGGCCAAGGCCCTGCTCGACCAGCGGGACCGCCTGCGCGAGGAGCTCGCCAAGGTCAACCAGTCGATCGCCGACGCTTCGGCGCCGAGCGCACCGAAGGCCTCGGCGAACCTGGAGTCGCTCTACGCCGGCCGGGCCGAACTCACGTCGCGGATCACGGACTTCGGCCAGCGCGCCGCGGAGGCGCGGGTCGGCACGCCCCGGCTCGTGGCCGGCACGCAGATCGTGGACGCCCCGCGCGCGGTGCGGCGGTCCCCCGTCACGACCCTCGCCACCGACGCCGGGATGGGGTTCGTCCTCGGGCTCGTCCTCGGGCTCGCGGTGGCCGCGGTCGGCACGGTGGTGGCGGACCGTCCCGTGCTGCGCCGGGACATCGCGGCGAACCTCGGTGCCTCGGTCATCGCGGAACTGCGCCGGGTGTCCGGCCGGCCGGCCGGCCGGTGGCGGGGCCGACGGGCCCGGGAGGCGCGGACGAGGCTCACCAGGACCCTGGCCCGCACCGTGGGCGGCTCCTCGGAAGCGGTGTCGCTGCTGGAACTGGGCTGTGCGCGCAGCACGAGCGCGATCGCCCTGGACCTCGCCGGGGCGCTCGGGGAGGAGCGGCCGGTGGTCCTCGTCGACGAGCTGCCCGGCCCGCGGCTCGCCAGGCGCGGCCCGACGGCCGGTGAGCCGACCGTGGTCGGCGGCGGGCGTGGCACGGCCGCGGCGGGCCAGGAGCGCCGGCTGGGCGTCGGCTCGGTGGCGCCCGGCACGGCGTGGACCGACCTGCGGCACCTCGGCACCCGGACCGTGCTCGTCGTGCGGGCCGGGCACGGCAGCACCGCATGGCTGCACACCGTGGCGCGGCAACTCGCGGACCAGGACATCCCGGTGATCGGTGTGGTGCTGATCGACCCCGATCCGCGGGACCGGACGGACGGCACGCTGTGGGACGGGCCGCGCACCCCGGCGCGCGGCCGCGACGAGCGGCCGGCCCGGCAGAACGGGACGGGCCGGCGGCGGACGGAACGACGACCGATGTGGACCGCACGGGTCCCGGACAGCGACCAGGAGGTGCGGTAGCACATGTGTGGCATCGCAGGCACGTACCGGTGGCCGGACGGGAAGGCCGTGACCGACCTGCTCACCGACACCCTCGCCCACCGCGGTCCGGACGGGGCGGGCCGGTACGGCCACCCCGTCGGTGACGGCGAAGTGCAGCTGGGGCACCGCCGGCTGGCCATCGTCGACCTGTCCGAGACCGGCGCCCAGCCGATGGTCTCGGACGGCCTGGTCCTGACGTACAACGGCGAGCTGTACAACGCGCCCGAGCTGCGGGCCGAACTGTCGGCCGCCGGGGTGCGCTTCCGCGGCACCTCCGACACCGAGGTGCTGCTGGAGGCCTGGCGGCGCTGGGGCACCGACTGCCTGCCCCGGCTGCGCGGCATGTTCGCGTTCGGGATCTTCGACGAGCGGACCGGCGAGCTGGTGCTCGCCCGCGACCAGCTCGGCATCAAGCCGCTCTTCCTGATCCGGCGCGGTGAGGGCCTGGTGTTCGCCTCCGAGCTCAAGGCGCTGGCCGCCGCCACCGGCGGATCGCTGGAGGTGGACAACGCGGCGCTGGTGGCCTCGTTGCTGTACTACTGGGTGCCGGACTCGCGCTGCGCGTTCCGCGAGGCGGAGAAGCTGCCGCCGGGGAGCTGGCTGCGGTGCCGGCCCGACGGCCGGGTGGAGCGCGGCCGGTTCTGGCACCTGCGGGACGTCGCCGCCGAGGGCCGGGAGCGGGCCCTGGCCGGCGAGCGGCCGGACGTCGCCGCCGTCGTCGAGGAGTCGACCCGGCGTCACCTGCTCTCCGACGTGCCCGTGGCGACCTTCCTGTCCGGCGGGCTGGACTCCAGCTACCTGACCGCGCTGGCGGCCCGCGACCACCCCGGGATCTCCGCCTACACGATCGGGTTCCGCGCCGAGGACGCCAGGTTCGAGGCGATGCCGGACGACCTGCGCTACGCCCGGCAGGTGGCCGAGCGGTTCGGCGTCGACCTGCACGAGATCGAGATCGCCCCGGACGTCCTCGACCTGCTGCCGCGGATGACGTACCACCTGGACGAGCCGATCGGCGACCCCGCCGCGATCAACACCTTCCTGATCTGCTCGGCCGCCCGGGAGGCCGGGGTCAAGGTGATGCTCTCGGGGATGGGCGCCGACGAGCTCTTCGCCGGCTACCGCAAGCACCTGGCCAACCAGATCGCGCTGCGCTACCAGCGCGTCCCGCGGCCGCTGCGGCGCGGCCTGTCCGCGGCCGTGGACCGGCTGCCGGTCGCCACGGCCCGCCGGGGCCTGCGGTCGGTGCGGTTCGCGAAGCGGTTCCTCTCCTTCGCCGACCTGCCCGAGGAGACCGCGTTCCGGCGCAGCTACACCATGTACGACCAGGACGAACTGCTCGCCCTGGTCGATCCGGACCTGGCGGGGACCGTCCAGGACGTGCTGACCGAGCACGCGGACGTCTACCGGGACAACGACCTCGACGACTTCGTCAACCGGATGTGCCTGGGCGACGCCCGGATGTTCCTGCCGGGCCTGAACCTCGCGTACACCGACCGGTCGAGCATGGCCGCGTCGACCGAGGTGCGGGTGCCGTACGTGGACGTCGAGGTGGTCAGGGCGGCGTTCGCCGTGCCCGGCGACCGCAAGATCGTCGGACGCCAGGGCAAGGCCGTCCTCAAGGAGGCGGCCACCTCGGTCCTCCCCCGGGAGATCGTGTACCGGCCCAAGGGCCTGTTCAGCGCCCCGCTGCGGGCCTGGATGAGCCGGGACCTGGCGCCGCTGGTGCGCGAGGTGGTGCACGACGGCGTGCTCGTCAACTCCGGGCTCCTGCGCCGCGACGCGCTCGCGCGCATGGTCGCCGCGGACGCCGCCGGGCAGCAGGACTACTCCAAGCACCTCTGGCACGTACTGACCCTCGAGTACTGGTACCGCGGCGCGACCTCCGGGTCCGACCGCGGCACCGGCTCGGCGGCGTAGAAGTCGGCAGCGTAGAAGACGGCTCGGAAACAAGGGGACTTCGGTGAAACAGGTTGTGCAGAACTACAAGAGCGGCGAGCTGGCGGTGCTCGACGTGCCCGTGCCGGGGTGCAAGCCGGGCGGCGTGCTGGTCCGCACCGCCTACTCGCTGATATCCACCGGGACCGAGCTCATGAAGGTGTCCGAGGCCGGCATGTCGATGCTGGGCAAGGCCCGTTCCCGTCCGGACCAGGTGGCCAAGGTGATGCAGAGCGTGGCCGCCAACGGGCTGCCCGCCACCTACCGCAAGGTGATGGGCAAGCTGGACTCCTACACGCCGCTGGGCTACTCGCTGTGCGGGGTGGTCGAGCAGGTCGGCGCCGGGATCGACGACGTGAAGGTCGGCGACGTGGTGGCCTGCGCCGGCAACGAGCACGCGCTGCACGCGGAGCTGAACTGGGTGCCGAGGAACCTCTACGTCCCGGTGCCGGACGGCCTCGCTCCGCGGCACGCGGCCTTCGGCACCGTCGGATCGATCGCGATGCAGGGTGTCCGCCAGGGCGAGCCGCAGCTGGGCGAGGTGGCGCTGGTGATCGGCCTCGGGCTGATCGGGCAGCTGGTGGTGCAGCTGCTCACCGCCTCGGGGGTGCGCGTGGTCGGGGCCGACCCCGACCCGGCGCGCTGCGAGCTCGCCGCGCGGCTGGGGGCCGTGGCCTGCGGCGATCCCGGGTCCGCGGCCGTGGAGGCCGCCGTCGCCGAGCTGACCGACGGACACGGCGTGGACCAGGTGTACCTGGCCGCCGGCGGCGGCAGCAACCAGCCGGTCGAGCTGGCCGCCAGCCTGGCCCGGGACCGCGGCCGGGTCGTCGACATCGGCAAGTGCCGACTGGACCTGCCGTGGAACGCGTACTACGAGAAGGAGCTCGACGTCCGGTTCTCCCGTTCGTACGGCCCCGGGCGCTACGACCCGGAGTACGAGCTGGAGGGCCGGGACTACCCGATCGGCTACGTGCGCTGGACCGAACGCCGCAACCTGGCGTGCTTCCTCGACCTCCTCGCCCGCGGCCGCGTCGACGTGGAGCCGCTGGTCTCCCACGTCGCCGAGTTCGACCACGCGGTCGAGACGTACCAGCGGCTGAAGGACGGCGACCTGAAGGCCGTGGCCGTGCTGTTCCGGTACCCCGAGCCCACGGGGGAGGAACAGGCACAACGGAGCGCGCAGGCCCCGGCGGTGGCGGTGCCCTCGGTGCGCCGCGGCGACAGGTCGCCCGCCCCCGCCCGGTCCGCCGCCTCGCCGGTGCGGCTGGCGTTCGTCGGCGCGGGGAACTATGCGACCTCCATGCTGCTGCCGCACCTGGCGCAGCGCGACGGGGTCACGCTGTCCACGGTCGTCACGACGACGGCGCTGTCCGCGGCCAACGCGCAGCGGAAGTTCGGCTTCGCTCAGGCGACCACCGATCTGGACGCCGTGCTGGAGGACCCGTCGGTGGACGCGGTGTTCGTGGTCACCCGGCACAGCTCGCACGCCGAACTGACCCGCAGGGCGCTGCTCGCCGGCAAGGCGGTGTTCGTGGAGAAGCCGCTGGCCCTCACCGAGGAGGAACTGGCCGGGGTGCTAGCGGCGGTGGAGGAGTCCGGCAACGACCGCTTGCAGGTGGGCTTCAACCGCCGGTTCGCGCCGCTGCTGCGGGAGGCCAGGACCAGGCTCGGCGTCCGGAGCGGTCCGGCGAACCTGCGCTACCTGGTCAACGCGGGCCGGCTGCAGCACGGCAGCTGGTACCTCCGCCAGGGCACCGAGGGCACGCGGTTCGCTGGCGAGGGCGGGCACTTCGTCGACACGGCGAGCTGGCTGCTCGAGGCCGACCCCGTCTCGGTGTACGCGGTCGCCACGTCCGGCAACGAGGACCTCCAGGTCGTGCTGCGCTACCCGGACGGCTCCACCGCCACCCTCAGCTACGTCACCACCGGCGCGCCCGGCTTCCCCAAGGAGACGCTGGACCTCGTCGCGGACGGCAAGGTGCTGAAGCTCGACGACTTCGTCCGCGCCTCGGTGCACGGCCCCAAGCGGTGGGTCAGCTCGCGCCTGCCCAAGGCCCGGGACAAGGGCCAGTCCGCCCAACTGGCCGCGTTCATCAAGGCCGTGCGCACCGGCGGGCCGATGCCTGTACCGCTGGAGTCGCTGGTCGCCACCACGGCGGCCACCCTCGCCGTGCAGACCTCGCTGGCCGCCGGCGCGCCGGTGGCGTTGGCGGGGCCGCGATGACCATGAGCGCGGGCTGGTACCTGCGGCGGCTGTCGCGGATGGGGCCGCGGGAGGTCGGCGGCCGGGTGGGCGACGCGGTGCGCAGGCGGCGGTGGCGGTCGGCGCCGCCGCGCAGCCCGCGCGTGACCGGCGTCGGGTTCACCGCCGTCCTGCCCGCCGGGGCGATCGCCGCGGTGTCGCCGGAGGCCGCGAAACGGCTCGTCGCCGAGGCGGACCGGTTGATGGACGGACGGGCCGAGTACTTCGGGGTGGCCCGCGACGACCTGGTCGCCCCGGACTGGTGGCTCGACCCGAAGACCGGGCGCCGGGCGCCGGGCGGCTACGCCTTCGACGTGCCGTACCGGGACGAGGACGCGGTCGGGGACGTCAAGCAGATCTGGGAGCCGTCCCGGCACCAGTACCTGACCGTGCTCGCCGCCGCCTACGCGGTCACCGGGAACGAGCGGTACGCCGGGCGGGTGGCCGAGCACCTTCGGTCCTGGTGGGCGGCCAACCCGCCGCTGCGCGGCGTGCACTGGATCAGCGGCATCGAGCTGGGCATCCGGCTGCTGTCCTGGGTGTGGGTCCGCCGGCTGCTCGACGGCTGGCCGGGCGCGGCCGGGCTGTTCGAGGGCAACCCGGTGGCGCTGGAGCAGATCTGGCACCACCAGCGCTGGCTGGCCGCCTTCCCCAGCCGGGGGTCCTCGGCGAACAACCACGTCATCGCCGAGGCGGCCGGGCAGTTCGCCGCGGCCTGCGCGTTCGGGTGGTTCCCCTCCTCGGCGCACTGGCGCTCCGGAGCGCTGCGGTCGCTGGAGCGGCACCTGCGCGCCAACACCTTCCCCTCCGGCCTCAACCGCGAACTGGCCACCGAGTACCACGGACTCGTCCTGGAGCTCGGCCTGGCCGCGGTGGCCGAGGCGGACGCCGCCGCCGTGCCCGTCCCCGCGACGATCCGGCTGGTCCTGCTGCGGATGACCGACGCGCTCGCGGCCGTCGTGGACGACCGGTTGCGGCCGCCGCGCCAGGGTGACGCGGACGACGGGCACGGGCTGGTCGTGGACGGCGCGGGCACCGACCGCTGGGCCTCCCTGCTGGCCACCGGGGACGCCGTGTTCGGGCGCCTCGCCTGGTGGCCGGCGGTGACCGGCACCGACGTGCGCACCCCGCTGCTGGCCTCGCTCGTCCGGCCGTACGGGAGGAGCGCCGGTGCCGACGGCCGCGGCACACCGGCCGTGGCCCGACCGGCGAGCCGACCGGCCCACTTCGCCGACGCGGGGATGACCGTCCTGCGCGGTCCGGCGGGGATCTGGTGCCGCTGCGACGGCGGCCCGCACGGGTTCCTGTCCATCGCCGCGCACGGCCACGCGGACGCGCTGTCCATCGAGGTCCGGCACGACGGGGTCGACGTGCTCGCGGACCCGGGGACGTACTGCTACCACGGGCAGCCCGCGTGGCGGCGGTACTTCCGGTCGACTCTGGGCCACAACACCCTGGAGCTGGGCGGCGACGACCAGTCCGTCTCCGGCGGCCCGTTCCTGTGGACCCGGCACGCCCGCACCCGCGTCCTGGTCGCGGAGACCTCCGAGGAGGGGGTGGCCCGCTGGTGCGCCGAGCACGACGGCTACCGGCCCTCGGTGCACCGCCGCCGGGTGGAGCTGACCGCCGCCGACCGGGAGCTGCGGGTGGTCGACGAGGTGCGCGGCCCGCGAGGAGCCGTGCGCCTGGCGTTCCACCTCGGCCCGGCGATCACCGCGGACCTGGCGGGGAACCGGGCCGTGCTGACCTGGACCCGGGACGGCGAGGACCGCTCCGCGGTGCTCGACCTGCCCGGGCAGCTGTCCTGGCGGGCGCACCGCGGCGAGAGCGACCCGCCGCTCGGCTGGTACTCCGCCGGCTTCGGACGCAGGGAACCCGCCACCACGCTGGTCGGCACCGGCTTCACCGACGGCACGCAGGGGTTCACCACCGTGCTCGGGTTCCGCGGCTAGGGGGGCGGGGTGGGGATGAGGAGGCGCCGGGGGGTGTCGGCGGTGGCGCGGCTGACGCTGGCCCTGCTGGTGGCGGCCGGCTGTACGAGCGGGGCGGACGCCCCGGCGGAGCCGACCGCGCCGCCGTCCGCGAGCGCGGCCGCGGCCGTGGCGCGGGCGTGCTCCGATCCCGCGGCCGGGCCGACGAGCGCGCCGGCGGGCGCGGTGACGGTCGACCCCGCGGTGGTCGACGACCTGGCCGCGAAAACCAGGAGCAACCCCCCGAACACCACGTTCTGGCTGCTCCCGGGCACGCACACGCTCCAACCGGAGCGCTACGCGCAGGTCATGGCCAAGGAGGGGGACACCTACCTCGGCGCGCCGGGCGCGGTGCTCGACGGCCGGCGGACCAACAACTACGCGTTCAGCGGCACCGCCCCCGGCGTCACCATCCGCCACCTGACCGTGCAGGGTTTCGTCGCGCCGCACGACGAGGGCGTGGTCAACCACGACATGGCCGACGGGTGGGTGATCGAGCACGCGACGATCCAGCACAACTCCGGCGCCGGGCTGATGGCCGGTGCCCGCCAGCAGGTCCGCGCCAGCTGCCTGCGCGACAACGGGCAGTACGGAATGAACGCGTACAAGACCGGCGACTCCATCACGGGCCTGCTGGTCGAGGGCAACGAGATCGTGGGCAACAACACCGACGACTGGGAGCGGCTGCAGCCGGGCTGCGGCTGCTCCGGAGGCATCAAGTTCTGGGCCGTCAACGGCGCCGACGTCCGGGGCAACTGGGTGCACGACAACCGCGGAGCCGGGTTGTGGGCGGACAACAACAACAACGACTTCCGCATCGAGGACAACCTGCTGGAGTCCAACGACGGCGCCGCGCTGGTGTACGAGAGCAGCTACAACGCGGTCATCCGGAACAACACGATCCGGCGCAACGACTGGGTCGAGGGCCGTCGGCACGCCGCCGCGGGCGACGACTTCCCGTACGCGGCCGTCTACCTGTCGGAGGCCGGCGGCGAGCCGCGGATCCCGGCCCGCACGGACAGGATCGAGATCGAGCGGAACCTGCTGGAGGACAACTGGTCCGGAATCACCCTGTGGGAGAACGCCGACCGCTTCTGCAACAGCCCGGCCAACACCTCGACCGGCTACTGCACCCTGCTGGTGAAGGACACCCAACGCTGCGCGAAGCCGGCGATCGACACCGCGCCGCTCTACTCCGACTGCCGGTGGAAGACCCAGCGGGTGGACATCCACGACAACCGCTTCGCCCTCGACACCTCCGTCGTCAAGTGCGCGGCGGCGTGCGGCCGGATGGCGGTGCTCGCCAACTACGGCACCTATCCGGACTGGTCGCCGTACCAGGGCAAGCGGGTGGCCGAGGCGATCACCCTCAAGCAGGACAACCGCTGGCACGACAACGCCTACCGCGGACCGTGGAGCTTCGTCGTCGACGACCCGGGCCGCCGGCTCGACTCCGGGCAGTGGCAGGGCCTGCCGTACCAGCAGGACGCGGGCAGCACCTTCACCCCGCAGGCCGGTGGTTGAGATGGCCGGGGACCCGACGCGCGGCGGGCCGACGGGCGGACCGGGTGCGGCGCTCACCCGGCCCGGCGCCGGACAGGACCCCGACGGCACGCCGAGGGCCGTCTGGATCGTCTGGGCGCTGCTGGGCCTCAACACGCTCGGCTCGGCCGGGGCGAAGACCATCGTCAGGCTGCCGCGCTCCCTCATCCAGATGGCCACCATGGGCGCACTGGTCTCCGCGTTCACGCTGGCGCTCGTGCTCAACCTGCGGCTGCGCGTGCGGGCCGGCGCCTTCCTGTTCCTGCTCACCCTGCTGCTGGTGCCGAGCGTGATCTCCAGCCTGAAGCTGGAGGTCGGGCTCGGCGCGCTGTTCCGCTGCACCCGGCTGGCCATCTTCGTCGCCACGCTGTGGCTGATCAGCCGCTGGTGGGACGGCAGCCTGACGCTCGTGCGGACCCACGTCCGGATGTACTACGCGGTGCTCTGGTCGGTGGCCGCGGGCCTCGTCATCTCACCGGGCACAGCCATGCCCGAGTACTACGGCGGGCGCCTGGTCGGCGCACTGTGGCCGCTCACCCCGCCGCAGATCGGCCAGTACTCCGCAGTGATCATCGGGCTCACCGTGCTGCTCCTGCTGGGCCGCCGGACCACCGGGAGGAGCGCGGCGCTGGTCATCGTGCCGACCTTCGTCCTGCTCGCGATGACCCACACCCGGACGGCCACCATCGGCCTGCTCGTCGGGCTGGCGCTGGCGATCGGCTCGCTCGTCCTGACCAGCGCCGCCGCCCGCCGGTTCTTCTCCTGGTCGCTCGTGTGCGCCACGGTGGCCGCGGTGGCGTTCGCCTCCGCGCTGGAGACGTGGTTCATGCGCGGACAGAGCAAGGAGAACTTCTCCAACCTCACCGGCCGGGCCAAGGTCTGGGACGCCCTGCTGACCCAGCCCCGGACGATCCCCGAACAGGCGTTCGGCATCGGTCTGGGCGACAAGTCGTTCGGCGGGCTGCCGATCGACAACAGCTGGCTGGCCGTCTACAACGAGCAGGGTTTGGTCGGCATCGCCCTCGTGGCGGCGATCCTCCTCGCGCTGGGCGGTGTCGCCCTGCTGCGCCCGCCCTCGCTGGAGCGCGCCTGCGCGATCTTCCTGATCAGCTACGTCGCGATCTCCTCGTACACCGAGGCCGGGCTCGGCGACGCCTCGCCGTACCTGCTGCACCTGACCCTGGCCGCCTCGCTGCTCGCGACGCCTGCCGGGGCCACGCCCCTGACGACACCCGCGGTCCCGCGACGACGCATCCCGCGCCGGGACCGCAACCGGGAGGTGACCTGACCATGCACGTCCTCGTGGTGCACAACCGGTACTCCTCGGCGCAGCCGAGCGGGGAGAACAGGGTCGTCGACGAGGAGGTGGAGCTGCTGCGCGCAGCCGGCCACCGGGTCGACGTCTTCGAGCGGCGCAGCGACGACATCGCCGCCCGTTCCCTGCTCGGCAAGGTCGCGGTGCCCCTCCTCGTGCCGTGGAACCCGGCGGTCCGCGCGCAGCTCGCCGCCCGGCTCCGCGCCGACCGGCCGGACGTGGTGCACGTCCACAACGTCTTCCCGCTCCTGTCGCCGGCGGTGCTCGCCGCCTGCGCCGACGTCGGCGTGCCCGTCGTGGCCACGCTGCACAACTACACCCAGGTGTGCCCGCCCGGCACGCTGCACCGGGACGGCCGGCTGTGCACCGAGTGCGTCGGGTCGGCGGTGCCACTGCCCGCCGTCCGGCACGGCTGCTACCGCGACTCCCGGCTGGCGACGGTCCCGCTCGCGGTCGGCATGGCGGTCAACCGGCGGCGGTGGTGGTCCGGCGTGGAGCGGTTCTTCTGCATCTCCGCGGCGCAGCGCGACGTCCTGGTGCGGTCCGGCATGCCGGCCGAACGGCTGCTGGTGAAGCACAACTTCGTACCCGACCCGGGTGCCCGCCGAGCGGGCCCGGGCGAGCACCTGCTCTTCCTCGGGCGGCTCGCGGAGTCCAAGGGCCTGCGACTGCTGATGGCCGCCTGGGACGCGCTCGCCGCGGACGGCGGTGTCGGCGTGCCGCTCGTGCTCGCCGGCGCGGGGCCGCTGGAGCCCGAGGTGAGCGCCTGGGCGGCGGGCCGGGACGACGTGCGCTACGTCGGCCTGTACGACCCGGCCCAGTGCCGGGAGGCCATCGCGCGATCGGTCGCCGTGGTGGCCCCCTCGATGTCCCCGGAGACCTTCGGCCTGGTGGTGGCGGAGGCGATGGCGGCCGGGGTCCCGGCCGTCGCCGCCGGTCACGGCGCCTTCGTCGAGCTGGTCGAGGACGGGGTGACCGGGCTGCTGCACCGGCTGGGCGACGCCGCCTCGCTCGCGTCCTGCATCCGCCGGGTCACGGCCGATCCGGGCGGCAACCGGGAGATGGGCCGCACGGCCCGGCGCCGGTACGAGCAGGCCTTCAGCCCGGCCGTCGGGCTGGAACGCCTGGTGGAGGGGTACCGCACCGCGATCGCGGGGCGGTCCGGCGGCGCGGACGGCGCGCCGCCGGTAGGGAACGGAAACGCTGGCTCGCGGCGGGGCACCCCGCGCGGGCAGGAATGGGGGCAGTAGATGACACGATGCCGACTGTGCGGCTCGACGGCGCTGGGGAGCGTCGTCGACCTGGGGGCGACCCCGCCGTGCGAGAGCTTCCTCTCCGCGGACGAACTGGACCGGCCGGAGCCGGCGTACCCGCTGCACCTACGGGTCTGCACCGAGTGCTGGCTCGCGCAGATCCCGCCGCTGATCACGCCGGAGGAGACGTTCACGCAGTACGCGTACTTCTCCTCCTACTCGACCTCCTGGGTGGACCACGCGCGCACCTTCGTCGCCGACGCCGCCCAGCGGCTGGAACTGGGGCCCGACGCCTTCGTGGTCGAGGTCGCGAGCAACGACGGCTACCTGCTCGGGCACGTGGTCGACCGGGGGATCCGCTGCCTCGGCATCGAACCGTCGGTGAACGTCGGCGCCGCGGCACGGGAGAAGGGCGTGCCGACGCTCACGGCGTTCCTGGACCCGGCCACCGGCGCCGCCGTCCGCGCCGAGCACGGCCCGGCGGACCTGGTCGTGGCCAACAACGTGTACGCGCACATCCCCGACGTGGTCGGGTTCACCCGGGGGCTGCGCGCCCTGGTGTCCGACGACGGCTGGGTCTCCATCGAGGTGCAGCACCTGCTGACCCTGATCGAGGAGAACCAGTACGACACGATCTACCACGAGCACTTCCA
This sequence comes from Kitasatospora sp. NPDC048239, assembly GCF_043202015.1. NCBI lineage: Bacteria > Bacillati > Actinomycetota > Actinomycetes > Kitasatosporales > Streptomycetaceae > Kitasatospora > Kitasatospora sp. NPDC048239. Next base: position 14,968 of record NZ_JBICZP010000007.1, on the reverse strand, counting down.
GTACTACACGGTGGCGTCCGCGGCCCGGGCGCTGGCCAGTGGCGGTCTCACGCTCGTGGACGTCGAGCTGCTGCCCACGCACGGCGGTTCGATCCGGCTGTGGGCCCGGCCGGCCGAGGCGGCCGGCGAGCCGACCGCGCGGGTGGCCGAGGTGCTGGACCGGGAGAAGGCCGCCGGGCTGCAGGAGCTGTCCGGGTACACCGAGTTCTCCGCCCGGGTGGCCAAGGTGCGCCGGGACCTCCTGCGCTTCCTGATCGACGCGGCCGAGCGGGGCGAGACGGTCGTCGGCTACGGCGCCCCGGGCAAGGGCAACACCCTGCTCAACCACTGCGGCATCCGGCCCGACCTGCTCCCGTACACGGTCGACCGGAACCCCTACAAGCACGGCAGGTTCACCCCGGGCACCCGCATCCCGATCCTGGCGCCCGAGCAGATCGCCACCGACCGGCCGGACTACGTCCTCGTGCTCCCGTGGAACCTGCGGGCCGAACTGGTCGAGCAGTTGTCCTTCGTGCACGCCTGGGGCGGCCGGCTGGTCTTCCCCATCCCGGAACTGAGCATTGTCGAGGTCACGCCATGAAGGTCGTCCTGTTCTGCGGCGGTTACGGGCTGCGCATGCGCAGCGGAACCTCCGACGACGTGCCCAAGCCGATGGCGATGGTCGGGCCGCGGCCGCTGATCTGGCACGTCATGCGCTACTACGCGTACTTCGGGCACACGGAGTTCATCCTGTGCCTCGGGTACGGGGCCCAGCACATCAAGAACTTCTTCCTCAACTACGAGGAGACGGCCTCCAACGACTTCGTGCTGCGGGGCGGGCAGACCGAGCTGCTGTCCACCGACATCGCCTCCTGGACGATCACGTTCGCGCAGACCGGCATCGAGTCGCCGATCGGGGAGCGGCTGCGCCGGGTGCGCCACCACCTGGACGGCGACGAGATGTTCCTCGCCAACTACGCCGACGTGCTCACCGACGCCCCGCTGCCGGAGATGATCGACCGGTTCGCCCGGCGCGACGCCGGTGCGTCGATGATGGTGGTGCCGCCGCAGCAGTCGTTCCACTGCGTGGAGCTGGGAGAGGACGGCCTGGTGGGGGGCATCACCGCGGTGAGCGATCTGCCGCTGTGGGAGAACGGCGGCTACTTCGTGCTCCGTCAGGAGGTCTTCGACCACATACCGGAGAACGGGGACCTGGTCGCCGACGGGTGCGCCGGACTGGCCAAGCACGGCCGGCTGGTGGCGCACCGTCACCGCGGCTTCTGGAAGCCCACCGACACCGTGAAGGAGCGGGCCGCGCTCGACGCCGCCTACACCCGGGGCGACCGCCCGTGGGCCGTCTGGGAGAAGGACGGCTCCGGCTCCGGCGTGAGGACCGCGTGATCCGGCTCGGGGCCGGGCGCCCGGACCGGATCGTCGCGGTGGGGGCGCACTGCGACGACATCGCCATCGGCGCCGGCGGGACACTGCTGACGATGTGCCTCGCGCGGCCGGGTCTGAGGGTCGAGGCGCTGGTGCTCTCCGGCGGTGGCGGCGAGCGCGAGCAGGAGGAGCGGGCCGCGCTCGCCGCCTTCTGCCCGGACGCCGACCTGAACCTGACCGTGCTCAAGCTGCCGGACGGCCGGCTGCCCGCGCACTGGGACGAGGCCAAGGCCGCGGTCGAGGAGCTGCGCGGGCGGAGCGAGCCGGACGTGGTCCTCGCACCGCGCACCGAGGACGCGCACCAGGACCACCGCGGCCTGGCGCGGCTGGTGACCACCGCGTTCCGCGACCACCTGGTGCTCGGCTACGAGATCGTCAAGTGGGACGGCGACCTCGGCCGTCCGGTGGCGTACCAGCCGCTGTCCCCGCAGACCGCCGAACAGAAGGTCCGGCTGCTGCAGGAGCACTACCCCTCGCAACGCCACCGGCCCTGGTACGACCGGGAGGCCTTCCTCGGGCTGGCGCGGATCCGCGGCATCGAATGCCACGAGCGCTACGCCGAGGCGTTCGCCGTCACCAAAGTCACACTCAATCTGGGGGGATGAACCATGCGCGTACTGCTGACCGGACACCAGGGCTACCTGGGCACCGTGATGGCCCCGGTCCTCGCGGCCGCCGGGCACGAGGTCGTCGGGCTGGACGCCGGCCTCTTCGCGGACTGCGTCCTCGGCCCGGCGCCCGCCGACCCGCCGGGGCACCGGGTGGACCTGCGCGACGTCACGGCCGACCACGTGGCCGGGGTGGACGCCGTGATCCACCTGGCCGCACTGTCCAACGACCCGCTGGGCTCGCTGGCACCGGACCTCACCCACGACATCAACCACCACGCCTCCGTACGGCTGGCCCGGCTGGCCCGCGACGCCGGGGTGCGGCGCTTCCTGTACGCGTCGACCTGCTCGGTCTACGGTGCCGCCGGCGGCGGCGACCTGGTCACCGAGGACGCCCCGCTGCGCCCGGTGACCCCGTACGCGGAGTCCAAGGTGCGGGTGGAGGAGGACCTGCACGCGCTGGCCGACGGCGACTTCAGCCCGGTGTACCTGCGCAACGCCACCGCCTTCGGCTTCTCCCCCAGGCTGCGCGCCGACATCGTGCTGAACAACCTGGTGGGCCACGCGCTGCTGTCCGGCGAGGTGCTGGTGCTCTCCGACGGCACCCCCTGGCGCCCGCTGGTGCACGCCGCCGACATCGCGCGGGCCTTCACGGCCGCGCTGGTCGCACCGCGGGAGGCGGTCCACGACCGGGCGTTCAACATCGGCAGCGAGACCAACAACGTCACCGTCGCCGAGATCGCCGGACAGGTGGCCGAGGCGGTGTCCGGCGCGAAGGTGGTGATCACCGGGGAGAACGGTGCCGACCCGCGGTCCTACCGGGTGGACTTCTCCCGGTTCCGCGCGGCGCTGCCCGGCTTCGAGTGCGAGTGGACGGTGAAGCGGGGTGCGCTCGAACTCGCTGATGCCTACCGGCAGTTCGGGCTGACCCGGGAGGGATTCGAGCAACGCTTCACCCGGCTGGCCGTGCTGCGCGCGGCCTCCGACGCCGGCACCGTCGACGACACCCTGCGGTGGCGCCGATGACCGCGGTGGGCGACCGGATGCACGCGCTGGTGGAGCGGCTGTACCCGCTCTGCCGGAGCATCACCGGCGACGGCGTGCGCGCCACCCTGGACATCGTCGGCGAGTACGTCCCGCTACAGGTGCACGAGGTGCCGACCGGGACGCGGGTGCTCGACTGGACGGTGCCGCAGGAGTGGAACATCCGGGACGCGTACATCGCCGACACCGCCGGCCACCGGGTCGTCGACTTCGCCGCGTCCAGCCTGCACGTGCTCGGCTACAGCGTCCCTGTGGCGGCGACCATGCCGCTGGCCGAGCTGCGCGGGCACCTGCACACCCTGCCCGACCACCCGACCTGGGTGCCGTACCGGACCAGCTACTACACGCCGCAGTGGGGGTTCTGCCTGGCCCAGGAGACCCTGGACGCGATGCCGGACGGCGAGTACGAGGTCCGCATCGACTCCACGCTCGCGGACGGCCACCTCACCTACGCCGAGCACGTCGTCCCCGGGCAGGTCGCCGACGAGGTGATCGTCTCCTGCCACGTCTGCCACCCGTCGCTGGCCAACGACAACCTGGCGGGCGTCGCGGTGGCGGTCTTCCTGGCGCGGGAGCTGGCGCAGCGGTCGCCGTACTACACCTACCGGTTCATCTTCGCGCCCGGCACCATCGGGGCGATCACCTGGCTGGCCCGCAACGCGGAGCGGGTGGGACGGGTCAGGCACGGGCTGGTGCTGGCCTGCGCCGGCGACCGGGGCCGGCTGACGTACAAGCAGAGCAGGCGCGGCGACGCGGAGATCGACCGGGTGCTGCAGCACGTCCTGCGCACATCCGAACGGCCGCACCACGTCACCGGGTTCACGCCGTACGGCTACGACGAGCGGCAGTACTGCTCGCCCGGGTTCGACCTCGGTGTCGGCTCGCTCACCCGGACCCCGTACGCCGGGTACCCCGAGTACCACACCTCGGCCGACAACCCGGACTTCGTCTCCCCGGAGACGATGGCGGACACCCTCGCGGTCTGCCGCGAGGCGTTCGCCGTCCTCGACCGCAACCGGCAGTACGTCAACCTCAGCCCGTACGGCGAACCGCAGCTTGGCCGGCGCGGGTTGTACGACTCGCTGGGCGGCCGCAGCGACGCCAAGCAGGCACAGCTGGCCATGCTCTGGGTGCTCAACCTCTCCGACGGCGAGCACAGTCTGCTGGACGTCGCCGAGCGGTCCGGGCTCGCGTTCGACACCGTCGCCGCCGCGGCCGACGCCCTGCACGGCGCCGGGCTGATCAAGGCATGACGCCGATGACCACCGAGGGGACGAAGACGACGGCACCGCCGGGTCCGCCCGGGCGGACCCGGCGGGCCGCCGGCCGGGGCATCGCCGGCCGGCTGTCCTGGGGACTGGCCGACCAGGCGGTCTCCAGCATGACCAACTTCGCGGTGGGCGCCTTCGTGGCCCGCTCGCTGGGGGTGACGGCGTTCGGCGTGTTCAGCCTGGCCTGGCTGACCTACGGCCTGGTGCTCAACGTCTCCCGCGGGCTGGCCACGGACCCCCTCGTGGTGCGGTTCAGCGGCGTGCCGGAGACGGCCTGGCGGTCGGCGGCGGCCCGGTCGTCGGGGACCGCGCTCGTCATCGGATCCTCCCTCGGCGCCGTGTGCCTGCTCATCGGTCTCGGCCTCGGCGGCCGGATCGGGCCCGCCTTCGGCTGCCTCGGCGCCGCCCTGCCGGCGCTGCTGCTCCAGGACTCCCGGCGGTTCGCGTTCTTCGCCGCCGGAGCGGGGCGGAAGGCGTTCGCCAACGACCTCGTGCAGGCCGTCGCGCTCGTCCCGGCCATGGTCGTGGCGGCCCGGGTGAACACCGTGGCCGCCTTCCTACTGGCCTGGGGCGCCGCCGCCGCCGCGGCCGCCGGCTACGGCTTCCTCCAGTCCGGCATCCGGCCGCGGGTGACCGCGGCCCGCGGGTGGCTGCGCGAGCAGCGCGACCTCGGCACCCGGTACCTGGCCGAGAACGTCAGCCTCAGCGCCGCCGGCCAGCTCCGGGCCTACGGGCTGGGCGCGATCGTCGGGGTCGGCGCGGTGGGGACGGTCCGGGGCGCCGAGCTCCTGCTCGGCCCCTTCCTCGCCCTGCTGATGGGGCTGTCCCTGGTCACCGTGGCGGAGGCGGCCCGGGTGCTGCGGCAGGCCCCGCGCCGGCTCGGCGGGTTCTGCCTCCGGCTGGGCGGCGGGCAGGCCGCCGCAGCGCTGCTGTGGGGCGCCGCCCTGCTGCTGATGCCGGACCGGATCGGCGAGCTCGTCCTCGGCGACGTCTGGCACGCGTCCTCGGAGCTCATCGTGCCGGCCACCCTCGGCGTCGCCGGGGCAGGCCTCGGCAGCGGCGCGGCGGCCGGGCTGCGCGCGCTCGCCGCGGCCCGGCGCAGCCTGCGCTGCCAGCTGTTCGCCTCCGCCTGCTACCTCGGCGGCGGGCTCGGCGGAGCCGCCCTGGCCGGCACGGCCGGCTCCGCCTGGGGCGTCGCCACCGCGACCGCCTGCGGCTCGGCCGTGTGGTGGTGGCAGCTGAGGACCGCCCTGCGCGAGCACCACCGCGCTCCCGCTCCCGCGTCTGCTCCCGCTCCCGAAGTAGCGGACGACATCCCCGAAGTGAGGACTCCATGACCGCCGTACCCCGGTTGACCATCGGGCTGCCCGTGTACAACGGCGAGGAGTACCTCGCCGAGTCGCTCGACGCCCTGCTCGGCCAGACCTACGAGGACTTCGAACTGATCATCTCCGACAACGCCTCGGTCGACGCGACGCCGGACATCTGCCGGCGGTACGCCGCGCGGGACTCGCGCATCCGGTACCTCCGGCTTCCCCGGAACATCGGCGCCACGCCGAACCACAACCGCGTGTTCGCCGAGTCCCGCGGCGAGCTGTTCAAGTGGGCCTCGCACGACGACCTGTACGGCCGGGACCTCCTGCTGCGCTGCGTGGAGGCGCTGGACGAGCGGCCGGACGTGATCCTCGCCCACGCCGACCAGGCGGTCGTCGACGGCGACGGCCAGGTGAAGGTCCCCTACGAGTACGGGCTCGCCACCGCCTCGCGGCACGCGCCGGAGCGCTTCCGCAGCATGCTGTTCGAGCCCGGCGGCGACGACTTCTACGGGGTCGTGCGGGCCGACGTGCTGCGCCGGGTGAAACCGCTGGACAGCTACCACCACGCGGACCGCACGTTCGTCGCCGAGATCGGCCTGCACGGGCCCTTCCACCAGGTGCCGGAGCTGCTGTACTTCCGCCGCGACCACCCGACCCGCGCCGAGCGGGCGAACCCCTCCAAGCGCTCCCGGTGCGTCAACCTGGACCCGCGCCGGGCCGGCCCGCTGCACCCGACGCCCCGGCTGCTCGCCGAGTACGTCCTCGGCTTCGTCTCGGCGCTCCGGCGGGCGCCGTTGTCCTCGGCCGACCGGCGCGCCTGCTACCGCCACCTGGCCGCGTGGCTGACCAGCCGGGCCAGGCCGGGCGCGGGCGAGCGGGTCGAGGACCGCGCCCCGGTCGACCCGGCCGCGCTCACCGTCTCCGTCGACGCCCTGGTGGCCGGCCGCGAGGGGCGGCAGACATGACGTCCACGGACGGAAACCCGGTGCGGGTCGGGGTGTTCGGGCTGCTCGGCTCCGGCAACCTCGGCAACGACGGCTCGTTGGAAGCCGTGCTCGGGTACCTGCGCGCCGAACACCCGGACGCGGTCGTGGACGCGCTGTGCGGCGGGCCCGAGGCCGTGACGGCCCGGTTCGGGATCCCCGCCACGCGGCTGCACTGGAACCGCGCCGAGTACCGGACCGCGTCGCGGGCGGGCGCGATCACGGCGAAGGGCCTCGGCAAACTCGTCGACGCCGTCCGCACCGCCGCGTGGGTGCGCCGGCACGACGTGGTGATCGTGCCGGGCATGGGCGTCCTGGAGGCCACCCTGCCGCTGCGGCCGTGGGGCTTCCCGTACGCGCTGTTCCTGCTCTGCGCGAGCGGCCGACTGCTGCGCACCCGGGTCGCGCTGGTCAGCGTCGGCGCCGCCGAGATCCGAAGCCGGCCGACCCGCGCCCTGGTGCGCTGGTCGGCCCGGCTGGCCGCGTACCGCTCGTACCGGGACGCGCCGTCCCGCGACGCGATGCGGGCGATGGGCGTGGACACCGCCCGCGACGAGGTCTACCCGGACCTCGCGTTCTCGCTGCCGACGCCGGCGGCGGGCGCGCCCTCGGGCGCGCCGGGCACGGTCTGCGTCGGTGTCATGGACTTCCACGGCGGCAACGACGACCGCGCCCGGGCCGAGGAGATCCACCGGCGCTACCTGGAGGGGACGATCCGGTTCGTCCGCACGCTGGTCGGGGAGGGCAGGCCGGTCCGGCTGCTCACCGGCGACGCCTGCGACGCTTCGGTGGTCGCCGCGATCCTCGACGCGGTGGACTCGCCGCTGGTCACCGCTGCCGAGCCGTCCTCACTGGCCGACCTGATGACGGAGATGGCGGCCGCCGACACCGTGGTGGCGGTCCGCTACCACAACCTGATCTGCGCACTGAAGACCGGTACGCCGGTGCTCGCGCTCTGCTACGCGGCGAAGAGCGACGCGCTCATGGCGGGGATGGGCCTCGGCGCGTACTGCCACCCGGCGCGCGAGGTCGACGCCGACCGGCTGCTGGAGCAGTTCCGGGACTTGGAGAAGCGGTCGGCGGAGCTGCGGCGGACCCTCGCCGAGCGGAACCTGGCCGCCGCCCGGCACCTGGAGCGCCAGTTCACCGCCCTGAGCGCGGTCCTCTTCCCGGCTGACCCATCCCCGGCGGGCGGCCGCGCCGACACCCATGCCCATGCCCACACCCTGCGGGAGACTCCATGAAAGCGACCGAAGTCCCGGCGATCACCGGCGCGTACCTGTTCGAGCCGACACCGTACGCGGACGAGCGCGGCTTCTTCTGCCGCACCTTCGACGCCGACGTGGTCCGCTCGGTGGGCCTCGACCCGGACGCCTTCGTCCAGGACAGCGTGTCCCGCTCGGTCGGGGGCGTGCTGCGCGGCCTGCACCTGCGCTCCGGGGCCGGCGAGGCCAAGCTGGTGCGGTGCTCGTCCGGACGGGTCTTCGACGCCGTCGTGGACCTGCGGCCCGACTCGCCGACCTACCGCAACCGGGCCTTCTTCGAACTGTCCGGCGACACGCAGGTGACCCTGTACGTCCCGGCGGGGTGCGCACACGGCTTCCAGGCGCTGACCGGGACCGCCGACGTCTCGTACCGGATCGACCGCGCGCACGATCCGGCCGAGGACGTCACGATCGCCTTCGACGACCCGGAGCTCGCCATCCCCTGGCCACTGCCCGTCACATCGATGTCCAAGCGGGACAGCGAGGCACCGAGCCTCGCCGAGGTCCTCCGACACGGGGGGCGGTGAAGGTCGGCGTGGGCACCGAGAACAGCGAGGAGTTCACCCTGCCCCGGTCGCGGACGGCGAACGAGAGGCTGCACGCCCTGATCCCCGGGGGCGCGCACACCTACGCCAAGGGCGACGACCAGTACCCCGAGGACCTGGCCCCGGTTATCAGCCACGGCCTCGGCAGCCACGTGTGGGACGTCGACGGCAACCGCTACGTCGAGTACGGCTCCGGCATGCGGTCGGTCAGCCTCGGCCACGCCCACCCGCGCGTGCTGGAGGCGGTGCGGCGGGAACTCGACCGCGGCAGCAACTTCGTCCGGCCGTCCATCGTGGAGGTCGAGGCCGCGGAACGCTTCCTGGCCACGGTACCGACCGCCGAGATGGTGAAGTTCGGGAAGAACGGCTCCGACGTCACCACCGCCGCCGTACGGCTCGCCCGCGCCGCCACCGGGCGCCCGCGGGTGGCCGTCTGCGGCGACCACCCGTTCTTCTCCGTCGACGACTGGTTCATCGGCACCACGCCGATGTCCGCCGGCATTCCGGCCGCGACCACCGAGCTCACCGTGGCGTTCCCCTACGGGGACCTGGCCGCCACGGAGGAGCTGCTCACCCGGTACCGGGACGAGATCGCCTGTCTGATCCTCGAACCCGCCGGCCACACGGAACCGCCGCCCGGGTACCTCGCCGGCCTTCGCGAGCTGGCCGACCGGCACGGCTGCGTCCTGGTCTTCGACGAGATGATCACCGGCTTCCGCTGGTCCGAGGCGGGCGCCCAGGGCCTGTACGGCGTCGTCCCCGACCTCTCCACCTTCGGCAAGGCACTGGGCAACGGGTTCGCCGTCTCCGCGCTGGCCGGGCGCCGCGACCTGATGGAGCTGGGCGGGCTGCGCCACTGCGGCGACCGGGTGTTCCTGCTGTCCACCACCCACGGTGCGGAAACGCACTCGCTGGCCGCCGCGATGGCCGTGCAGACCACCTACGCCGAGGAGGGCGTCACCGCCCGGCTGCACGCCCTCGGGGAGCGGTTGGCCGCCGGTGTCCGCGAGGCCGCCGCCTGCACGGGCGTCGGCGACCACCTCGTCCTCCGGGGCCGGGCCAGCAACCTGGTCTTCGCCACCCTCGACGAGAACGGGCAGCCGTCGCAGCAGTACCGCACCCTGTTCCTGCGCCGACTCCTCGCGGGTGGAGTGCTGGCTCCGTCGTTCGTGGTGAGCAGCGCGCTCGGCGATGCCGACATCGACCGCACCGTCGACGCGGTGGCCCGGGCATGTGCCGTGTACCGGAAGGCACTGGACGCCGCCGACCCCACTCCCTGGACCGGTGGGCGGCCGGTGAAGCCCGTGTTCCGCCGCTTGGCGTGACGTCACGTCACGCCCGGTGGCACACGCCTTTGTCTCATGCCCTGTCAGGTGGTGTGACGTCAGCGGTGCTCCCGCCGGACGGCGTCGGCCGTCCGGTCGACCAGCCACGCGGTCGCCGGTATCACCGCCAGCGCGGTGCACCAGCCGCCGAGGGTGTCGGTCGGGTAGTGCGCGCCCAGCGCGACCTCCGCCCAGCCCATGGCGGCGCCGGCCACCAGCGCCGCGGCGAGCACGGGCACGGTGCCGACCGTCCTGGCGAGGCCGGGCCCGTCCCGGCCTCGGCGGCGAGTGGCGAGCATCGCCGCCACGAGGGCGAGCGCGGTGGCGAAGGCGGTGTGCCCGCTCGGGTAGGACAGGAACCCGCCGTGGATGGTGCGTCCCACCAGGTGCTTGAGCAGCGTCGTCGCCCCCACGGTGATGCCGACGCCGGCGACCAGGAACACCGCTGCGCGAGGACCCCGGAGCAGCAGGCAGCCCGTCACAGCGGCTGCGACCAGCACCGTGGCTCCCATCGGCTCCCCCAGGGAGTCCATCGCCAGCGCGACGTACCGCCACGGCGGCCCCACACCGTCCACCAGTGCCAGGATCCGCGCGTCCACCGGGCCGGGCTCGCTCCTGCCGGCGTACAGGATCCCGAGCACGAGGACCGTCAACGCGGCGAGGGCCGCAATCAGCCCGAGCCGCCCGCCCGGCGGTGTCCGCTCGGGCCCCACCTCTTCAGGCATGGGCCGAGTATGTCAGCGGCCCACCGGCGTCGGCAGCCGTTCACGAAGACGGGAGCCCGAGGGGCAGGGCCCTCACCACTCCGGTCGACACCACGACGGGCCGGCTCACGGCGATCGGCGACGTCCAGGCCCATGGCACGGGCCCGGATCCCGCCACCGACAGCTGGGTCGAGGTGACCGGCGTGTGGAGGCCGGCACCGGGCTCGCCCGCCACCGCGTCGCCCGTCCTCGACGTCCTGGAGGTCCGTGCCGTGCCCAAACCGCGGAACCCCTACCGCGATGCGCCGCCAGAGAGCAGCACCTCCTGAGACATCCCCGGGGCGCCCCCGCCCCATCGGTCGCCGTCAGGTCCGATCGGCACCGCCGTCCTGTCGGCGGTGCCGGCGGCCACGGCGCGACAGGCGCGCAGCCGCCCTCGGCGGCCCACGGCGCCACGCTCACATCCGCCAGTCCTGACCCGTGGAGCTTCCGCAGGGGCTGAGCACCAGCTTGACGAAATCGGCCGGAGGGCCGGCCGTGTCCAGGCAGAGGCCGCTCGACGGATTGGTGAAACGGCGGGTGGCGGCGTCGTACTCCCATTGCTGGCCGGTGAAGTTCCCGCACGCTCTGACCACCACGGCGACTCCGCTGACCGGGGGTCCGGCGGTATCGAGGCACAGCCCGCTGGGCGGATTGAGGAGACGGCGACCGGACGTGCTGTAACTCCAGATCTGGCCGCTGTAGTACCCGCAGTCACTGATGCGCACGGCCACGTCCGCTCGCTGCGGGCCGTCGGTGTCGAGGCACAGTCCGCTGGCGGTGTTGGTGATCGGCACCGGGGCGGCAGCGCTGCTCGCCGGAGCGTTCGGCAGCGGCGCCTGGGTGTGCGGAGCGGACTTCGACGGTGTGACGGGGCTGTCGGCGGGCGAGTTCGGCAACGGGGTGGAGCCGTGCGGCTGCTGGGAGGCGGTGCCGCCGCCCTGGGGCAGGCCGCCCTGGTGATCTGCCGCACTCCGGATGCCCAACACCGCACCGGCGGTGAGCGTCACGGCGCACACCGCGGCCGCGGCGAGCAGGGCCGTGCGGCGCGGCCGGTGCGGCAGGGGCGGCACGGTCGGGGGAAGGGGGTAGGGGACACGCCCCGGAGTCGTGGTCCGGACTGCCGACCGGTCCGGAGCGGTCACCGTCACCGGGAGCGTGTCCAGACGGTCCGACAGCTCGCCCTCCCGCTCGGCGATCATCGTGGCGACGGCCGCCGGGAACCACGAACCGGCCGTTGTGGAGAGCGCTGCCAGCCGGTTCAGGACGTCGGCCAGGCCGGGCCGGTGTGCCGGGTCCTTGGCCAGGCAGGAACCGATCAGCTCGGCGAGCGGTGCCGGCAGCCCGGCCAGGTCGGGCTCGGCGTGCACGATCCGGTAGACGATCGATTCGAGCGACCCCGCCCCGAACGGGCCGCGCCCGACCGCGGCGAAGGCGAGCACCGCTCCCAACGCGAAGACGTCACCGGCCGGCCCGACGTCCAGCCCCTTCACCTGCTCGGGGCACATGAATCCGGGGGTTCCGACGATGGTGGTCGAGACGTGCGTCGCATCCAGCGCACGGGAGATGCCGAAGTCGATCACCCGGGGGCCGTCGCCGGCGAGGATGATGTTGCCGGGCTTGAGGTCCCGGTGCACCAGACCCGCGCCGTGGATCGCGGTCAGCGCCTCCGCCAGTCCGGCTCCCAGGGCGGCGACGGCCGGAGCCGGAAACGGCCCGTACGCGTCGATCGCCTGCTGCAGGGACGGGCCCGGAACGTAGGCGGTGACCAGCCACGGAGGATCGCCGTCGGGATCCGCATCGACCACCTGGGCGGTGTAGAAGCCACCCACACGCCGCGCGGCGGCGACCTCCTGGGCGAAGCGTCGGCGGAACTGCGCGTCGCCTGCGAACTCGGGGTGGACCAGCTTCACCGCGACCACGCGCCCGCCACGCGACCGGCCGGCGAACACCCGGCCCATCCCGCCGTGACCGAGGCGCCCCAACAGGCGGTACGGGCCCACCTGCTGCGGATCTCCGGCCTTGAGGGGTTCCATGAATACTGGTCCTGTCGAATCATGAGGAGCCGATGTCTGCCCGCGTGATTCTTCCAGGGATCCGGTCCGTTCCGGGGGTGAGTCGGCGAAGCCCGCACACCGTCACATCACCGCGGGACCCGCAGCGTCGGGCCCCGCCGGAAGCCTCCCGGCCGAGCCGCCGAAGTCCCCCACCACGGATCGTCCTGCTGGTGGCACGCGCTCGGGGGCGGGGCAGGCGGGCGTCGTTGTCGGTGGGGGTTGGGATGCTGGCAGGTATGGACGATGACGCGCTGATGCGGGGCCGGGTGTACGGGGCGGACCATGATGACCCGGAGTCGGGTCGGCGGCCGGGTCGTGTCTACCGCGAGCTGGTGGCCGGCCCGCTCGACGGTCTGCTGCTCGATGTCACCGGCTGGAGCAGGGAGGATCTGGCGGACGGGGCGTCGCTGGCCACGGAGATCGGTTCCTACGGGGCGGGCGGGCACGCGCACTACGGGCCACGCGCCGGGGATCCGCGCCACTGGGACTGGGAGGGCGACAGTGCCTGACCCGGTGCAGCCGACCACGGCCGCCGCCGTTGACAGGGGTAGTCCCTTGTCCCCGGCCGAGTGGTTCCCGCCGACCGGTATGACCAAGCCCGCCGTCCGACCGCGAATCTCCGCAGCTCAGCGGCATGGCGGTACTACGATGCCGCCATGACAGAGCCTGCCTACCCGGCCAAGCCCCGCCGCGGCGACCGCGTCGCCGTCCTCTCGCCCGCCGCCGGGCTGCCCGGGGTGCTGCCGCTGCCGTTCGAGCTCGGCCTGCGCAGGCTGGTGGAGGAGTACGGCCTGGAGCCGGTGGAGTACCCGACCACCCGCCGGCTCGGCGCACGCCCCGAGGACCGGGCCGCCGACCTGCACGCCGCGTTCGCCGACCCCGGGATCAGGGCGATCATCGCCAGCATCGGCGGCAACGACCAGATCACCGTCCTCCCCCACCTGGACGGCGAGTTGATCCGCGCCAACCCCAAGCCGTTCTTCGGCTTCAGCGACAACACCAACCTGCTGGCGTACCTGTACGACCTCGGTATCGTCGGCTACCACGGCGCGAGCGTGATGACCCAGTTCGGCCGGGCCGGCGCGATGCACCCGGTGACGGACGCCTCCGTCCGCGCCGCCCTCTTCACCTCCGGCGCCTACGAGTTGGCGCCCTCCCCGGACACCGGCGACATCGAGCGACCCTGGGACGACCCGCGCACCTTCGAGTCCGCACCCGTGATGGAGCCCGCGGGGGGCTGGCACTGGCACAACGACGACCGGGTGGTCGAGGGCGTCGCCTGGGGAGGCTGCGTGGAGGTCCTCGCACAACTGCTGATGGCCGACCGGCAGATCCGGCCGGTGGCGGAGTACCGGGGCGGCGTGCTCTTCCTGGAGACCTCCGAGGCGCTGTCGAGCGCGGACGAGGTGTTCCGGATCCTGCGGAGCATGGGGGAACGCGGGCTGCTGCGGCAGTTCCCCGCCCTGCTGATGGGCCGGGCCAAGGCGTGGTCCTTCGCCAGGCCGAACGACGCCGCCGCCCGCGAGCGCCACCGCGCCGACCAACGCGCCGCCGTCCTACGGGCGCTGGCCGACTACGCGCCCGCCACCATGGCGGTGTTCGACGTCGATCTCGGCCACACCGATCCGCAGGTGGTGATCCCCTACGGCGGGCTGGTCCGCGTCGACGGCCCGGCCCGGCGCATCACCGTCACCTACTGAGCCGTGACGGTGCCTGACTCCGCGGGCAGCGGCGGGCCACCGCACCCGGCGAGGCGCCGCGGCCGGTCCGCTTCCGCGGTCAGGGCTTGTCGTACCAGGAGAACGCCGCGATCCGCCAGCCCTCCGGAGTGCGGACGAACTGGATGGTCTTGGTTCCGCCGCCCTCGAGCGGCTTGCCGTCCAGGATCCCGGACTTGCGGTACTCGCCGAACCTCGAGGCGATGTCGCCGACGATCTCGGTGCGCTCGGAGGTCTCCCACTCGGTGAAGTCGACCAGCCGCCCGCTGTTCAGGAGCTGCTCGCGGGGCTCGATGAACTCGTCGACCGTGTAGACCCGGTAGTCCGGGCCGGTCAGGACGATGACGCCACCGGGGATGACCAGCCGACGGATCCTGCCCACGTCGGCGGTCTTGCCGCCCTGGTTGTCGAAGGCCCCGAAGAACTCGGCGGTCAGCACGTCAATCTCGCTCTTGGACATGGCGCGACAGTAACACCGAAGGGGCGCCGGGGATCACCGGTTCCGAAGGGTGGTGGCCTGCCGAAGCGAGCAGGCCCGCGCGCCGCGCCGACCCCGCGCCGCCGACCCTCATCCCACGCGCACGTACCGTCCGCCGCCGGCCGCCTCACCCACCACAGCCGCGCCCGCGCCACCCACACCCGCGCCCGAACCGCCCGCAGCCGCACCCGCTGCC
>NZ_JBICZP010000006.1:426351-696003 GCF_043202015.1 Kitasatospora sp. NPDC048239 | reverse complement strand
CCCACACCCACGGCCACCACCCCACCACCCACCCACCCACCACCACCCACACCAACCTCCCCACCTACCCCTTCCAACACCACCACTACTGGCTGAACGCCACGAGCTCCGAACCCGCCGCCGACCTCCTCGGCGACCCGGTCGAACTCGCCGAGGACGGCGGCCTGCTGTTCTCCGGCACGCTCGACACCGCCCGGCTGCCCTGGCTCGCCGACCACGCCGTCGGCGCCGTCCCGCTGGTGCCCGGCAGCCTCCTCCTCGACCTCGCGCTGCGCGCCGGCGAGCGGGCCGACCGCCCCACCGTCGACGAGTTGACGCTGGAGGCCCCGCTGCTGCTGCCCGCCACCGGCTCCCTGGCGCTCCAACTCACCGTGGGCGCCCCGGCCTCCGACAGCCGCCGCGGCTTCACCGTCCACGCCCGGACGGCCGAGGCCGAACCCTGGACGAGGCACGCCTCGGGCACCCTCGCCGCCGCCACCGCCCCGCGGCCGGCCCCCGACGCCGCCTGGCCGCCGCCCGGCGCCGTCCCCATCGACGTGGCCGAGGTCTACGACCGGCTGGCCGCGCTCGGCTACGGCTACGGCCCGGCCTTCCGCAACCTCGAAGCCGCCTGGCAGGACGGCGGCGCGCTCCTCGCCGAGGTACAGCTCCCGGAGGAACTCACCCTCCTCGACCACGGGTTCGCGCTCCACCCGGCCCTGCTGGACGCCGCCCTGCACCTGCTCCCGGTCCGCGAGGGGCTCGGCGACACCGTCCGGCTCCCGTTCTCCTGGAGCGGCTTCACCCTGCACGCCACGGGCTCCGACCGGCTCCGGGTCCGGATCACCGAACTCCCGCACGGCGGGGTCTCGCTGGCGCTCACCGACCCGACCGGCGCCCCGGTCGCCGAGGCCGAGTCACTCGACCTGCGCACGCTTCCCGCCGACGCCCTGAGCGGCGCCGCCGCCCGGACCAGGTCGGCCGCCGACCCGCTGTACGGGATCGACTGGACCGAGCTCACGCCGGCCCCCGCGGCGGCCGGCGCGACCGGCGCGACCGAGCCCACCGTCATCCGGATCGAGGCGTCCGGCTCGGCCCGCGCGGCCGCCCACCGGGCCCTGGCCGCCGTCCAGGAGTGGCTGGCCCAGGACCACCCGGAGGGGGCCCGACTGGCCGTCCTCACCAGCGGCGCGGTCGCGGTCACGGCGGGCGAGGAGGTGCCCGGACTCGACGAGTCCACGGCCTGGGGCCTGGTGCGGACGGCGCAGTCCGAGCACCCCGGCCGCTTCCTCCTCCTCGACACCGACCACACCCCCGCCTCCACCACCGCACTCCACACCGCCCTCACCACCGCCCTCACCACCAACGAACCCCAACTCGCCCTCCGCAACGGCCGCCTGCACACCCCCCGCCTCACCACCACCCCCACACCCACCACACCCACCACCACCCTCAACCCCCACGGCACCGTCCTCCTCACCGGAGCCACCGGCGCCCTCGGCACCCTCATCGCCCACCACCTCATCACCCACCACCACATCACCCACCTCCACCTCACCAGCCGACGCGGCCCCGACGCCCCCGGCGCCCACCAACTCCGCACCCAACTCGAAGAACTCGGCGCCACCGTCACCCTCACCGCCTGCGACACCACCGACCCCCAAGCCCTCACCCACCTCCTCACCACCATCCCCACCACCCACCCCCTCACCGCCGTCATCCACGCCGCAGGCGTCCTCGACGACGGCCTGCTCGCCGACCTCACCCCCGAGCGGCTGGACACCGTCCTGCGTCCCAAGGTCGACGCCGCGCGGCACCTGCACGAGCTCACCCGCGAGCTCGACCTGGACGCCTTCGTGCTGTTCTCCTCCGTCACCGGCACCACCGGCACCGCCGGACAGGCCAACTACGCCGCCGCCAACGCCTACCTCGACACCCTGGCGGCCCACCGCCACGCCCTCGGCCTGCCCGCCACCTCCCTCGCCTGGGGCCTCTGGGAGTCGGACGGCATGGGCGCCGCCCTCAGCGCGGCCGACCTGGCCCGGCTCGCCCGGACGGGCATCGCACCGCTGCCGACCGAGCAGGCCCTGCGACTGTTCGACGAGGCGCTCGCCTCCGACCGCCCCCTGCTCGTCCCGGCCCGCTTCACCACCGGCGCGCTCGCCGCCCCCGGCGCCGAGGTGCCCGCACCGCTGCGCTCCCTGGTCCGACCGGCCCGCCGCCGCGCGGTGGCGGCGGCCCCCGCCCCCGAGGCGGACTCCCTCGCCCAGCGGCTCGCCGGACTCCCGGCCGCCGACGCGGACCGGCTGCTGCTGGACCTGGTCCGCACCACCACGGCCACCGTGCTCGGCCACGGCGACCCCGGCACCGTCCACGAGGGGCGCGCCTTCACCGACCTGGGCTTCGACTCGCTCACCGCCGTCGACCTGCGCAACCGCCTCGGCGCGGTCACCGGTCTGCGGCTGCCCACCACCCTGGTCTTCGACCACCCCACTCCGGCCGCGCTCACCGACCTGCTCCGCACCGAACTCCTCGGCGACCGGCCGCTCCCGGCCGCCGAGGAGCCCGCGACCCGGGCGACCGGCACCGAGGACGACCCGATCGCGATCGTGGCCATGGCCTGCCGCTACCCGGGCGGTGTCACCACCCCCGAGGAGCTGTGGCAGCTGGTGGCCGAGGGCCGGGACGCCGTCTCGGCGTTCCCCACCGACCGCGGCTGGGACCTCGACGCGCTCTACGACCCGGACGCCGGGCGCCCCGGCACCTCGTACACCCGCCAGGGCGGATTCCTGTACGACGCAGCGGAGTTCGACCCCGAGTTCTTCGGCATCAGCCCGCGCGAGGCCCTCACCACCGACCCGCAGCAGCGACTGCTGCTCGAAACCGCCTGGGAGGCCTTCGAGCGCGCCGGCCTCGACCCGGCCGTGCTGCGCGGCTCGCGCACCGGCGTCTTCACCGGCGTCATGTACAACGACTACGGCGCCCGGCTGCACCAGGCGCCCACCGCGCCGGAGGGCTTCGAGGGGTACCTGGTCAGCGGCAGCGCGGGCAGCGTGGCCTCCGGCCGGGTCTCGTACACCTTCGGCCTGGAGGGGCCGGCCGTCACCGTCGACACCGCCTGCTCCTCCTCGCTGGTCGCCCTGCACCTGGCGGCCCAGTCCCTGCGCCAGGGCGAGTGCGACCTCGCACTGGCCGGCGGCGTCACCGTGATGGCCAGCCCGGCGACCTTCGTCGAGTTCAGCCGCCAGCGCGGCCTGTCCGCCGACGGCCGCTGCAAGCCCTTCGCGGCCGCCGCCGACGGCACCGGCTGGGCCGAGGGCGCCGGTCTCCTGCTGGTAGAGCGGCTCTCCGACGCCCGCCGCAACGGGCACCCGGTCCTCGCCCTGCTGCGCGGCTCCGCGATCAACCAGGACGGCGCCAGCAACGGCCTCACCGCCCCCAACGGCCCCGCCCAGCAGCGGGTCATCCGGCAGGCCCTGGCCGGCGCCGGGCTCGCCCCGGCGGACGTGGACGCGGTGGAGGCGCACGGCACCGGCACCCGGCTCGGCGACCCGATCGAGGCACAGGCCCTGATCGCCGTCTACGGGCAGCACCGGCCGGCCGAACGTCCGCTGCTCCTGGGCTCGTTGAAGTCCAACATCGGCCACACCCAGGCCGCCGCCGGCGTGGCGGGCGTGATCAAGACAGTGCTGGCGATGCGGCACGGCGTGCTGCCGAAGAGCCTGCACATCGACGAACCGACCCCGCACGTCGACTGGTCGGCGGGCGCCGTCACCCTGCTCGCCGAACCGACCGCCTGGCCCGAGGCCGACCGCCCGCGCCGGGCCGCCGTCTCCTCCTTCGGCATCAGCGGCACCAACGCACACGTCATCCTGGAGCAGGCACCTGCGCACGACGCGCCCCAGGCGCCGGCCGGCCCGCAGCCCTGGCTGCTCTCCGGACGCACGCCGCAGGCCCTGCGCGCCCGCGCCGACCGGCTCGCCCGCCACCTCGCGGAGCACCCGGACGTCCCGCTGGGCGCGGTGGCCCGGGCGCTGGCCACCGGCCCGGCCGCCCAGGAGTACCGGACCGGCTTCGTCGCCGCGACGGCCGAGGAGGCGCTGCACGCCCTCGCCGCACCGACCGGCGACACCCCCGCGCCCGCCGCCCTGCGGACGGCCTTCCTGTTCACCGGCCAGGGCAGCCAGCGCGTCGGCGCCGGTCGCGAACTCCACGCCGCACAGCCGCGGTTCGCCGCCGCCTTCGACGCCGCGCTGGCCGCGCTGGACCGGCACCTGGACCGCCCGCTGCGCGACATCGTCTTCGCGGAGCCCGGCACGCCCGAGGCCGCGCTGCTGGACGAGACCCGCTACACCCAGCCCGCCCTGTTCGCCCTGGAGACGGCGCTGTTCCGGCTGTTGGAGCACTGGGGTGTCCGGGCGGACGCCCTGCTCGGCCACTCGATCGGCTCGATCGCCGCCGCCCACGCGGCCGGCGTGCTCTCCCTGGCGGACGCGGCGACCCTGGTCACCGCGCGGGGCCGGCTGATGCAGGCCCTGCCGGCGGGCGGCGCCATGGCGGCGCTCTCGCTGGACGAGCAGGCGACCGCCGAACTCCTGGCCGCGGTCGGCGGAGCGGTCGGCATCGCCGCCGTGAACGGCCCCCGGTCGACGGTCGTCTCCGGCGAGGAGTCCGCCGTGCTCGCGGTGTCCGCCCGGGCCGCCGAACTCGGCGCCCGGACCAGGCGACTGACGGTCAGTCACGCCTTCCACTCCCCGCTCATGGAGCCGATGCTGGCGGAGTTCCGGGAGCTGGTGGCGGGGCTGGAGTTCCACCCGCCGCGGATCCCGGTCGTCTCCGACCTCACCGGACGGCTCGCCACCGCCGAGGAGTTGGCCTCGCCCGAGTACTGGGTGCGGCACGTCCGCGAGGCCGTCCGCTTCGCCGACGGCCTGCGCACCCTGCACGGGGACGGGATCGGCGTCTACCTGGAGCTCGGTCCGGACGCGGTGCTCGCCACCATGGCCGCCGACACCCTGCCGGACGCCGTCCTGCTCCCCCTCCTGCGCCGCGACCGGCCGGAGCCGGTGGCCGTCCCGCAGGCGCTCGCCGCGCTGCACACGGCCGGCGGCACGGTCGACTGGCCCGCGTACTTCGGCACCGGACCTGACGGCCCGAACGACCCGAACGGCCCGGACCTCCCGGACGGGTCCGACCGGCCCGTCGGCGCGCGGCCCGAGCTGCCCACCTACCCGTTCCAGCGCGAGCGGTACTGGCTGGACGCCCCGGCCGCGCCCCTCGGCGGGGACCTCGGCCGGGCCGGCCTCGGCGCCACCGACCACCCGCTGCTCGGCGCCGCCGTCGAACTCGCCGACGGCTCCGGCACCGTCCACACCGGCCGCCTCTCCCTGGCGACCCACCCGTGGCTGGCCGAGCACGCCGTCCTCGGGACGGTGCTCCTGCCGGGCACGGCCCTGCTCGAACTCGCCCTCCACGCGGGCGCCCGGGCCGGCAGCCCGGCGGTCGAGGAGCTGACGCTCCAGGCGCCGCTGCTCCTCCCCGAGGAGGGCGCCGTCCAGCTCCAGGTCACCGTGGGGGCCGCCGACCAGGAGGGCCGGCGGACCGTCGCCGTGCACGCCAGGGAGGACGGCACCGAGCAGCCGTGGACCGCCCACGCCACCGGCCTGCTGGCCCCCGAGTCCCCGGACAGCCCGGACACTCCGGTACCCGCGAGCGGCGGCTCGGCCGACTGGCCGCCCACCGACGCGGAGCCCGTGGAACTCGCTGACGCCTACCGGCAGTTGGCCGACCACGGGTACACCTACGGTCCGCTGTTCCAGGGCCTGCGGGCCGCCTGGCGGCGCGACGCCGCCTGGTGGGCCGAGGTCGAACTGCCCGCCGGAGCCCCGGACGCCCCGTTCACCGTCCACCCCGCCCTGCTCGACGCGGCGCTGCACCCGCTGGCCCTCGCCGGACCGGGCGCGTCCGGCGGGCTGCCCGTGCCGTTCTCCTGGCACGACGTCCGGCTGCACGCCACCGGAGCCCGGGCGCTACGGGTCGAGTTGACCCCGGCGGGCGGCGCTTCGGACCGCACCGCGCTGCTGCTGACGGACACCGCCGGCGCACCCGTGCTCTCCGCCGGGGCGCTGGCCGTCCGCGAGACCGACCCGGCCCGGCTCACCGCCGGCCGCCGCACCACCCGCAACCTGTACCGGGTCGAGTGGGTGCCCGTACCGGTCACGGCGGGCAGCGGCTCCGAACGGCCGGTGCCGTACGACGAGGCCGTCCGCCTGGTCGAGGCCGGCGCCCAGCCGCCGAGGATCGTGCTGACGGAGGTCGCGGAGCAGCCCTCGGCCTACGAGGTGCTCGGCGAGCTGCGCGGCTGGCTGGCCGACGAGCGCTTCGACGGCTCCCGGCTGGTACTGGTGACCCGGCACGCGACGGCCGTCGAGGCGGACGAACCGGTGGACGGGCTGGCCCAGTCGGTGGTCTGGGGCCTGGTGCGGACGGCGCAGTCCGAGCACCCCGGCCGCTTCCTCCTCCTCGACACCGACCACACCCCCGCCTCCACCACCGCACTCCACACCGCCCTCACCACCGCCCTCACCACCAACGAACCCCAACTCGCCCTCCGCAACGGCCGCCTGCACACCCCCCGCCTCACCACCACCCCCACACCCACCACACCCACCACCACCCTCAACCCCCACGGCACCGTCCTCCTCACCGGAGCCACCGGCGCCCTCGGCACCCTCATCGCCCACCACCTCATCACCCACCACCACATCACCCACCTCCACCTCACCAGCCGACGCGGCCCCGACGCCCCCGGCGCCCACCAACTCCGCACCCAACTCGAAGAACTCGGCGCCACCGTCACCCTCACCGCCTGCGACACCACCGACCCCCAAGCCCTCACCCACCTCCTCACCACCATCCCCACCACCCACCCCCTCACCGCCGTCATCCACGCCGCAGGCGTCACGGCGGATGCCACGCTGGACTCGCTGACCGAGGACGCGTTCGAGCAGGTGCTCCGGCCGAAGGCGGAGGCGGCCCGGCACCTGCACGAGCTCACCCGCGAGCTCGACCTGGACGCCTTCGTGCTGTTCTCCTCGATCGCGGGCGTGATCGGCAACGCGGGTCAGGCCAACTACGCGGCCGCCAACACCTATCTGGACGCGCTGGCGCAGCACCGCCGCGCCCTCGGCCTGCCGGCGAGCTCGCTCGCCTGGGGCCTGTGGGCCGAACAGGGCGGCCTCGGCGGGGCGTTGAGCAGTGCCGACCTGGCCAGGATCGCCCGGACGGGGGTGGCACCGCTCGGCATCGAGGAGGGGCTGGCCCTGTTCGACGCGGCACTCGCGGCCGGACCGGCGGCCACCGTACCGGCCCGGCTGGACCTGGCGGCGCTGGGCGCCTCGGGCGATCCCGGCCGGGTACCGC
The DNA here is from genome assembly GCF_043202015.1 of Kitasatospora sp. NPDC048239. Taxonomy (NCBI): domain Bacteria; kingdom Bacillati; phylum Actinomycetota; class Actinomycetes; order Kitasatosporales; family Streptomycetaceae; genus Kitasatospora; species Kitasatospora sp. NPDC048239. The sequence continues at coordinate 688,602 of NZ_JBICZP010000006.1, read as the reverse complement.
CGCTGCTGCGCGGCCTGGTGCGGGTGTCCGGGTCGGCGGGTGCCCCTGCCGCGGCGGCCGTCACCGACGCGGCGGCCGCCGGGAGGCCGTCCGGGCCGGACGCGACTCCGCCGTGGGTGCGCAAGCTCGGCGAGGCCTCGGAGGCGGACCGGCCGCGGGTCGCCCTCGACCTGGTCCGCGCGGTGATCGCCGAGGTGCTGGGCCACCCGTCCGGGCGCCCGGTCCCGGCCGACCGGGGCCTGCTGGACCTGGGCTTCGACTCGCTCACCGCCGTCGACCTGCGCAACCGCCTGGGCGCGGAGACGGGCCTGCGGCTGCCCACCACCCTGCTGTTCGACCACCCGACCGCCACCGCGCTCGCCACCCACCTGCGCGCCGAGCTGGCCGACCGCCTCCCCGGCGGGGCGGCGGCCCTGCTCGGCCGGCTGGACGAGCTGGAGGCCGCCCTGGACGGCGTCCCCGACGACGGGACCCGCGGGCGCGTCACCGCCCGTCTCGCCGCCGTGCTGGCCCGTCTCGCCCCGGCCGCCGACGCCCCCACCGAGCTCCCCACCGAGCTCGACCTGGCCGACGACGACGAGCTGTTCCGCCTCATCGAGGGCCAGCTCGGATCGGAGGAGTAGCCCGCCGCACCCCACCGGGGGCCGCCGCCGCGTACGGACGCGGTGGCGGCCCCCGGCCTGCTACCCGAGGACGTCCGAGAGCCGGACGAAGCGCGCCCCCGCCGCGAGCATCGGCGGCACGGCCGCCGCGACGCCGGGGGCGGTGCCGCCCCCGGGGTGGTTCATGTGGGCGATCACGATGGCGCCGGGCGGCGCGGCGGCCACCTCCCGGCGGACCTGGCCCGCGGTCAGCGTCGCGCCGCCGTCGCCGTTGACGGTGAAGCCCGCGACCCGCTGGCCGAGGTCGGCGACGATCCGGGTGGCGACGTCGTCGTAGTGGGCGGTGCCGGAGCGGAAGAAGCGGGGCGGGCGGCCGAGCAGGCCGGTGAGCTTCTCGGCGTTGCCCGCGACCTCGTCGTACACCCCGCCGCTGTCCCGGGTGCCCGCGATGCCGTACGCGGAGCGGCCGGTCACCGAGAGCGGGCGGTGGGCGGTGCCGTGGTTGGCGATCTCGAACAGCGGGTCGGCGGCGAGGCCGTCGAACTCCTCCCGGTTGGCGTCGATCCAGCGCGCGTTGAGGAAGAGGGTGGCGGGCACGCCGTTCGCCCGGAGGAAGTCGATCAGGTCGTCGTCGTAGCCGTTCCCACCGGGGCCGCCGCAGGCGTCGAAGGTGAGCGCCAGCGCACGCTCGCCCTCCGGCAGGCCGTCGATCACCCCCGGCCCCTCCAGCCCCCACGCGGTGGGCTCGACGTCCCCGTACCGGGCGACCGCCTCGGCCCGGGTCACGGCCCGGGTCACGGTCTGCGCGGGCACGGGAGCGGCCGGGGCCGGGGCCGGGGCCGGCGGCGCGGGGGGATCGGCCGAGACCGAGGCCGACGCGGAGGCAGACCCCGAGGCCGGCGCCGAGACCGAGGCCGACGCGCTGGCCCCGGGGGAGGCCGCGGCCGCGACGGTCGGCGCCGCCCCGGACCCGGCACCAGCCCCGGACCCGCCCCCGGCCGTGGGCTGACACCCCGCCAGCGCACCACCCGCCGCCAGCACCAGCAGCCTCCGCCGACTCAGCGACATGCCCACCTCCACAGCCGTCAGGATGGTCGGACGAGCCGACTGTCTGCTTCTATGAACACTGATCGACCGCCGCCCGCAACTCCACACCCCCGCCGTCACGGCACCCCGCCCGGCGGGAACGGGCGCGAACCAGGAAGTCGGCCGGTCCGGTCCCCTGCTCCGGACGGCCCAACGGCGCCCGGCCGCCCGGCCCGCCCACCGAGGAGTCCGCCATGGCCGCAGCAGCCGTCCGTACCGTCCTGACCGGGCTCGTCCTCGGCGAGTCGCCCCGCTGGCACGACGGCCGCCTCTGGCTCTGCGACTGGGGCGCCCAGGAGCTGATCACCGTCGACGAGGACGGCGCCGCCACCGTGGCCGCCCGGATCCCCTCGTTCCCCTTCTGCATCGACTGGCTGCCCGCCCCGGACGGCCGGCTGCTGGTCGTGGCCGGCGGCGACCGCCGCCTGCTGCGGCGCGAGGCGGACGGCACGCTCACCCCGTACGCCGACCTGCGACCGGTCTGCGACCGCCCGTGGAACGAGGTCGTGGTGGACGGCCGCGGCCACGCCTACGTCAACTGCATCGGCTTCGACCTGATGGGCGGCGAGGCGCCCGGCCCCGGCCTGATCGCGCTGGTCACCCCGGGCGGCGCGGTACGCCGGGTGGCCGAGGGCCTGGCCTTCCCCAACGGCATGGCGGTGACGCCCGACGGCGGGACGCTCGTCGTCGCCGAGTCCTACGCGGGCCGGCTCACCGCCTTCGGCATCGCCCCGGACGGCGGCCTGACCGGGCGGCGGGAGTGGGCCGCCGTGCCGGGGTCGGCACCGGACGGCATCAGCCTCGACGCGGAGGGCGCGCTCTGGTTCGCGGACGTCCCGGGCCGCTGCTGCGTGCGGGTCCGCGAGGGCGGCGAGGTGGTGCAGCGGGTCGGCCTGGATCTCGGCTGCTTCTCCTGCGCGCTCGGCGGACCGGACGGCCGCACCCTCTACCTGGCCGCCGCCGAGTGGCCCACCCCGGAGGGCACCCGCAGCGGCCGGCTGCTGGCCGTCCCGGTCGGGGTGCCGGGCCTCCTTCACTGACCCGCCCCACCACGGTGGGGCGGGGCTCACCCCGGGTTCACCGGCGGGGGTAGGGGGCGGGCGAACCGGTCCGGGGACCCCCGCCGCCGGTGCCCGCCCGCGACCGGAGGCCGCCCGCATGCCCACGCCCGAGAACGCCGACCACCCCCCGCTCGCCCGCCGCCGGCTGCTCCAGGCGGGCCTGGCCACCGGCACCGCCACCGCCCTCGGCCTCGACGCCGCCGGCTCCGCCGAGGCCACCCCGGCCAGCCCGGCCAGCCCGGCCGCACCGGCCGACACCGTGCTCACCCTCACCGGCCACCTCCCCACCGGCGCAACGGACTTCGTCTACCTGCCCGTCGAAGTACCGGCCGGGGTCCGGGAGATCGCCGTCTCCTACAGCTACGACAAACCGCCCGTACCGGCCGGCACCCCCGGGAACTCCTGCGACATAGGCCTGTTCGACGAGCGCGGGACGGACCTCGGCGGCCGCGGCTTCCGGGGCTGGTCGGGCGGGTTCCGCACCGAGTTCGCCGTCGCCCGCGACCAGGCGACCCCCGGCTACCTGCCGGGCCCGATCCGGCCCGGCACCTGGCACGTGGTGCTGGGCCCCTACCAGGTGGCCCCGCAGGGGCTCGACTACACCGTCCGCGTCACGCTCCGATTCGGCGCCCCCGGACCGGAGTTCACCCCGTCCTACCCGTCCGAGCGGGCCCGCGGACGCGGCCGCGCCTGGTACCGGGGCGACTGCCATCTGCACACCGTGCACTCCGACGGGCGGCGGCTGCCGGCCGAGGTCGCGGAGGGCGCCCGGGCCGCCGGGCTGGACTTCATCGTCTCGACCGACCACAACACCACCTCCTCGCACGCCGCCTGGGGCCCGCTGGCCGGACCGGACCTGCTGATCGTGCTGGGTGAGGAGGTCACCACCCGCAACGGCCACTGGCTGGCACTCGGCCTCCAGCCGGGCCGGTTCGTCGACTGGCGGTACCGCTCGCGGGACGAGGCCTTCCCCCGGCTGGCCCGCCAAGTACGCCGCCAGGGCGGCCTGGTGGTGCCCGCGCACCCGTACTGCCCGTATGTCGCCTGCCAGTGGAAGTTCGGCTACCAGGACGCCGACGCGGTGGAGGTCTGGAACGGCCCGTGGACGTACGACGACGAGTCGGCGGTGGACACCTGGGACGCCCAACTCGCCGTCGCCCTGCGGGAGGAGCGCCCCTGGCTGCCCGCCGTCGGCAACAGCGACGCGCACAGCGCCCCGCAGGTGATCGGCTCGCCGCACACCGTCGTCCGGGCCGAGGACCTCACCCGGGACGCGATCCTTGACGGCCTGCGTTCCGGACACAGCTGGCTGGCCGAATCCGCCTCCGTGCAGCTGGACTTCACCGCCACCGGCCACGGCCGCCAGGCGGGCATCGGCGAGCAGTTGACCGTCCCGGCGGACGCGCCGGTGGACGTCCGGCTGGCGGTGTCCGGGGTGCCGGGCGGGACGGTCCGGCTGCTGACCGACGAGGGCCAACTACACCAGGAGTCCCTGCCCGCCGAGGGCGCGGGCACGGTGCTCTGGCGGACGACGGCCTCGCTCGCCGCCTACGTCCGCGCGGAGGTCCGCCACCCGAAGGCCGACGGCACCCCCGGCAAGGGCAACGCGATGGGCGCCGACCTCCCCTGGGGTCCGATGGCGGCGCTCACCAACCCGATCGTGCTGCGCAGCGGGGAGCGGTAGGGGAGGCGTCGGGGTGGCGCCGTGGACTAAGTTGATCTCGGCGCCGGGCGCCCGCCCCGGCCCGGCCCGTCCATCGCCGGCTCGCGAAGGGATCAGCAGCTGTGAACCGTACGACCGTAGGTGGACCGGAACTCGGGGGCGGCCGGGGATCCGGCGGCGTCGTCGTGCTCTCCGGCCGACCCGGGGCCGGGGAGGACGCGGTCGCACCGCTGCTCGCGGAGGCGCTGCACCCGGGCGCGCACCTGCGCACGGAGGACTTCCGGCAGGCGATCCGGCGGGGGTACGTCGCGCCGCACCTGCCGGAGGCCCGGCGGCAGAACGAGACGGTGCTGGCGGCCACGGCCCAGGCCGCCTTCGCCTATGCGAGCGGCGGCTACCAGGTGGTGGTCGAGGGCCGGATCGCCCCGTCGGACCTGGCCGCCTTCCGCCGGGAGAGCCGGGCCACCGGCGCGCCCCTGCACTATGTGCTGCTGTGCCCCGGACCGGCCCAGGAGGATTCCCGACCGACAGGCGGGAGGCCCTTCGACGGCCTCGGCGCGCTGGAGCGGCACGAGCTCCCGGTGGATCCGGCGCAGGACGCGGCGGCCACGGCGAAGACCGTACTGGACGGGCTGCTCCGGGGCGCGTACCTGCTGGGTTGGTAGCGCCGCCCGGGGTGGGCCCGGTCCCGGTGAACCCGGGACGGCCCGTGCGCCGTTGACCAGAGCGGAGGCCCGCCCGCTGTGAACCGGGTCGGCCTCCGGCCCAGGCCGGCCACCGCTCGCCCTGTTGTGGCGGCCCGCCCCGGCCGTCCCGGCCCGCCCTCTCCCCGGCGGGCCGGGGCCGCCCCGCCGTGGCCACGGCGAAGGCCCGCACCTTCGATCCGCCCGCGCGGACAGCCCCTACACGCCCGCCGCGTGGACCGCGTCGAGCCGGGCCAGCTCCTCCTCGGAGAGCCGCAGCGCACCGGCCGCCACGTTCTCGACCAGGTGGTCCGGGTCACCCGTACCCGGGATGGCCAGCACGTGCGGGCCGCGGTGCAGGGTCCACGCCAACCGGACCTGCGCGACGCTGATCCCGCGCTCACGGGCGATCGCGACCACCTCGTCGCTGTCCGTGCCGGTCGCACCCCCCTGCCCGCCCGCACCGGCGATCGCGTAGAACGGCACGAACGCGATGCCCTGCTCACCGCAGGTCCGCAGCACCTCCTCCTGCTCGGGCGAGGCGCCGATCCCGTACCGGTTCTGCACGCAGACCACCGGCGCGATGGCCTGGGCCTCGGCGAGGTGCCCGGCGTTGACGTTGGAGACGCCCAGGTGCCGGATGAGCCCGGCCTCCCGCAGGCGGGCCAGCGCGCCGAAGCGCTCGGCGATCGAGTCGGTGCCGACGATCCGCAGGTTCACCACGTCCAGGTGGTCGCGGCCGAGCTGGCGCAGGTTCTCCTCGACCTGCCCGCGCAGCGCCTCCGGGGTGCGGGCGTGGGTCACCCAGTCCCCCGCCGGGCCCCGGGCCGGGCCGACCTTGGTGGTGATGACCAGCTCGTCCGTGTACGGCGCCAGGGCCCGGTTGATCAGCTCGTTGGCGGAGCGCAGCGAGGAGAAGTAGAACGCGGCGGTGTCGATGTGGTTCACCCCGAGCTCGACGGCCCGGCGCAGCACGGCGATCGCCTGTTCGCGGTCGCGCGGCACGCCGTTGCCGAGCGCCTCGCCGTACTGCGCGAGGCGCATCGCGCCGAACCCGATCCGGTTGACGGTCAGGTCGCCGAGCTTCCAGGTGCCCGCGGCCGCAGCGGTAATGGTCTCTGAGGTCATGACGGGAGTCTGTCAGCCGCCTGCCGGGGCTCCCGCGCGAAATGGCAGCATGCTGCCAGGGCCCCCGCGCCGGCCTGCCCGGGCGGCCTCAGACACGGCCCGACCGGGCCGTCTCAGCCAAGGCCCTACGCGCCCACCACGCCGTCGATGCTCTCGCGCAGGAAGTCGGCGTGTCCGTTGTGGCGGGCGTACTCGTGGATCAGGTGCAGCATCACCAGCCGCAGCGAGACGTCCTCGCCCCAGCGGTCGAAGTAGCCCGTGACGTCCAGCGACTGCGCCTCCCGCTCGATCCGCCGGGCGTGCTCGACCTCGGCCTGCCAGGCCTCGAAGGCCTCGGCCCGGGAGGAGTCGGTCGCGTCGTAGGCCACCTGGAAGTCCCCCTCCGGGGACCAGACCCACGGGATGTCCTCCTTGTTGATGACCCGTCGGAACCAGGCCCGCTCCACCTCCGCCATGTGCCGCACCAGCCCGAGCAGGCTGAGCGTGGACGGCGGGCTCGACTTGAGCCGCAGCTGTTCGTCGGTGAGTCCGTCGCACTTCAGGGCGAGCGTCGCCCGGTGGTAGTCCAGAAAGGCGCGCAGCATCTCGCGCTCGCCCCCGGTCAGTGGCGGCGCGATGCGTTCGGTGGTCATCCTGTTCCCCTTCACGACGGTTCGGACCGGCGGTCCCGGTTCACCATCTAGGTGCTTCCGGTCCGTACTGTCCACTCCTTTTACTCCCGACTTCAACTCCCGGCCCGTTCCCTGCCTCGTGCGCCGCACGCGTACCGCGCACCCACCAACGGCGGATTCGTCATTCGGTATGACCGTCAACTCACTTGTCCCCCACGTCATCCGGTCGATTTCCGGCGTTCGCCCGCCATCAGGTTTGGGTACGTACTGCGGCGCGCGCCCGAGCGGCGGGCACGACCGCAGTCCCCGGCCACCCCGGCCCTTCCATCCCACGGCGCCTTCCGAACCCGAGCGAGTCTGGGCACGCACCCGAAGCCCCGGGCGGCGACCCGAGAGGAGACCGAGCAATCCATGAACCACGACCGCATCCCCGCAACCGTGCGCCAGACGTACGGCGTGGGCGACCTCGCGATGGCGGCCAGCTTCGCCGGCGGCTTCATCAACTTCGGCGACTGGCGCGGGATCGACACCACCTCTCCGAGTGCCGAGGACCGGGTCCACAGCCAGGAGCAGCTGTACCGCCGGGTGCTGAGCGCCTTTCCCGGGCCGGCCGAGCGGCTGCGGCTGGCCGAGGTGGGCTGCGGGCGCGGGCTGGGTGCGGCGCTCGCGCTGCGGGAGTTCCGGTTCGCCGCGGTGACCGGGGTGGACATCCACCCCGACCAGGTCGAGCGCGCCCGGACGGTCAACTCCAAGGCGCTGGCGACGTTCCCGGACCGGCTGGCCTACGTCCTAGGTGCGGCCGACGAGCTCCCCTTCCAGGGCGGTTCGCTGGACGGCGTCTACTCGGTGGAGGCGGCCCAGCACTTCCGCGAGCTGACCGGCTTCGCCCGTGAGGCGGCGCGGGTGCTGCGCCCCGGCGGCCGGCTGGTGGTGACGACCTTCTTCAGCTCCGGCCCGGAGGTCGCCGAGCGGCTGAGCATCCTGCTCGGCAGCTTCGCCGACGGCCTGGACGTCGCCCATCCGCTCGACGCCTTCACCGCCGACCTCACGGACGCCGGCTTCACGGGCGTCCGCAGCACGTCGATCGGCGCCGACGTCTGGCCAGGCCTGGACCGCTACCTGGAGGGCACCGTCCCGCCCGGCCACTGGACCCGCAACTTCCTCCCCGCCTGGAGGAGCGGCCTGCTCGACTACCACCTCGTCACCGCCGACCGGGCCTGACCGCGACCGGATCCGGCCCTCCTCCGCGGTCCGGAGCCACTCAGACGGACCCCCGCCCGCCCCGCGCCGACCGACCCCGTCTGACCAGCGATAATGACTCGAACACGCCCGGCGGGAAGATCCTCGGAGCGGCCTCCCGGCCGCTGCCGCACGGTCTCGCCGGGCCCGGGCGGGGCGATCGGTACACGGGAACAGGGGTAGGGCGTGCGGGGGCGGAAGGCGGAACAGGACCGGATCGAGCAGTTGCTCGCCGACGCTCGCCGGGGGACGAGCGGGGTCCTGCTGGTGCACGGCGAGGCCGGAATCGGCAAGACCGCGCTGCTCGACCACGCCGCCGCACGGGCCGAGGGCGTGCGCGTCCTGCGCGTCGAGGGCATCGAGTCGGAGATGGAGCTCGCCTTCGGCGGCCTCCACCAGCTGTTCCTGCCCGTCCTGGACCTCGTCGACGCCCTGCCGGAGCCGCAGGCCGCGGCCATCCGGGCGGTCTTCGGGCTGACCGGCGACGGCGTGCGCGACCGCTTCACCGTCGGCCTCGCCGTCCTCACGCTGCTGTCCGAGGCCGCGGCCGACGGCCCGCTGCTCTGCCTGGTCGACGACGCGCAGTGGCTCGACCAGCCGTCGGTGGACATGCTGACGTTCGCCGCGCGCCGGCTGCGGGCGGAGGGCGTCGTGATGCTCTTCGCCGTCCGCGACGGGGCGCCGGGCGCCGCCGTGAAGGGGCTGCCAAGGCTGCTCGTCGAGGGCCTCGACCAGACGGCCGCCGCCGAGCTGCTGCCCGGCCTGCCGCCGTACGTCGCGGACCGGGTCATCGAGGAGGCCTGCGGCAACCCGCTGGCCCTGATCGAGCTGTCGGCCGCGCTGACCCCGGCCCAGCGCGCCGGACGGCTGGGCCCGCTGGCGCTCCCCGAGGCGGCCGCCGGGCTGCCGAGCCGGATCCGGGACGGTTTCCTGGAGCAGATCCGGCGGCTTCCCGAGACCGCCCAGGCGGTGCTGCTGGTGGCCGCCGCCGACGACACCGGCGAGCTCGCCGTGGTGCTGCGGGCCGCGGAGCCGCTCGGCGGAGCCGTCGAGGACCTCGAACCCGCGGAACGCTCCGGGTTCGTGCTGCTCTCCGGGGCGACGGTGCGCTTCCGGCATCCGCTGGTGCGGTACGCCGCCTACCAGGGCGCCCCGCTCGCCCGGCGCATCGCCGCGCACCGGGCGCTCGCGCAGGCGCTCGGCGCCGCCGGCCAGGTGCACCGGCGGGCCTGGCATCTGGCCGCGGCGTCGACCGGCCCGGACGAGCAGGTCGCCGAGGAGCTGGAACGGGTCGCCGAGTGGGCCGGGAGCCGACAGGCGATGGCGTCCGCGTCCGCCGCCTACGAGCGGGCCGCCCAGCTCACCGCGGATCCGCAGCAGCGTGCGCGCCGGCTGGTCCGGGCGGCGCAGAAGGCCGCCGACGCCGGCCAGGACGAGCGCTGCGCCGCACTGGCCGACCAGGTGCCGCTGCCGCTGGAGGATCCGGGCGTGGCGGCGAACTTCGCCCGCGCCCGGGCGGTGGTCGAGCTGGGCTACCGCAGGCCGGAGACGGCCGCCCGGATCCTGGTCGACAGCGCGGACCTGACCGGCGCCGACCGTCCGGACACGATGGCGTCGCTGCTGGCCGACGCCGTCCACGCGGCCTTCTCCGCGGGGGACGCCAGACTGATCGCGGAGGTCGCGTCCCGCGCGCCGGAGCTGCCGGTACTGGCCGTGCCCGCCCGGCTGTTCGGCGGTGACACACCCGGCGCACTCGGCGCACCCGACGCACCGAGCGCGCCCGACGTACCCGGCGCACCCGACGTACCCGGCGCACTCAACGCCCTGCGCGCGCTCGTGGACAGCAGCCAGGACCCGGCCTGCGACGTGATGGACCGGCTGATGACCGGGATCTACTGCCAGCTGGCCGGCGACCACGCGGCCGCCCGCGAGGTGGCCGCCGCAGCCGTCGCCCACTGCCGCGAGCAGGGCATCAGCGGCTGGCTGCCCACCACGCTCCACCTGCTGGCCCAGACGGAACTGGCACTCGGCCGCCACGACGAGGCGTCCGTGCACGCCACCGAGGGCCTGCAGCTCGCCGAGTACTACGACCTGGCCCACCGGGCCGCCCATCTGCGGGCCGCCCTGGCCATGCTGGCGGGCGTCCGCGGAGAGGAGGAGCAGGTCCGGGCGCTGGCCGGCGAGGCCCTGGAGTACACCCGGCCGCGCGGGGTGGGCCGGGGCACCACGGACGCCCTGTGGGCGCAGGGCCTGCTCGAACTCGGCCTGGGCCGGGCCGAGGCGGCGTTGGAGCCGCTGGAGTCGGCACGGCGGGAGGCGGGCCATCCGCTGCTCTCGCTGCCCCTGCTGCCGGACCTCGTCGAGGCCGCCGGACGCGCCGGACGCCCGGAGCGGGCGGTGGAGCCGGCCCGGCTGCTCGGGGAATGGGCCGCCGCACTGGGGCGGCCCGCCCTCTCCGCCCTGGCCCGCCGCTGCCACGCGCTGACCGGCCCCGACCGTGCGGCCGAGGAGCACTTCACGGCGGCGCTGGCCCTGCACGAGGGCGGCAGCGACTACGACCGGGCCCGCACCGCACTGCTCTACGGGGAGTGGCTGCGCCGTCTGCGGCGCCAGATCGACGCCCGGGACCAGCTGCGCGCCGCGCTGGAGGCCTTCGAGCGGCTCGGCGCCCGGCCCTGGGCCGCCCGCGCCCGGACGGAGCTGGGAGCAGCGGGCGGGGAGACCGGGCTGACGACCCGCCAGGACGGGCCGATCAGCCTGCTGAGCCCGCATGAACGCGAGGTGGTCCGGCTGGCGGCCGCCGGTGCGAGCAACCGGGAGATCGCCGCCCAGCTGTTCCTGAGCCCCCGCACGGTCGGGCACCACCTGTACCGGGCGTTCCCCAAGCTCGGCGTCGGCTCCCGCACCGAGCTCGCCACGCTGCTGGCCTCATGAGGCCGGAGCCGACGGGGCCGCGGAGGCCTGCGGCCTCATGAGGCCGGGGTCTGCGGGGCCGCGGAGGCCTCCGGCACCGAGTAGATCATCCGGGTCTGGGCGGTGCGGTAGCCGGCCCGGGCGAAGGCGGCGGCCATCGGGGCGTTGTCGGTGTCCGTGGTGGCGGTGATCAGCTCGGCGCCCGCCTCCGCCTGCACCCGGGTGATCTCGGCGAGCACGTCGTCGACGTACCCCTGTCCGCGCAGCTCGGGGACGACGCCCAGGTAGCCGACGTTGCGGTTGTACGGCGTCGCCGACGGCAGGGCCAGTCCGGCGACCTGCCCGTCGGCCGTGCGGGCCAGCCGCCACCACGCGCGCTCGCCCGGGCAGCCGAGGTAGAAGTCCACCTCCTCCTGGGCGGCGGCCTCGGCGCCCATGGACGCCACGTTGCGGCGGGTCTCGCCGTCCAGGCTGCCCACCGCGATCCGCCGGAAGACCTCCAGGAACTCCTCGTCCGAGCCCTCGGTGAAGGTGAGGCGCCCGCTGGAGGCCGGGAGCCCGGCGTCGGGGGTCCACTCCAGGCGCAGCCGCTCCACCTCGTCGGTGAGTCCGGCGGCCTGCGCGGCCTCGTGCCGCCAGGCCAGGGCGGCGACGACGGCCGGGTCCTCGCGCCAGCCGTTCGGCAGCGTCACGTTGTACAGCGGGGGCTTGGTGGCGCCCTGCTCGGCGAAGGCCCGCAGGCTCGCGGTGATCAGCCCGGCGGCGACCGCCGCCCGGTCGGCGACCGAGGGGTCGACGTGCAGGCAGTCCAGTGCGATCGGGTGCTCGCTGGACGCCTGGCCCCACCACAGGGCGCGGGCCACGATCCGGTCGCCGTCCTCGGCGATCCAGGTCCACTCCGGCCGGTACATGCCCTCGGCGAGTTCTTCGAGGTAGCGGTCGGCGGGGATCCAGCTGACGGGTTCGTCGACCGTCACGGCGGTGACGCGGTCGAGGTCGGTCTCGGTGATGGAACGGAACAGCATCTGTGTGCTCATCTCTGGTGCGTTGCGTAGGTGGTGAGGGTCGCGCCGGTGTTGAAGACGCGGGAGTCGGTCAGCGTGAACGCCGCCGGGAGGAAGGCCGCGCGGAACAGCGGGAGGCCGGAGCCGAGGACGACCGGGTAGCGCTTGATGACGAGTTCGTCGATCTCCCCGAGCAGCTGCCCTGCCAGGTCGGCCCCGCCGCGGAGCCAGATGCCCGCCCCGTCCTGCCGCTTGAGGTCGCGGACGAACGCCTGCGGGTCTCCGGAGACGGTCTCCACGGCGGGGTCGAGCCGGGTGGGGGTGTGGGAGAAGACGTACTGCCTGAGGTGCGGGTAGGGGCTGGTGACGCCCGCCGCGAGGCAGGCCCGGTAGGTGCCGCGGCCCAGCAGGACGGTGTCGAACCGCCGGTTGGCGGCCCCCTCGACGCCCAACGGCCCGCGGTGCTGGGCCGGGATGGTCTCGGGGTACTCGGCCAGCAGCACGGCGGCGAGGTCGCCCTCGAAGGGGAAGAGGTCGGACTGCCCGTCCGGGCCTGCGGTGAAGCCGTCGAGGCTGGCGGCGACGCAGTAGGTGAGCTGGCGCATGCGACCTGCTTTCGATCGGACAGGGCGGGGTGACGTCATTGACGGTAGGCCGGACGACCCCCGACCGGCATCGGTCACCCCGACGTAATGTGGCCGGTCACCGGCCCGCCGGGCATGGGTGACGGTGCCCTGCGGGGGCACGGGGCCGGGGTGCGGGCGAGGGCCGGGACGGGCGGTCGCGACGGGCCCGGACAAGGGGGTTACCCAGGGAACTTTCTAACGCCCCATCAGTTGGCTAGGCTTCCGCAGGTTTCGAAGACGTGATCGACCGTCGCCACTATGATCGGCGCAGCATCATGTCAGGTACGCGCCCAATGGAGGACCCACCCAGCGGCTGACGCACCCTCGTTCCCCCTGCCCGCCCCTCCGATCACCACGCAAGGCGCGCCATGACTGCTCACCAGCAAGGCCCGACCAACCCTCTGCCGACGGCCGGAGGACCGGCCCGGTGAGGATCACCCGCAAACTCGCCATCCTCGCCACGGTGCCGCTGCTCGCGGTGGTCGCCTTCGCGGCGCTTGCGCTGCGCATCACCGCCGGACAGGTGTTCGGCGCCGCACAGCTGCGCTCGATGGTGGCCATCAGCGCCCAGGTCGGCGACCTGACCCGGCAGCTGCAGCGGGAACGCACCTGCGCCGCTGCGCTGTTGACCGGCGAGGCCAATCCCGACCGGACCAACGCCTACCTCCGGCAGCTCCAGGCGACCGACGCGAGCATCGCGGAGTACCGCGAGCTGCGGGGCCGCATGCACGCGGGCCGGGGCAACACCGTGGGACGCCTCCGCCAGGTGGACGAGGACCTGGCGGCGCTGCCCGCGCTCCGCAAGCAGGTCGAGTCGGGCCCGACCACCGCCCTGTCCGCGACCACCTTCCGCTACCGGATCCTCATCGCCGACCTGCTGGCCTACCGGGGCGACGTCGCCGAGGCCGGGCGCGCCGGGGCCGACCTCGCGGACCGGATCAACAGCGGAGTCGCCCTGGCCCGCGCCCAGGAGTCGGTGAGCCAGCAGGAGGTCGCGGTCCTGACCTCGCGGGCCTCCGGCGTCCTCACCCCGGCCGCCCAGCAGGCCATCACCGCCACCCGCACCGGATACACCGAGGCCGTCCTGGAGTTCCAGCGGGCGGCCACCCCGGAGTGGCAGACCTGGCTGGACCGCTCGCTGACCGGTCCCGGCATCATCGCCGCGGGCCGGCTGGAGGACGCCGTCGCCCGTACCGCGACGGGCCAGCCGCTCCCGGTGGACGCGAGCTGGACGACGGTGACGGACGAGCGGACCGACCGGCTCCAGCGCGTCGAGCAGAAGGTCAACGCCTCGACGCTCGCCAGCGTCACCGACTTCCGCAACACGCAGCGCAGGCTGGCCCTGAGTGAGGGCCTGGCGGTGCTGCTGGCGGTGATCGCGGTGATCGTGCTCACCCTCCGGCTGGGCCGGCCGATGATCCGGGAGCTGCGCCGGCTGCGCAACGCCGCGCACGCGGTCGCCCATGAGCGCCTGCCCGCGGCCGTCGCCGCGCTGTCGGCGGGCGGCGCACTCGGCGGGGCGACACCGGAGGAGTTCGCCGCCGCGGCGGGCGACGCCGTCGAGGTCCGCGGCCGGGACGAGATCGCCGCGGTCGGCGCCGCCTTCAACACCGTCAGCCGGGAGGCCGTGCGGATCGCCGCCGAGCAGGCGGCCATGCGCGACCGGATGGGCACCGTCTTCGTCGGCCTGGCCCGCCGGGCCGAGCGGCTGACCGGCGCACTCGTCCGGGCGCTCGACGCGGCCGAGCGCGACGAGCCCGACCCCGAACGGCTGGCCCGGCTCTTCGAGCTCGACCACCTGGCCAACCGGATGCGCCGCAACAACCACAGCCTGCTCGTCCTCGGTGGCGAGGCGACGGCCCGGGTGCGGTCGGGGAGCGCCCCGATCGAGGACGTCCTGCGGGCGGCGGCCGCCCAGATCGAGCGCTACACCCGGGTCGACGTGGGCACGACCGACCAGGGCGTCCTGATCGAGGGCCGGGCGGTGGACCACCTGGTCCACCTCGTCGCCGAACTGCTCGACAACGCCACCGCCTTCTCCAAGCCCGAGACCAGGGTGACCGCCGAGGCCAGGCTGCTGACCGACCGGCTGGTGATCCAGGTCTGCGACGAGGGCATCGGCCTGGCCGAGGACCGCTGGGCACCCGCCAACGAGAAGCTCGCCGCACCCCCGCCGGTCGAGATCGCCGCCGTCCGCGCGATGGGGCTGACCGTGGTCGGGCACCTGGCCTCCTGGTACGACATCCGGGTCGAACTGCGCCCGCGCCCGGGCGGTGGCACCATCGCCGAGGTCACCCTTCCGGACTCGGTGTTCGGCCTGGCCAAGGCCGCCGACCCGACCCCGGCCCCGGCCCTGACTCCGGCTCCGACCCCGGCCCTGCCCGCAGCCCCGGCCCTGCCCCCGGCTGCAACCTCGGCAACGGCAACCACGACGGACGCGGCCGAGCCACTGCCCGCCACCGCGCCCGCACCAGCGCCGGTACCGGCACCCCCGACGGACCCGGCGGACGCCGGCACCACCGGAAGCGGCCTGCCCAGGCGCAGGCGCCCGGCGGCGCCGGCCACCGAGCCCGCCCCCGCCCACCCGGCGGCCCCCGGTACGCCGGGCACCTCCGACGCCCCCGAGCCCCCCGCCCACCCCTCGCACGGGCTGGCACACCGCGACCCCGGGCAGGTCTCGGCCTCGATGGCCGCCTACGCCCGGGGCATCGGCGCCAGCCGCGCCGGACGCGGCGCCCCCAAGCCTCTCCTCTCCACCCCGAACCAGAAGGAAGACGCATGACCTCCCCCTCGACCCACGATCTCGACTGGCTGCTGAACGACTTCGCGGCCCGGGTCCCGGAGATCACCCACGCGGTGGCGGTGTCCGCCGACGGACTGCTGATCGCGGCCACCAGGGAGGTCGACACCGAGCACGCCGACCAGCTCGCCGCGATCGCCTCCGGTCTGGTCAGCCTGCTGGCCGGCGCCGGACGGCTGCTGAAGGCCGAGCCGGTGATCAGCAACCTCACCGAGCTGCAGGGCGGCTTCCTGTTCTCGATGGCGGTCAGCAGCGGCGCCTCGCTGCTGGTGCTGGCCTCGAAGGCCTGCGACATCGGCCAGGTCTCCTTCGAGATGGCCGAGCTGATCAACCAGGTCGGCCCTCAGCTCACCCCCACGGCCCGCCCCAAGCTGCTCGACACGCCCTCCTGACCGACCCTCGACACCGGTCCGCCACCCCAACTCCGGGAGCACACATGTCACCGATCCTCGGACGCCGCCCGACCGGGGGCACCGCCCGCGGGTGCGCCCTCCTCGCCGCCCTGCTCCTCGCCACCGGCTGCACCAGCGGCCACGGCGGCCGCAGCGGCGACGCGGCCGACGGCGGTGCGGGCACGGTGAAGATCGGGCTGCTGGCATCGCTCTCCGGGACGTACAAGTCCGTCGGCACCGACCTTCGGGACGGCTTCCAGCTCTACCTGGACACCCACGGCGGCAGGCTCGGCGGCCACCCGGTCGACCTGGTGGTCGCCGACGAGGGCGACGGCGCGCCGACCGCGCTCCCCGCCGCCACCAAGCTGGTCAAGCAGGACAAGGTCCTCGCCGTCACCGGTGTGGTCGGCGCGGGCTCGGTCGCCGCGATCTCCCCGCTGCTCACCGAAGCCGGGATCCCCCTGGTGAGCTCCAACGGCCGCCCCGCCGTCAAGGAGGTCAGCCGGCAGTGGAGCACCAGCTTCATGTCCGACGAGCCGGGGGCGGCGATCGCCCAGTACGTGCACGACACCGTCGACGGCCCGGTCTACGCGATCGGGCCCGACTACCAGGGCGGCTGGGACGAACTGCGCGGGTTCACCGACGCGTTCACCAAGGCCGGCGGGCAGCTCGCCGGCGGCAAGGCGACCTTCACGCCGTTCCCCGGCACCACCGACTTCACCCCCTACCTCAACAAGATCAAGAACTCCAAGGCCAAAGCGGTGTACTGCTTCTACGCCGGCAGCGCGGCGGTCGACTTCGTCAAGCAGTACGCCCAGTCCGACCTGGCCGGCACCCCGCTGTACGCCGCCGGGTTCCTCACCGAGGGCGGCGTGCTGACCGCCCAGGGGGACGCCGCCAAGGGGATCCGCTCGGTGCTCAACTACGCCCCGGACCTCGACAACGCGGCCAACCGGGCGTTCGTCTCGGCCTGGCAGTCCAAGTACCAGTCCCCGCCCACCACCTACGCGATGGCCTCCTACGACGCCGCCTCCGTGCTCGACAAGGCGATCGGCGCGGCGGGCGCCAAGCTCGACTCGGACACGCTGAACACCGCCATCGCCGGCCTCGGCCAGATCGACAGCCCCCGCGGCACCTGGCAGTTCGGCAGCAACACCCACTCGCCGGTGCAGAAGTGGTACCTGCGCGAGGTCAAGAGCGACGGCCGCGCCCTGTCCAACCAGATGGTCCAGGACCTCGCCACCATCGGGAACTGACCACGGGCCGGGGACGGGGAGGGCGGCCGATGGGCCTGATCGACGCACATCTGGTGCCCGCGGTCGACGGCGTGGCCTACGGCCTGCTGCTGTACGTGGCGGCGGCCGGGCTGACCCTGGCGTTCGGGACGGGCGACGTCCTCAACCTCGCCCACGGCACCCTCTACGCCGTCGGCGCGTACACGGCCGCCACGCTGTCGGACGGCTCGTGGGGCGGGCTGCTGCTCGCCCTGGCCGTCGGCACCGCGGCGGCCGGCGCCGGCGGCGGGCTGCTCGCCGCGCTCACCGCGCCGATCCGCCGGCGCGGCCACCTCGCCCAGGCGCTGCTCACCTTCGGCGTGGCGCTGGTCGGCGGCGATCTGCTCAGTACCGTCGCCGGGCCCGACGAGCTCCCGGTCGTGCTGCCGGCGGTCCTCGACGGCAGCGCCGACCTCGGGGGGCACCGCTACCCGGTCTACCGGCTGGCTTTCATCCTGGTGGCGGCCCTGCTGGCGGCGGCCGGGCAGTTGCTGCTGCGCCGCACCAGGGCCGGCGCGCTGCTGCGCGCCACGGTGGACGACGCCGCGATGGTCGCCGGGCTGGGCACCGACCCCCGACTGGTGCACGCCGCGGTGCTGGCGGGCGCCGGGGCCCTGGCAGGCCTCGCCGGCGTCCTGGGCGCCCCCATCATCGGCCCGGGCCCGCGCACGGCCGACACCGTCCTGCTGCTCTCGCTGATCGTGGTGGTGCTGGGCGGCCTGGGCTCGGTCCTCGGGGCCCTGGTGGCGGCGGTGGCCGTGGGCGAGGTGCAGACCCTCGGCGTCGACCTTGCACCGGACGCCGCCCCCTACCTCCTGTTCGCGGCGATGGCCGCAGCGCTCGTCCTGCGCGGCCGCGGCGCCCGGGGAGCCCGCGGATGACCGGGCCCGGGCGCCGGTGGCCGACCGCCCACCCGGCCTTCTGGGCCCCGGTGTCGACCGCGCTCGCGCTGTTCGCCCTGCCGGCCCTGGTCGACGAGTCGACGCTCGTCCTGCTCACCCCGGTACCCGCGCTCGGTCTGGTCGCCGTCGGCATCACCGTCCTCACCGGCCGGGCCGGGCTGCCCACGCTCGGCCAGGCCGCGCCGTACGCGGTCGGCGCCTACACCACCGCCCTGCTGGGCCGCGCGGGCGTCGACACCGGTCCGCTGCAGGTCGCGGCCGCGGCCCTGGCCGCCGCGTCGTTCGCCCTGCTGACCGGGCCGGTCGTGGCCCGGGCCCGGGGCGTGACGGTCCTGATGATCACGCTGGCGCTCGGCGAGCTGACCGCCACCGCCGCGGCCCGCTGGAGCTCGGTCACCGGCGGCACCGACGGCCTCGCCGGCATCGCGCCGGTCCGCGTGTTCTGGGGCGCCGCGCCGCTGACCGGGGACCCGGCCGTCTACCGGTACGTGGTCGCCGTCGCCGCCTGCGCGGTCACGGCGACGGTCCTGGTGCTGCGCTCACCGCTCGGGCTCCTGCTCGCCGGGTGCCGCGACCACGAGGCGCGGATGCGGGCCTGCGGCCACCCCGTCACCCTGCTGCTCCTCGGCGCCCATGTCGGGGCCGCGGCCCTGGCGGGGGTGGGCGGCCACCTGCTGGTGACCGCGCAGCGCTACGTCTCCCCCGCCGACGTCGGCTTCACCACCTCCTCGCTGTGCCTGCTCGCCGCCGTCCTCGGCGGTGTGACGTCACCGCTGGGCGCGCTCGCCGGCACCGCCCTGGTGCTGATCACCCGGGACCAGCTCGCCGCGCACTGGCCGGGGCACGGCCCGCTGCTGCTCGGCGCCCTGTTCATCGCCGCCGTGTACCTGCTGCCCCGCGGGTTCGCCGGGATCCGCCTGCCCCGGCTGCCGCACGGCTCGCCTCCGGCGCCGCCGGCCCGGCCCGCGCCCGGCGCCACCACCCCGGAGGCCGGCCCGTGAGCGCCCTGCTCGCCCTCCGCGGGGTGACCCGCCGCTACGGCGGCCTGGTCGCCGTCGACCGGCTCGACCTGGCGATCGAACCCGGGACCCGCCACGCCGTGATCGGGCCCAACGGCGCCGGCAAGTCCACCGTGCTCGGCCTGCTGGCCGGCACGGTCGCGCCGTCGGCCGGCCGGATCACGCTCGACCGGCGGGACATCACCCGCGCCGGACCGGCCCGGCGCTCCCGCCTCGGCATCGCCCGCACCTTCCAGCAGCCGGCCGTGCTCGGCAGCCTGAGCGCCCTGGACAACGTCGCCCTGGCCGCCTGGCGGCACACCGAACTGCGCGGGCTCTGGCGCCCCCGCCGGTACCGGGAGCTCGGGCGCCGCTGCCACGACCTGCTCGACCGGGTCGGCCTCGCACAGTCCGCCGACCACCCCGCCGGCCGGCTCTCGCACGGTCGGCAGCGGCTGGTGGAGATCGCGGCCGCGCTCGCCGCCCGGCCCCGGGTCCTGCTGCTGGACGAACCGGCCGCCGGCCTCACCGAGGAGGACACCGACCGGCTGGTGACGGCCCTGCGGCTGGTCCCCGCCGAGGTCGCCGTGCTGCTGGTCGAGCACGACCTGGCGTTCGTCAACGCCCTGGCCGACCGGGTCACCGTGCTGCACGAGGGCCGCTCGATCGCCGACGGCACCCCGGAGCAGATCAGCGCCGACCCCGCCGTCCGGGAGGCCTACCTCGACATCCGGTCCGGGTGAGGCGGATGCTCGAAACTCACTCCCTGCGGGCCGGCTACCACGGCGGCACCGTGCTGCAGGGCATCGATCTGACGGCCGACCGGTGCTCGGTACACGCCGTCCTCGGGCCCAACGGCGCGGGGAAGACCACCCTGCTGCACGCGCTGGCCGGTCTGCTCCCGGTGGCCTCGGGCCGGATCGGGCTGGCCGGCGCCGACGTCACCCGCCTCCCGGCCCACCGCCGCGCCCGGGCCGGAATCGGCCTGGTCCCCCAGGGGCGCCGGGTCTTCGCCTCCCTGACGGTGGCCGAGCACCTCAGGGTGGCCTACCGGCGGCGGCCGACCTCCTGGTCGCCCGACCGGGTCCTCGACCTGCTCCCCCGACTCGGCGAGCGGCTGAACCAGCGCGCCGACCGCCTCTCCGGCGGCGAGCAGCAGATGCTCGCCATCGCCCGCACCCTGCTCACCGGCCCCCGCGTCCTGCTGCTGGACGAACCCACCGAGGGCCTGGCCCCCGCCGTCGCCGCCGATGTCCTGGACCTGGCACGCCGGCTGGCCGCCGACGGGCTGGCCGTCCTGCTCGCCGCCCCGCGGCCGGCCCTGGTGCTCCCCATCGCGGACCGGATCACCGTGCTCGGCGCCGGGCGGATCACCACCGCCCTGGACGGCGCCGCCGCCCGCCGGGACCAGGCCCTTGTGCTCGCCGCCCTCGCCCCGCCCCGCCAAGCACCGCAGGAGTCGCTCTGATGCCAACCGACGCGCACTACGCCTTCGACAACCGGGCCGACGAGGCCGTGGACCAGCTCCAGGTCCTGGAGTCCGCCCTCGACCCGATCACCGCCTCCCACCTGGAGCGGCTCAAGGTCCCGGCGGGCGCCCGCTGCTGGGAGGTCGGGGCGGGTGCCGGGTCGGTCGCCCGGATGCTCGCCGCCCTGGCCGGCCCCGGCGGCTCCGTGACGGCCACCGACCTCGACCCGACCCGGCTGACCGGATCCACCGGGTCCACCGCGCCGACCGGCTCGGCCGCGGAGGTGATCGTCCGGCGGCACGACGCCCGGCACGAGCCGCCGCCCGGCGGGCCCTTCGACCTGATCCACGCCCGTCTGCTCCTGCTCCACCTGCCCGAACGCCGCGCGGTGCTCGCCACCCTGGCGGGCGCACTGCGGCCCGGCGGCGTGCTGCTGGTCGAGGAGTTCGACCGCAGCCCGCTCTCCGTCCTCACCCCGGTCGACCCGGTCGAGCGCGAGCTCTTCACCCGGGTCGTCGACACCGTCCTCGCCGTGCTGGGCGACCGGGGCGCCGACCTGGACTGGGGGCGCCAGGTCCACGGGGCGATGACCGGGCTCGGTCTGACCGACGTCCACACCGCCGTCCACGCCGAGAGCTGGACCCACGACGGCGGCGCCCGCCTCCACGACATCAACTCGCGCCAGCTCCAGGAGCCGCTGCTCGCCGCCGGCCTGCTGCCGGAGGAGCTGGAGCGGTTCCGCGCACTGGTCCGCCGGCCCGGCTTCGAGGCGCTCTCCTACACCCTGGTCTCGACCTCGGCCCGCCGCCCGGGGTGAGCCGGCTCCCCGCCGGGCACCGGAACGGCCGCGGCCGGCCACCGCGGGGTGCGGTGGCCGGCCGGGCCGTGACCATGGGTCGGCGGGATCAGCAGGAGCCGGCCGGGCGGTCGCGGACCACCAGGTCGGTGCGGCCCGCGGTGGCGTCCAGCCAGACGACGCGGGTGCCCTGGTCGGCCGCGGCGAAGACCTGGCTGCCCCGGTTGCAGGAGAGCCGCTGGGGGGTGCCGCCGGTGACCGGGAGCTGCCAGAGCTTGGGCAGCGCGGCGTTGGTCCAGCCGCTGCCGGGCTTGCTGCCCGGCTGCTCGACGGTGACGGCCTGGTCGGACGCGGTGAAGGAGAGGCCCCGGGCGGCGACGGGCGAGTCGGCGGACAGCACCTCGGTCACGCCGGAGCCGTCCAGGGCGCCGGAGCGGATCGAGCTCTTCTTGGACCGGTCGGCGGGCGTCTCCTTCCACAGCAGTCGCCCGCCCGCGAGCTGGGGGTCGGTGCCCCCGGCCCCGTCGGTGCCCGGGTACTGGGCGACGACCTTGCCCGCGGCGATCGAGT
Organism: Kitasatospora sp. NPDC048239; assembly: GCF_043202015.1. Classification (NCBI taxonomy): domain Bacteria; kingdom Bacillati; phylum Actinomycetota; class Actinomycetes; order Kitasatosporales; family Streptomycetaceae; genus Kitasatospora; species Kitasatospora sp. NPDC048239. The sequence goes on along the minus strand of NZ_JBICZP010000006.1, from coordinate 666,785 downwards.
AGACGGTCGGCGCGAAGGCGTAGTCGTCCCCGACCGCCCACTGCTCGGACCAGGCGATGATGCCGTCCTTGAAGGCGAGGCCCGCCGCGGAGTGGCCCTGGGGCAGCGGGATCTCCGCCGCCTGGGTGCCGTTGCGGTAGAGGTGGATCGTGGTCTGGTCCGTGGCGAAGTCGGTCGTCCGGAAGACCAGCTCGTTGCCGGACACCCTGAGGTCGCCGGGCTGCTGGTTCGCGGAGCGGTACAGGCTGCGGATCGAGCCGCCGGACAGCGGGCCGGTCAGCAGTTCCATCCCGAACACGCCCTGGGCGTCCGGGCCGACGGCCACCCATGCGGCGGACGTGCCGTCGGTGGCGGCCCAGCCGTGGTAGCGGCCGTCCTCCGGGCTGAGCCGGGTGGGGGTGCCGGAGCCGCTGGTGGAGCCGGTGAACAGCGCGGTCTTGCTGAGCGTTTCGGTGTTGGACATCATCACCCAGTGGCCGTTGGCGGCGGCCGGGGAGGCCATCGTGGTGGAGATGTCGCGCAGCAGCGGGCGGCTGTCCAGGCCGACCCGGCTCTGCCAGCCGGCCCGGATCCCGTGGGCGTCGAACGCCTTCTCCACCGTGCGGAGTTGGGCCCGGTTCAGGTTGAGCGCCCGGCCGGCGGCGAACACCGCGTTGCGGCCGTCGACGAAGTCGTCCAGCGGGGTGAGGTAGCCGGTGAGCGCGCGGTAGATCAGCCGGTCGGCGGTGAGCGGGTCCAGGGTGCGCCGGATGTCCCACAACGCCCCGCCGAAGATGGTGGAGTTGAGGTGCACCCCGCCGCTGTCGACGTCGAGCCCCGCGCCGACGTAGTCGGTCACGGTGCTGCGGCGGTCGTCCAGTCGGCGCCCCGCGCACTCCTCGGGGGTGCCGGTGCGGCAGAGGTCCTCGCCGAGCAGCGCGGCCTTCGGGTCGTTCATCGACTGGCCGCGGGCGGTCACCTCGATGGCGTTGCCGAAGTAGTCGGCGATCGCCTCGTTCATCGCACCGGACTGGCCGACGTAGGCGAGGGCGGCGGAGTTGCTGATGACGCCGTGGGTCATCTCGTGCCCGGCCACGTCGAGCGCCACGGCGAACGGCTGGTAGGTGGGCCCGCCGCCGCCGTAGACCATCTTCGAGCCGTCCCAGTACGCGTTCGGGATCTGCTGGCCGCCGAAGGTCACGTTCACCACGGAGGTGATCGGGCCGCCCTTGCCGTCCAGGCCCTCCCGGCCGAGCCGGTTGCGGTAGAAGTCGTACACGGTACCGGCGTTGAGGTGGGCGTTGGTGGCGCCGCTGGTACCGGTGGACGCGGGGAAGTCCGGGCCCGCGGAGTGCGCCGGGGCGCTGTCGGCGGGGATGGTGCCCTTGAAGTCCTCGGAGTCCCGGCCGGCCGCGTCGTAGGTGCTGATGGCGGCGGACCGGGTGAGGTCGGTGAGCTGGTAACTGCCGTCCGGGAGGCGGCCGACGTTCACCTTGACCGAGCGGCCGAAGGCGTCCGGGGCGGTGCCGGTGGCGGGCTCGACACCGGCGGCGGCTCCGGCAGCAGCACCGTCGCGAGCGGCGGAGCCGGCTGCGGCCTTCGCCCCGGCCTTGGCACCGGCCTTGGCACCGGCCTTGGCACCGACCCCGCCGGCGCCGCCCATCGGGTAGGGGGCGCGGGCGTCGTGGGCGAGGGCGACCACGCCGACGGTGGCGTCCACGTAGACCTCGCGGACCAGCCGGTCGCCGCCGTCCGGGTCGGCAGCGGTCAGGGTGAAGTGCTGGGCCAGTCGGCCGGCACCGCCGGGCAGCACGACCAGGCCGCGGTCCTCGACGGCGGCGCCGGCCCGGGCGCGCGGGTCCTTGAGGGCGTCGAGCGCCCGCTCGCGCAGGATCGGGGCCGGGACGGCGGGGGTGGTCGGCGCGGTGAGGCCGGTGAAGTACTTGCCGCCGACCGACTCGACCCGCTGCTCGGCCCCCTCGCCGACGAGGTGGACCAGGTACTGCGCGCCGAACACCTGGAGGCCGCCGTGACGCTGCTCGAACCTCACGGTGGTCCGGCCGTCGGCCGCGCGCTCGGTGCCGATCTCGGTCAGCTGCCCGGGGTCGATCCGGTACCGGTCCGAGTGGGCCGCGAGATACGCCCGGGCGGCGTCGGCCGGACTGCCGGGGGCCGCCTCGGCGAGGCCGGTGACCAGCTGCGGGGTGGCGGTGCCCTCGCCGGCCACCAGGCCGGGTACGGGGTCCGGGTCGGCGGTCGGTCCGGCCAGGGCGGGCGACGCCGCCAGGACCAGGCTCAGGGCGGCGGTTATGCCGACGCCGAGCGCCCTGGGCGTGCGGGAACGGTGGTTCACTTCGGTCCTCCCATGGAGTGCGGGATCGGTGGTGGTGGCCCGCAGGGGGTCGGCCACTCGCCGGGAAAGGTTCGACGAACGGCCCGACCCGGCCTGCGGAGGCGGCCGGGGGCCGCCAGGACGGCCCGGACGGCCCGCGTGGCCCGGACGGCCGCACGGCCCGGCCGAAGGCACAGGCCGACACGGCGGACACGGGGCCTGCCAACTCCTGCAGTTGACGGGCCGCCACATGCCGACCATATGCCTTCAGTCGAGATATGTCGACTACCTGCATATGGCGGCGAGCGGAATGCCCCGGCCCGGCCTTCGAGCGGTACTCGATGACCGGCCGCGATGGTGGGACCGGCCCCAACCACCCCGCCCGAACCCCCGTCGCCCGAACCGCCCCGCCCGAGCCATCCGGACCTCTCAGGAGAAATCCCGTGACCACACCCGAACAGGCAGCCACCGAACCCCGCACCGACGGCCGGCTGGAGGAGGTGGCCGACGGGGTCTTCGCCTACGTCCAACCGGACGGCGGATGGTGCCTCAACAACGCGGGCGTCATCGTCTCGGGAGGCCGGACGGCCCTGATCGACACCGCGGCGACCGAGGCCCGGGCCCGCCGCCTTCGGGAGGCCGTCCGGACGGTCTCCCCGACGGTGCCGGAGTACCTGGTCAACACCCACTTCCACGGCGACCACGTGTACGGCAACTTCGTCTTCCCCGAGGCCCTGGTGATCGGCCACGAGCGCACCCGGAGCGAAATGGCCGCGGCCGGGCTGCACCTGACCACCCTGTGGCCGGAGGTGTGCTGGGGCGACCTGCAGCCCGCCCTCCCCACCCTGACCCACCGCGACGGCCTGACGCTCCATGTCGGCGACACCGTCGTCGAGTTGATCCACCCGGGCCCCGCGCACACCACCGACGACACGGTGGTCTGGCTGCCCGGGCAGCGCGTGCTGTTCACCGGGGACATCGTGATGTCGGGGGTCACGCCGTTCTGTGCGATGGGCTCCGTCTCCGCGTCGATCGCGGCGATCGGGCGGCTGCGCTCCCTCGGCGCCCGGACGGTGGTCACCGGCCACGGCCCGGTGGGCGGCCCCGAGGTGTTCGACGAGACGGAACGCTATCTGCGGTGGATCCAGGAGGTGGCACGGGACGGGCTGGCCGCCGGACTCACCCCGCTCCAGGCCGCCCGCGACTGCCGGCTCGGCGGGTTCGGCCGGCTCCTCGACGCCGAACGGCTGGTCCCCAACCTGCACCGCGCCTACGCCGAGCTGCGCGGGGCCGCGCCCGGCGACCCGCTCGACGTCGGCGCGCTGTTCGCCGAGATGGTCCGGTTCCACGGCCGGCCGCTAACCTGCCGGGCCTGAGGCAGCCCCCCACAGCCCCCGACCCGCACCCCCCGACCCATTGGACCGGCCACATACCGAGACCCCGGGCCGCCGACTCTCGACGCGGGCGGGACCGTACGCCACACTCGTTCCACCCGGCACCGCGTACCGACCAACCGCCAGGGCCAGGCACCCGGCCCGGAACCGCACATCGGAGACCCATACGGTGACCACGAGTCAGCAGCTGGAGATCACCTTCTCGTCCGGCCGGTCCGGCACCGGCCCGGCCACCTGGGGTCAGCGGGCCATCTGGACCGCGGTGAGCAGGCTCGCGCCGGCCGACGCGCCGCGCTACAACATCACGGTGGCCACCCCGCTGGAGCAGGGCGTCCCGCTGCCCGCGGTGCTGGACGCCCTCGGACACCTGCTCCACCTGCACGACTCCCTGCACACCCGGCTGCACCGGGACGAGGACGGCGTGCTGCGGCAGACCGTCGACCCCGCCGGGCGGCTGCCCGTGCACTCCCGGCCGTGCGACGGCAGTCCGCAGGAGGCGGACGAGACCGGCCGGGCCCTGCACGACGAGCTGGCGGCGCTGCCCTTCGACTGTGCCGAGGAGTGGCCGATCCGCGTCGGCCTGGTGGAATCCGCCGGCCTGGTACGGCACATGACCCTGGTGCTCTCCCACACCGCCGTCGACGGCACCGGCATGAGCCGGCTCGTGATGGACCTCACCGACCTCGTCCTGGGCACCTCGCCGGAGCGGATCAGGGAGCTTCGGCCCAGCCAACAGCCGCTTGAGGAGGCCGACTTCCAGACCTCCGACCGCGGGCGCCGGCGCGACTCCAACGCCCGGCAGCACGCCCTGCGCAAGCTGCGCCTCGGCCCGCCCCGGCTCTTCCCGCTCCCGACCGGAGCCGATCCCGAGCGGCGCTTCCCCAACGCCGAGTTGACCTCTCCGGCCCTGCTCCGCGCCGTCGACCTGGTCGCGGCCGGCCACCGGGCCAGCTCCGCCTCCGTCCTGCTGGCCGCGGTCGGGGCGATGACCTCCCGGCTGTCCGGCCACCCGGACGCCGTGCTCCAGGTCATCGTCAACAACCGCTTCCTGCCCGGCCTCACCCACGCGGTGAACGTGGTCGCGGGCGACGCCGTCCTCCATCTGCCGGACGCCGGCGACGACTTCGCCGCCCTGGTCCGCCGCACCCACGCCTCCACGATCGCCGCCTACCGCCACGCGTACTTCGACAGGCAGCTGTTGGACGAGGAAATCGAGCGGCTCACCACCGAGCAGGTCCCGCTCGCCGACCGCTCCTGCATCGTCAACGACACCCGGGAGCTGGCCCCTCCGCTGCGCCCGGAGGACATGGACGCGGAGGTCCCGCCCGCCGGGGAGCCGCTGGCGCAGACCCGGGCCAGGACCACACTGACCTGGCCGGTCGACTTCGAGCCCCGCCCCGGGCTCAGCTACGCCCTGGACGCCCTTCAGACGCCCGTCGCGCTCCGGCTCTCGATGACCGCCGACCCGGCGGTGCTCCCCCGCCCGGACATCGAGCACTTCCTGTACGGCGTCGAGGAGTTGGTCCTGACCGAGGCCCAGGCGCTCGGCCACGCCTGAGACGGCCTGAGCCACGCCTGTGCCGCGTGCCCGGCCCGCTGCTGCGGGCCGGGCACGGTCGACCGCACCGCGGGGAGGCCGTCAGTGGGCCTCGTGCACGGTGTTGGTCTGCTGGATCGCCTTCCACGACTTCGGCTCCTGCGGCTGCGTCTGCACCTTGGCAACGGACGCGGCCGCCGTCCCCGGGACACCGGCCGAGTTGAGCGCCGGCTTGCCCGCGGTGAACAGCCAGGTGGTGAGGAGGTCCCCGAGCTGGCGCCCGGAGACCCGCTCGGCGTACGCCTGGAACTGCTGGATGGTCGCGTTGCCGTACTTCCGCTCGGCCGGCCAGCCCTTCAGGATCCGGAAGAACGCGTCCTCGCCCACGGTGTTGCGCAGCGCCTGGATGGCGACCGCACCCCGGTCGTAGACGGCGCCGGAGAACTGGTTGTCGGCACCCGGGTCACCCGGCTTGACGGTCCAGAACGGGTCGTCGGCCGGGTGGGCGGCGTACACGTAGTCGGCGATCTCCTGCGCCGTGCCCTCGTTCTCGTGCTCCGACCAGAGGAACTGCGCGTAGCGCGCGAAGCCCTCGTTGAGCCATATGTCGCTCCAGCGCTGGACGGAGACGCTGTCGCCGTACCACTGGTGGGCCAACTCGTGGACGACGACCGAGGTGTTGGCGCCGCGCGCGAACTGCCGCGGGCCGTAGAAGATCCGGGTCTGGGTCTCCAGGCCGTAGCCGGCGGTGACGTTCGGCACGTAGCCGCCGACCGAGCTGAACGGGTACTCGCCGAAGTAGCCGCTCAGCCAGTCGACCAGTTCGCCGGTGCGCTCGACGCTGGCCCGGGCCGCGTCCGCGTTCTCGCCGAGGTCCTTGCTGTAGGCGTTGTAGACGGGCAGGCCGCTCGGGGTGGTGTCGGTGCTGATGTCGAACCTGCCGACGGCGAGCGTGGCCAGGTAGGTGGCCTGCGGCTTGTTCTCGCGCCAGCTGAACCTGGTCCAACCGGCCTGGGAGGTCTGGCCGGTGAGGACGCCGTTGCTGATCACCTGGGAGCCGTCGGGCACCAGGACCGAGACGTCGAAGGTCGCCTTGTCGGTCGGGTGGTCGTTGCTGGGGAACCACCACCAGGCGGACTCGGGCTCCCCGGCCGCCACGCCTCCGTCGGGCGAGCGCAGCCACGCGGTGAAGCCGTAGCGCTTCACCTTGGACGGGATCCCGGCGTAGCGGACGACGACGGTCGCCTGGGCGCCCTTGGCGAGCGGCCGGTCGGGGGTGATCTCCAGCTCCTGCTCCCCGGTGGCGGCGAACCTGGCCACCCGTCCGTTGACCAGCACCTGCTTGACGTCGAGCGCGAAGTCGAGGTTGAACCGCGACAGGTTCTGGGTGGCGGTGGCCAGGATGGTGGTGGTGCCCTCCAACTCGTCGGTGGCGGGCTGGTACTTCAACCGGATGTCGTAGTGCGAGACGTCGTACCCGCCGTTGCCGTAGGTCGGGTAGTACGCGTCCCCGGCGCCGGCCGCACCTGGCCCGGTCTGGGCGGCGGAGGCGGGAACGGCCAGGAGCAGGGCGACAGCGCTGGCGGCAGAGACGATCAGCCTCTTGCGCACGGTGGTCCTCCAGGGTCACTGGGACGGTGGGATGGTGCCGATCACTGGGGTGATCCGGCTCGATCCCTGTCCCGTTGGGCCCTGCTCCACGCCTCCGTTATGAAATGTTCATGCGAAGAAACTCAGGGCAACCCGTACCCGGCCCGCAAGCCCTAGGCTCCCACCGCCACCGGCGCCCGGACCAGCGAGCCGTACTCGGTCCACGATCCGTCGTAGTTCTTGACGTGCGGGTAGCCCAGCAGCTCGGTCAGCGCGAACCAGGTGTGCGCCGAGCGCTCGCCGATCCGGCAGTACGCGATCACCTCGCGCTCCGGCTCCACCCCCTGCCCGCCGTACAGGGCGCGCAGCTCCTGCGCCGAGCGGAAGGTGCCGTCCTCGTTCGCCGCCTGCGCCCAGGGGATGTTCACCGCGCCGGGGATGTGCCCGGGCACCTGCGCCTGCTCCTGCGGCAGATGCGGCGGGGCCAGCGCCTCGCCGCGGTACTCGGCGGGCGAGCGGACGTCCACCAGCACCGCGTCCGAGCCCGGCTTGGCGAACACCTCCGCCTTGGCCAGCACCTCGTCGCGCAGCGCCCGCAGTTCGGGGTGCTCCGGTCCGGGCAGTCGGTAGCCGGTGTGCTGGTAGTCCATCACCTCCCGGGTGCGCTCGCGCTGCTCCAGCTCCCACTTCTTGCGGCCGCCGTCCAACAGCCGCACCTGCGCGAAGCCGCGCAGCCGCAGCAGCCAGTAGGCGTACGCGGCGAACCAGTTGTCGTTGCCGCCGTAGAGCACCACCGAGGTGTCCTCCTCCACGCCGGCCGAGCGCAGCAGTTGCTGCACGCCCTCGCGGTCGACGTAGTCGCGGCCCACCGGGCTGTGCAGGTCGGTGGTCCAGTTCCAGCCGACGGCGCCGGGGATGTGGTCCTGCTCGTACGCGGTGGTGTCCTCGTCGACCTCGACGACGCGGATCGTGCCGTCGTCCAGGTGCCGGGCCAGCCACTCGGTGCGGACCAGCGACTCGGGGTGTGCGTAGCCGTTTCCGGTCATGGTCGTCTCTCCTCTCGTCCCCGCCCACCTGAAGCGCCGGGCCCCCGGCTCCGATGCGACGTGCCCACCCCCTCCTCCAGGCCGCCCGGCCTCCCGCCCGCGCCGACCGGAGCCGCGCGGAGCCGCTCCAGGGCCCGCCGGGCGCCCAGCGCCTCGAACACCTCCGCCGCTTCCTCGCACAGCACCGCATCCGAGGCCGGGCCCGCACCGGGGACGCCCTCGCCCCGCGGGCCGCCGGTCACCGCCCACACCTTCTCCCGGGCCGCCCAGTAAGGCTGCCGGGCCCGCTCGTACAGCCGGGCGGCGGCCAGGTGCCCGGCCCGGGCACCCACCCGGTCGCCCTTCACCGCCGCCAGCGAGCCGAGCGCCGACTGCGCCATCGCCCGCCACGCCGGGCTCTCGAACCGCCCGGCCAGGGCCCGCGCCGCCGCCGCGTGCTCGGCCGCGCCCCCGGCGTCGCCGACGGCGGCGCAGGCCTCCGCCGCCACCGGGTACAGCAGCGCCGTGCAGCTCGGGCACTCGCCGTACCGGGCCGCGGCCGCCGCGGCGGCCCGCGCGGCCCTGACCGCCTCGCCCGGCTCCCCGCGCTCGACCGCGTCGAAGGCCGCCGTGGCGTACAGCCCGCCGAAGGTGTGCGGCCCGGGCGGTGCGGTGGCGGCGGCGGCCGCGCCCCGCCGCAGGAAGTCGGCCGCGGCCGCGCTGTCGCCGCTCCCGGCGGCGTGCTCCGCGAGCCGCTGCCAGGGCAGCGCACCACCGGGGCCGCCCAGTTCCTCGTGCAGGCGGGCGCTGTGCTCCAGGCAGCCCGGTGCCTCGTTCCAGCGGCCGTGCAGCAGCAGCGACTCCCCGAGCAGGCACCAGGCGAAGGCCTCGGCCCGGCGGGCGCCCCGGGCGATCGCCAGGTCCAGCGTCCGCCGGGCGTAGTCCTCCACGCCGTCGCCCGGCCCGTCCCCGGCATGCTGGTACTGGCCGAGGCAGCCGTGCAGTTCGAAGATCCGGTCCGTCCGGGCGTCCCCGGCGGGGCCGAGCCGCTCGATGTCGCGGTGCAGACCCTCGCGCCAGGTGCCCTGGGCGTGGTGCACCCGGGCCAGCGCTTCGTCGGCCGCTGCGAGGTCCTCGGGGGTGCCGTGCTCCTCGGCGGCGGCCAGCCCGGCCTCGGCGGCGCGCCGGGCCGGCGCGTCACGGCCGGTGGAGGCGAGCCAGGCGGCCCGTACCCCGAGCAGCCGGCCGGTCTCGGCCGGGTCGCCGCCGCTCCCGGCGAGCACGCTCTCGGCCGCGCTCAGATGCGGTTCGGCGGCGCCGCCATCGCCGCCCGCCAGTCGGGCGGCGGCCGCCTTGCGGTGCAGGCGCGCCGCCCGCAGCACGACGCCGCCGCGCGCCGCCGCGGCCACGGCGGCCGGGGTGGGCAGCCCCGGCGAGGCGGGCAGGTCGACGACGGCCGGTACCAGGGCGCAGCCGTACGCGGCGACGGCCCCGGCGGTGTCGCCGGAGCGCATCCGCAGGTCGCCGACCCGCTCCCAGAGCTCGCCGGCGCGCTCGGCCCGGACCTCCCGGCCGGTGCGGACCTGCTCCCACAGCCGTTGCGCGGCCGGTCCGGGCCCGCCGCCGTCCGGTTCGCGCTCCAGCGCGGCGGCCAGCCGGTCGTACTCGCGCAGCACCTCGTACCGGCGCCCGGCCAGCGCGTGCACCCGCATCAGGGCGAGCGAGGCCTCCTCGTGCAGCGGGTCGGCCGCGACGGCCCGGCGCAGCACGGCGGCGGCGCCGTCCAGGTCGGCGCGGGCCTCGCGCAGCCCGCCGAGTTCGACCAGCAGCGCCAGGTACTCGGCGTGCAGGGCCTGCTCCCGCCCGGCCGCCCACTCCTCGTAGCGGTCCTCGGGCAGCAGGTCGCCGCGGTAGCGGGCGACGGCCCGCTCGTACGCGGCGGGGTCGCGGCTGCGGCGGGCGTGCAGGGCGGCCCGCTCGAACTCCTCGACGTCCACCCGGACCAGCTCCGGGCGCAGCGCGGGGGTGTCGCCGGGTGCCAGGAAGCGGTGGGTGGCCGAGGAGCGGGCGTCGAGGGTGCGACGGGCCTGGTCCAGCGCCTGGTGCAGCAGCTCGGCGCCGGCCGGCGGCGGCAGTTCGGGCCAGAGCGCGGCGACGGCCCGGTCGCGGTGCAGCCGGTGGCCGGGCACGAGGGCGAGCAGTTTGACCAGGTCCCGGGACTTCCGCAGGTGCCAGTCGCCGTCGGCGACCTCCTGCGGGCCGACCCGGACCCGGAAACCGCCGAGGAGTCCGATCCGCAGTTCGAGCATGCGCCGGTGCCTTCCGTGCGGACACCTCGAACACCTCGAACCTACGCCCGGGGCGACCCGTCGGCGAGTCCTGCCCGCGTCCGGCTTCGGCAGGGCCGGCCGGACAGGGCCTACCCGCCGGCCGGCCGCACCACGTAGTACACGTTCAGGTCGTCGCCCTCCACCCGTTCGACCGCCACCGGGCCGAACCCGGCCTCCGCGAGCATCCGCCGCGCGGTCTGCTCGCCCCACACCGTCCCCAGGCCCTCGCCGCCCTCGCCCAGCGAGACGGTCATGCAGTAGAAGGTCGAGATGGTGTACAGCGCCGGACCGAACGGGTGCTCGACGTTCTCCTCCAGCAGGCTGCTGGCGGCGATGTCGCCCATCAGGAAGACGCCGTCGGGGCGCAGCGCGCCGGCCACGGCGGCCAGCGTGCGGGCCGGGCGGGCCAGGTCGTGGATCACGTCGAAGGCGGTCACCAGGTCGTAGCGGCCGGCCAGCTCGGCCGAGTCTGCGACGGCGAAGTCGGCGTTGGCCAGGCCGAGCGCGGCGGCCTCGGCGCGGGCGGCGGCGATGCCGTTCTCGGCGATGTCGAGGCCGGTGAACCGGCTCGCCGGGAACGCCTGGGCCAGCACGTTCACCGCGTGGCCCTGCCCGGTGCCGACGTCGAGGACGTCGATCCCGGCCCGCAGCCGGTCGGCCAGCCCGGGGACGAGCGGGACGACCCCGTCCACCAGGGCCAGGTCGTAGACCCGCGCGGACTCCTCCGCCTGGAGGGCCTGGAAGCGCGGGTACGCCGTGTAGGGCACGCCGCCGCCCTGCCGGAAGGACTCCACCACCCGCTGCTCGACCTCGCCCATCAGCGCGAGGTACTGCATCAGGCCCGCCATGTTGCCCGGCCCGGCGGCCCGGACCAGCGAGGCGGCGTGCTCGGGCGGCAGCGTGTAGGTGCGGTGCCCGGGGTCGTAGTCGACGACCCCGCCGACCACCATGGCGCCCAGCCACTCCCGGACGTAGCGCTCGTCCAACCCGCAGGCCTCGGCGATCTCCGCGCTGGTCGAGGCGTCGAGACCGGCCATGGTGTCGAAGAGGTTGGTCTGGTGGCCGACGCTGGCCATGAATCCCAGGCAGGCGTCGTTTAACACCTGCACCATGCGACCCGCGAAGGCGTCCTGCCTCACCGGATCCGGTTCCCGTACGGACATCGCTCCTCCTCCGTCACCGGGATCACGCGCGGCCCGGAACCGGCCTCCCCCCGCGGCCCCGGCCCGGCGTCCGTGAAAGCCCTCCCCCAGCCACGCTACGCCGCGCCCCCCGGGTCGGCCGCCGGTCGGCGTGGAGGGAGGCGTGGACGAGAAAGGGGCCCGCTCAGTGCCCCGGGCCCGGCCACGGCACCTCCGGGCGCTTCTCGTACCCGAAGCCGGCCGCGTCCCAGCGGGCACCCTCCTCGGCGAGCCGCTGCCGGAACCGCGGCCAGTCGTGGGCGGACCGGTCGGACCAGCCGAGTTCGGCGATCGCGGGCAGCCTGGGCAGCAGCATCCTGTCCAGCTCGGCCGGGGTGCTCAGGGTCTCCGTCCACAGCGGCGCCTCGACGCCGAGCACCGCGCCGGGCGGCAGCGCCACCAGGGTGTCCGGATCCCACGAGTAGGCGGACCAGACGTCCACCGTCCCGGCCCAGCTCAGGCCGAGGGGGTAGGAGGCCTCGTACTTCATGTCGAGGTAGGTCCGGCCCGCCGGGGACATGATCACCTGTGCGCCGCGCCCGACCGCGTCCTTCAGGTCCTGGTCGCGGGCGCCCTTGCCGTCCCAGTACTGCAGCAGCCCGACCCCGCCCGGGCCGGCGGCCGACGCGGTCTGGTTCCAGCCGACCGGGATCTTCCCGGCCGCGACCACCTGCGCGCTCACCCGGCGGACGAACTCGCGGTAGTCCTCGGGTGCCAGCTTGCGCACCTCGTCGCCGCCGAGGTGCAGGTAGGGGCCGGGGGTGAGCCGGGCGACCTCGTCGATCACGTCCGCGGTGAGGGCGTACGTCCGCTCGTCCTTCGCGCAGAGCAGGCTGAAGCCGACCTCGATCCCGGTGTACGGCCAGGGCCGTGCGCTGTCGTTGCAGTCCAGCTCGGGGTAGGCGGCGAGGATGGCGTTGCTGTGCCCTGGCAGGTCGAGCTCGGGGACGACGGTGAGGTAGCGCTCCTGCGCGTAGCGGACGATCTCCCGGTAGTCGGCCTCGGTGTAGAAGCCGCCCGGGGTGCCGCCGACCTCGCTGGTCGCACCGACCGAGGTGAGCTCCGGCCGCCCGGGGACGGCGATCCGCCAGCCCTGGTCGTCGCTCAGGTGCAGGTGCAGGTGGTTGACCTTGTAGAGGGCCAGCCGGTCGATGAAGCCCTTGACCTCGTCCGCGGTGAAGAAGTGCCGGGCGACGTCGAGCATGGCGCCCCGGTAGGCGTAGCGGGGCCGGTCGGTGATGTCGACGGCGGCGGCCTGCCAGCCCCCTGGTGCGGCCACGGGGGTGCGGCTCTCGATCTGCGGGGGGAGCAGTTGGCGCAGCGTCTGGGTGCCGCGGTAGAGGCCGGCCGGGGTGCGGGCGGTGATCCTGGCGGTCGCACCGCCGGCGGTCAGCCGGTAGCCCTCGGGGCCGGTCTCCTCGGGCAGCGCCAGGTCGAGGGCGAGCACGATGCCGTCGGCCGGCCCGCCCGACTCGGCACCCTGCTCGGCACTCTTCACGGCGTCCGTCACGGCGTCCGTCACGGCGATCGGAAGGCCGGTCGGCCGGCGAAGCGCCTCGGCGAGCTGCTCGGCGGTCCGGCGGATCTCCGCGCGCTGCTCCGGCGTCCCGGTGGCGCCGATGCGGACGGCGGTCTGCGCGGAGAGCTCGAAGGAGGGCCCGGTGCCGGTGGTCGCGGAGAGCGGTGCCGGGATGATCCGGGCGCCGGTGCGCGGTCCGGCCTGGTCCACGAACCCGGGGTGGCCGCCGTCCTCCTCACCGCCGCCGAGCGCGCGGTGCAGGCCGAACCCCGCCGCCAGGACCAGGACGACGGCGATGATCAGCAGTCTGCTGGTGCGGGCGGAGCGCCCGGCTGGTCGAATCGGCAAGGCCGCCCCCGGTGTCGTGGTGCACCCAGGTGCCCTGGTGCACGCCGTCGGCCGCTGTTCACGGCCGTTTCACCGAAATGGTCTCAACCAATCTTCGAATTGTCCCGCGCCCGGAGCGAATTGGCGGACGCGCCGCCCTCGGGCAGCGCGTCCGCCGCTCGACCCGGCACGGCGACGCCCCCAGGCCCAGACCGCGGCTAGGAGAACACCACCGAGCGGACCAGCAGCCGGTCCCCGGCACGCCCGCCCGGCCGCAGGACGTAGTAGGTGTCCCCCTCGCAGTCGAACTCGGGAAAGACGGTGGCCGTGGAGTTGGTGCGGTTGTTCGGCGCGTACGCCGGTTCGCTCCGGCCGGCCTCCGGCAGGTTGACGCAGGCGCGGCCGGCCGGGTCGAAGAGCGCACCGAGCTGTTCCCCCAGGAAGTTCCGGTACTTGTAGCGGAACTCGCCGCCCACGGCGGTGGCCGAGGCGGGGACGGCGAGGGCGAGGGCGAGCGCGCTGGCGGCGGCGAGCACGGCGTTGCGGAGACGCATGGCGGATGAGCCCTTTCAGGGCGGTACCCGGTGGTACCTGGGGAATTGATGCGAGATCACCCTAGAGGCCCAAAATCAGCAGAAACGGTTCTCCCAAACCATCCTTTCGGGTGGTTTGGCCCGAATAACCGCTACCGAAAGCCGTCGACCCGAACAGAACGACACCCCGCGACGACCGGGCGCACTCCGCGACGACCGGGCGCGCCCCGTCACGTCGGCGGCGCCGTGAAGCGGTAACCCGAGTCGATCAGCACCGGCAGGTACACCTTCAGGGCCGCCACCGTCTGCGAACGGTCCCCGCCGCCGTCGTGGTTGAGCACGATCGCACCCGGCCGGACGTCCTTGAGCACCCGGTCGGTGATCACCGTCGTCCCCGGCCGGGCCCAGTCCCGAGGGTCCACCGACCAGGCCATCGGCCGCATCCCCAGCGAGGCGGCCACCTTGAGCGAGGTCGAGCCCCAGTCCCCGCCGGGCGCCCGGAACCAGGTCGGCGCCCGCCCGGTCGCCCGGTGGAGCAGGTCGGAGGTGCGTTCCAGCTCGTCGCGGACCTTCCCCTCGGACAGCTCCCGCAGGTCGGGGTGGGTCCAGGTGTGGTTGGCGATGTGGTGGCCCCGGTCGGCGATCTCGCGGACCAGCGCGGGGTGCCCGGCCGCGTTCTCGCCGATCAGGAAGAAGGTGGCCCTGATCCCGTACTGCTGGAGCAGCGCCAGCACGATCGGCGTGTGCTTCGGATCCGGGCCGTCGTCGATGGTGAGGGCCACCACCCGCCGCGCGGCGTCCAGTTCGTACACCGGCTTGCTCTCGGCCGCGGTCACCGCCCGGACCGCCGAGGGCGCGGACGAAGGGGCAGCCGAGGGCGCGGACGAGGCGGCGGAGGCGGGAGAGGCGGCGGGGGTCGGTGGGGAGGTGGCGGAGGGTGCGGCGGCGGGTGCACCGCCCGGGGCGGCGGCCGGCTCGGACCCGGTCGGGACGCCCTGCGGCGCCTCCGGCGCGGCCTCGCCGTCACCACCGCCGCCCCCCAGGGGGTTACGGCAACCAGCGGCTCCCAGCAGCGACATTCCAGCCGCAACCAGCAGCAATCTGCGCGAAGTAATCTGACGATCAGACAGCATTTTCAATGCATCCCCCGCCTTGCCCGCAGCGTCCCGCCGGCCACACCGACGGCCCTGATCACCACTCCGACGGCCCAGCCCCGCCGCCGCCCCCGCACCGATCGACCACAAGTGGACTGGACCGCTACGCTGACCCCTCCAGCGTGACCATCAGTGTGATGATCTGTCTTTAGAGGAAGTGGCCATGACGTCAAGTCAGGACTTCTCCGACCAGCCCGGGAACGACCCCGCCGAGCAGAGCGAGTGGGAACGTTTCGGTGTCGACACCAGCGCTCCCCACTCCGCACGCGTGTACGACTACTGGCTGGGCGGAAAGACCAACTTCCCGCCCGACCGCGCCATGGGGCAGGCCATCGAGCAGGCGATCCCCAGCATCAAGGCGATGGCCAAGGAGAACCGCGCCTTCCAGGGCCGCGCCGTCCGCTACCTGGCCCAGGAACAGGGCATCCGCCAGTTCCTCGACCTCGGCACCGGCATCCCCACCTCGCCCAACACCCACGAGATCGCCGAGGCCGTCAGCCCCGGCACCCGCGTGGTCTACGTGGACAACGACCCGATCGTGCTGGCCCACGCCCGCGCCCTGATGGTCAGCACCCCGGGCAGCCACACCACCTACATCCACGCCGACCTGGGCAAGCCCGCCGAGCTGTTCGCCGACCCGGCGCTGACCTCCACGCTGGACCTCGACCAGCCGGTCGGCCTGCTGCTGATCGCCGTCCTGATGCTGATCGCCGACCAGGACGACCCGTGGGCCAAGGTCGCCGAGCTGCGCGACGCGCTGCCGTCCGGCAGCTGCATCGCGCTCACCCACCCGACCCAGGACTTCGACCCGGAGGGTGTCGAGAAGGTCGCGCAGGCCGCTCGCCAGGGCGGGATGACGCTGGTGCCGCGCAGCCGCGAGGAGGTCACCCGGTTCTTCGACGGCTGGGAGCTGATCGAGCCGGGCGTCTCCCCCGTGATGGCCTGGCGCCCGGACGGCGGAACGCCCGCCGACCCGACCGCCGCCTACTACTGGGGCGCGGTCGCCCGCAAGAAGTAGCCGCCACCGGAGCCGGGGGGAGGCCCCCGGCTCCGGGCGCCACCGGCCCGGGCCCGACGCGCCCGCTACTTCAGCAGCCGCGACATCCGGCGGTCCGCCAGCGGCCGGCCCCCGGTCTGGCAGGTCGGGCAGTACTGCAGCGAGGAGTCCGCGAACGACACCTCCCGCACGGTGTCACCGCAGACCGGGCACGGCTGCCCGGTCCGGCCGTGCACCCGCAGGCCGCTCTTCTTCTCGGCCTTCAGCTCCCCCGCCGCCAGGCCGCGCGAGCGCTCGACCGCCTCCCGGAGCGTGCCGCCCAGCGCCTCGAACAGCCGGGCCGTCTCCTCCTCCGTCAGGCTCGACGCCACCTTGTAGGGCGACATCCGCGCCGCGTGCAGCACCTCGTCCGAGTAGGCGTTGCCGACACCCGCCAGCACGCCCTGGTCCCGCAGGACGCCCTTCAGCCGGCGCCGCTCTCCGTGCAGCAGGGCGGTGAAGTCCGCCAGGGTGAAGCCCGGGTCCAGTGGGTCCGGGCCGAGCCGGGCGACACCGGGCACCTCGGCCGGATCCCGCACCACGTACACCGCGAGGCCCTTCTTGGTGCCCGCCTCGGTGAGGTCGAAGCCGTCCCCGGCCTCGCCTTCCAGGTGCACCCGCAGGGCGAGCGGGTTCCGCCCGCCCGGCCGCGGGGGCTCGGCGGGCAGCTGCTCCTTCCACCGCAGCCAGCCGGCCCGGGCCAGGTGGATCACCAGGTGCAGGCCGCCGGCCCCGATGTCCAGGAACTTGCCGTGCCGGGTGACGGGGCCGACCGTCAGGCCCTCCAGCGCCGTCACCGGCGGGTCGTAGGTCTTGAGCGCGCTGATCGCCACCGGCTGGACCCTGGCGATCACCCGCCCGGTCAGCCGCTCGGACAGGAAGGCGCTGAGGGCCTCGACCTCGGGCAGCTCCGGCATGGGCCCAGTCTGGCGCAGCCCCCCGCCGGCCGCCCGTCGGCCCGCTCCCCCCTCCACACCTCCGAGCCCGACGGCCTTTGCCCGCCGCCGACCGAGGGGCGCAGGCTGGAGGGGTGTCCGGACGCGACGAGGAGGCTCCCACCCGCCATGAGCACGCTTGAGGAACAGATCGACATCGACGCCCCCGTGCTGGCCGCCTGGGAGCAGCTGCACCGCGTCCACGACTACCCGCAGTTCGTCGGCGGTGTGCGCAGCGCCTACCCGCACGGCCGCAACCTGGCGCACCTCGGGGTGGAGATCGACGGCGCCGAGCGGGACGTGGAGACCGAGATCACCGACCGCGGCCGGGGCCGGGTGATGTCCTGGCGCACGGGCGACGACCTCCGGCTCAGCGGCGCCTTCGCGCTGCGGGCGCTGGACCAGGCGCACACCCGGCTGCAGATCCGGCTGGAGTACGACCCGGAGGCGGTGCACGAGGCCTTCGGCGGTCCGCGCGGCTTCGCCCTGGCCGGGGCGATCGAGCGGGCGGTCCGGGCCGACCTGGAGCTCTTCCGGGGCCTGGTGGAGGCCCGGGTCGAGGCACCGGCGGAGGCCGCCGACCCGCCGGTAGGGAACGCATAAGCGCTGGTCAGGGCCGTCGTGAGGATCTTCACAACGGGCCTTCGACCCGATGGTTCGGGTTTCAACTGTGGCAGACTCGGATGCCATGAACGACAGCCAGGCCGGCCCGGCCACCAGGACGCTCCGCGCGGCGGTATTCGCCGCGCTGGTCGTGCTGCTCGCCGGGCTGGGCCAGGTAGTGGTCACCGGCCGGCCGCTGCCGGTCGGCACGCTGGCCCTGGCCGGCGGCGCCGTCTTCGCGGTGGCGTTCGCGCTGGCGGGCGGCGAGCGCGGGTACGGGCGGATCGCGGCGGTCTTCCTGCCGCTGGAGCTCGGCCTCGCGGCCCTGTTCGACCTGGCGCAGACCACCTGCCCCTCGCTGCCGCCCGGCGCCGCCCGCGGCTTCGAGCCGCTGCTCTGCGGCGGCGGCTCGCTCGGCGGCTTCCTGCTGGGCCACGGCCTCCCGCAGTCCGGCGGGGTGCTGCTGCTCCTGGCCCTGCACTGCGCGATCGCCCTGGCCGGCGCCTTCTGGCTGCGCCGCGCCGACGCCGCCCTGACCGGGCTGGCCCGGACCGTCCGCACGCTGCGCGAGTTCGGCCGGCACTTCCTGCCCGCCGCCGCGCGCTGGCTGCTGCTGCTCGCCGCGCCCGTCCCGGCCCGCCCGGTCGCCCGGGTGCCGTTCCCGCGCGCCAGCCGTGAGCGGGTGCCCGCCGAGGACGTCCTGCTCCGCCCCGCCGTCCGGCGCGGTCCGCCGGTGCCCGCCCCGGCCTGCTGAGATCCCGCATTCGCTCTCGGCCGGCCCGCGCGCCCGCACCGTTTCCGCACCGAGAGCACAGGACGACACCCACCATGAGCAATCCCTCCTCCCCCCGTACCGGCAGGAACGCCGCCCGCCGCGCCGCCACCGAGCGGCTGCGCGAGGAGCGCGCACGCGCCGAGCGCTCCGCGAGGATCCGCCGCAGGACGATCGTCGGCGCCGCCTCCGCCGCCGTGCTCGCCCTCGCGGCGGGTGTGGCCATCGCCGTCGCCGGCTCCTCCGGATCCGGCGACGCCGCGGCGAACGGCCCGCTGGTCGTCCCCGCCAACGCGGGCGGCGCGGACGGCACCGTGATCACCTACGGCAAGGCCGACGCCCCGCACACCCTGGAGATCTACGAGGACTTCCGCTGCCCGTACTGCGAGCAGCTGGAGACCACCAACGGCAAGACCATCCAGCAGCTGGCCGACGCCGGCACGTACAAGATCGAGTACCACCTGGCGACGTTCCTGGACAAGGGCCTCGGCGGCAAGGGCTCGCGCACCGCGCTGGCCGCGGCGGGTGCCGCGCTGAACGAGGGCGTCGACAAGTTCAAGCAGTTCCACGACGTGCTGTACGCCAACCAGCCGGACGAGCGCAACGACGGCTTCGCCGACACCGGCCGCCTGCTGGAGCTCGCCGGACAGGTCCCGGGCCTGAAGACCGACGCCTTCGTCAAGGCCGTGCAGGACGGCACCTACGCGCCGTGGGCGAACCAGGTGGACAAGGCCTTCGACAAGAGCGGCGTCACCGGCACCCCGACCGTCAAGCTGGACGGCACCAAGCTGGAGGTCTTCAGCAACGGCGCGCCCGTCGGCCCGGACCGGTTCACCGCCATGGTCAAGCAGGTGACCGGGTGACGGCCCCCGTCCCCGCGCCCCCGCGCCGGTTCGCCGTCCTGCTGCTGGTCACCGGCGGCCTCGGGCTGTTCGCCTCGATCGTCCTCACCCTGGACAAGATCAAGCTCCTCCAGGACCCGTCCTACGTCCCCAACTGCAACATCAACCCGATCATCAGCTGCGGTTCGATCATGCGCAGCGACCAGGCCGAGGCCTTCGGCTTCCCCAACTCGCTGCTCGGCCTGATCGGCTTCGCCGTCGTCCTCGCCATCGGCGCCGGACTGCTGGCCGGGGCCGCCTACCGCCGCTGGTTCTGGCTCGGCCTCCAGGCCGGGACGGTCTTCGGCATCGGGTTCGTCAGCTGGCTGATGTACCAGGCGCTGTACCGGATCGGTGCGCTCTGCCCGTACTGCATGGTGGTGTGGGCGGCGATGATCCCGCTGTTCTGGTACACCACCCTGCACAACCTGCGCACCGGGGTCATCCCGACCCCGCGCTCGCTGCGCCCGGTGGTCCGGGAGGTCGCGCGCTACCACTGGGTGGTGCCGGCGCTCTGGTACGCGGTGGTCGCGCTGCTGATCCTCAACCGGTTCTGGTACTACTGGCGCACCCTGCTCTGACCCTGCTCCCCTTCCCCCTCCCCCGGGCCCGACGGCTCCGGGGGAGGGGTCGGGCGTCAGCCGCGGGCGGGCTCGAACTCGTGGGCGGCGACCTCCGCGAGCAGCCGCGCGCGGCGGGGCTCGTCCAGGAAGGCCGCCCGGAAGGAGTTGGCGGCGAGCAGCCGCAGCGTCGGCTCGTCCAGCTCCAGGGCCTGCCGCACCGCGCGGAAGTTGTCCTCCACGTAGCCGCCGAAGTAGGCGGGGTCGTCGGAGTTGACGGTGACCAGCAGCCCGGCGTCCAGCATGGTGCGAAGCGGGTGGTCGGCGAGGGTGTCGATGCAGCGCAGCCGCACGTTGGAGAGCGGGCAGAGGGTGAGCGGGATCTGCTCGCGGACCAGCCGGGCGACGAGCTGCTCGTCCTCCAGGCAGCGCAGGCCGTGGTCGATGCGCTCGACGCCGAGGACGTCCAGCGCCTCGGTGATGTAGGCGGCCGGTCCCTCCTCGCCCGCGTGGGCGACCCGCCGCAGGCCGGCGGCCGCGGCCCGCCGGTACACCTCGCGGAACTTCGCGGGCGGGTTGCCGACCTCCGCCGAGTCGAGGCCGATGCCCGCGATCCGGTCGAAGTACGGGCGGGCGGCCTCGAAGGTCTCCAGGGCGGACTCGGCCGACTCGTCCCGCAGGAAGCACATGATCAGGTGGGTGCTGATCCCGTACCGCTCCTCGCTGCGCGCGAGGGCCCGGGTGAGCCCGTCCACCACCGTGCCCAGCGGCACCCCGCGCACGGTGTGCGCCTGCGGGTCGAAGAAGATCTCGGCGTGCCGCACCCCCTGCCCGGCCGCCCGCGCGAGGTAGGCGTCGGCGAGGTCCGCGAAGTCCGCCTCGGTGCGCAGCACGGCCATCAGCGCGTAGTACAGGTCCAGGAAGGACTGGAGGTCGCTGAAGGAGTAGGCGCGGCGCAGCTCCTCGGTGTCGGTGTACGGGAGGGTGATCCCGTTCCGGTCGGCGAGGGCGAAGGCGAGCTCGGGTTCGAGGGTGCCTTCGATGTGGAGGTGGAGTTCGGCCTTGGGCAGCGGCATGGGGGGTCTTCTCGGTTCCGGGGGCAGAGGAGGAAGGTCGATAAATCATCCTATGACCTGATCGACCTTGCGCAGCGGCAGGCCCCGGTCGGTGGCGCGGGCGGCCCGGGGCGGCGAGCATGGGTGTATCGCAGCGCACGGGGGGCACCGGGATGCGGGGGGCTTCCGCCGAGGAGGTAACGGACATGCGGCACCCCGACGCTCCGCACAGCAGGCCCGAGGGCATCTCCCCGCACGCCCTGGGCAACGACGTCCTGCTGCACGAGCTGGAGCAGCTGCACCGGACGCGGCACGAGACGTTCCTGTACGGCTCGGAGGACGCGTTGAAGCGGCACACCCTGCGGACCGGGCAGCTGGAGGCGGAGTACGTGCACCGGTTCCCGAACCGGCAGATCACGGCCGCCCGGACGCGGGCGGGTGCCCGGGCCCGGGAGGCGGCGGCCAGGGTCGAGTCGCTGCCCGAGTAGGGCGCGGCGGGGCCGCCCGGCGGGACACGCCGGGCGGCTTCGGCGTGCCCGGGGGCGGGTTGTCGGGGAGGGTGGGTAGCGAGCGAAGAACCCCCGATCCCGACCACCTCTGGGAGCCCCGATGCCCATCGCCAGCATCAATCCCGCGACCGGCGAGACCCTGCAGACCTTCGAGCCGCTGGACGCCGCCGGAATCGAAGAGCGGCTGGCCCGCGCCGAGGCCGCCTTCCACGCGTACCGCACCACCTCCTTCGCGCACCGGGCGGCGCTGCTGCACCGGGCGGCCGACCTGCTGGACGGGGATCTGGAGGCCGTCGCCCGCACGATGACCGAGGAGATGGGCAAGCCGCTGGCCGCCGCCCGCGCCGAGGCCGCCAAGTGCGCGAAGGCGATGCGCTGGTACGCGGACAACGCCGAGGCCCTGCTCGCGGACGAGCACCCGGACCCGGCCGACGTCGCCGACTCCGGCGCCGTCGGCGCCTACGTCCGCTACCGGCCGATGGGCGTCGTCCTCGCCGTGATGCCGTGGAACTTCCCGTTCTGGCAGGTGGTCCGGTTCGCCGCGCCCGCGCTGATGGCGGGCAACGTGGGGCTGCTGAAGCACGCGTCGAACGTGCCGCGCACGGCGGTGGCGCTGGAGGAGCTGTTCCTCCGGGCCGGGTTCCCGGCCGGGTGCTTCCAGACCCTGCTGATCGGCTCGGGCGCCGTCGAGGCGGTGGTCCGCGACCCGCGGGTGGCCGCGGTGACGCTCACCGGCAGCGAGCCGGCCGGGCGGGCGGTCGCCTCGGCCGCGGCGGACGAGGTGAAGAAGGCCGTCCTGGAGCTGGGCGGCAGCGACCCCTTCGTCGTCCTGCCCAGCGCCGACCTGGACGCGGCCGTCCGCACCGCCGTCCGGGCCCGGGCGCAGAACAACGGGCAGTCCTGCATCGCCGCCAAGCGCTTCATCGTGCACGCCGACGTGTACGAGCGGTTCACCGCCGCCTTCACCGAGGCGATGGGCGCGCTGCGGGTCGGCGACCCGATGGACGAGGCGACGGAGGTCGGCCCGCTCGCCAGCCGCCAGGGCCGGGACGAGCTGGCGGAGCTGGTCGAGGACGCGCGGGCGCACGGCGCCCGGGTGGAGTGCGGCGGCGGCCGGCCGGACGGGCTCCCGGAGCACCTCGCCGCCGGGTGGTTCTACCAGCCGACCGTGCTGACCGGCATCACCCCGGCGATGCGGATCCACCTGGAGGAGACCTTCGGCCCGGTCGCCACCGTGTACCCGGCGGCGGACCTGGACGAGGCGGTGGCGCTCGCCAACAACACGCCGTTCGGGCTCAGCTCTAACGTCTGGACGACCGACCGGGCCGAGCAGGAGCGCTTCGTCCGGGACATCCAGGCGGGCGGGGTGTTCTTCAACGGCATGACGGCCTCGCACCCGGCGCTGCCGTTCGGCGGCGTCAAGCGCTCCGGGTTCGGGCGGGAGCTGTCCGGGCACGGCATCCGGGAGTTCTGCAACATCACCACGGTGTGGCTCGGGCCGTCCTGAGCGGCCCCCGCCCGGGATGGGGTCGGGGCGGGGGCCGGCCGGTCAGGCCGCCACGCGGTGCCGGCCCCGGCCCGGCGTCACCCAGCGGGCGATCACCCCGATCAGGGCCACCAGGGTCACGGCCCACACGATGCTGAACACCACCAGCACCGGCAGCAGGTCGATCTGGGCGGCGGCCATGCCCAGGCCGAGCGAGAGCGCCAGCAGGAACAGGACGGTGGTCGGGCCCAGGCTCAGCAGGCCGTGCCAGGCGCGGTGCGCCCAGCCGGGGTGTTCCGGCGCGTCGGGGCCGGTGTCGAGCGCCTTGTAGGTCAGCAGGTCCATCGGGGTCGCCTCCAGGCTTCCGAGGGGTGGCGGGCCGCCGCCGCTCACGAGGCGGTGCGGTGAGCGGCCGACTTCTTGGCGGTGGTGGTCTTCCGAGCGGTGCTCTTCTTCTCGGTGGCGGTCTTGGCCGCGCCGCTCTGCCTGGCGGTGGCGGTCTTCTTGGCGGCGGTCTTGGCCGCGGTGGTCTTCTTGGCGGGGGCGCGCCTGCGGGGGGCCGGCTGCTGCTCGGAGTCCTCCGCCGCCCCCTCGGCCTCCTCTGCCTCGGCCTCGGCGTCGGGTCCGGGCCGGGCCCCGGTGGAGCGGCGGCGGCCGCCCTTGGCCTCCTTGAGGCTGCTGCGCAGCGCCTCCATCAGGTCGATGACGTTGTCCGGCGCCTCGCCCGCCTCCTCCTCGTGCGGCACCTCGACGCCCTGCAGCCGGGCCTCGATGACCTGCTGCAGCGCCTGCTGGTAGTCGTCGTGGAGCTGGGCGAGGTCGAAGTCCTCGGAGAGGGTGTCCATCAGCGACCGCGCCATCTTCAGCTCCTGCGGCCGGACGACGACCTCCTCCTCGGGCGCGATGCCGGCCGCCGGGCGGACCTCGTCGGGCCAGATGCAGGTCTGCAGGACCAGCGTGCCGTCGTGCACCCGCAGCACGGCCGGGGACTCCCTGGTCCGCAGCGCGATCTTGGTGACGGCGATCTGCCCGGACGCGGTGAGCGCGTCCCGCAGCAGCGCGTACGGCTTGGCGGCGGCCTTGTCCGCCACGCCGACGTAGTAGGCCTTGGAGAACATCAGCGGATCGATCTCGGAGGCGTCCACGAAGGCCAGCACGTCGATGATCTTCTTGCTGGGCAGCGGCAGGTCGGCGAGGTCCTGGTCGCTCAGGGTGACCGTCCGGCCGTCGGGCGACTCGTAACCCTTGGCGATCTCCGCGTACGGGACCTCCTTCTCCTCCTGCTCGCAGTACCGCTTCATTCGCACCCGGCCGCCGTCCTTGGCGTGCACCTGGTGCAGCGGGACGTCGTGTTCCTGGGTCGCGGAGTACAGGTGGACGGGGATGCTGACCAGCCCGAAGCTGATCGTCCCCTTCCAGGTGGTCTGCATGGGGTCGCCCTTCCCGGAGGTCCCCTACCGGAGATTTCCCACTCTGCCCGGATTCACCCCGATCGGCCACACGATCCCGCCCGGGCCGCTCCGGGAGGAGAATGCGGAGCGAACGAGGAGGTGGCGGCGGTGTCCGGATCCGACCCCCGGCGCGACTGCGCGCCCCCGCCCGCGTGGACGGCCTACCGCGTCACCTACGCCGTCACCGGCGAGGCCGGCGTCCGGCGCGACGAGGTCACGCTGGTGCCCGGGTACTCGCAGGAGAGCGACATCCCGCGGATCCTGGCCGCCCGGCTGACCGGGCGGCCCGCGGACGGGTCCCGGATCGTGCTGCTGGATGTGCGAGCCCTTTAGGGCCCGGCCGCGTGCGGGCCGCCACGAACGGCCCAGGGGCGCCGTGTCCCCGCGGATCGGGGCATTTCACCACCTAGCATCAGGTTTCGATCATTTCGCCCCGCGCCGGTGACTGCCCGTCAACTCCACGCCCAGGGAGAGCCATGCCACCGTCCCCCCCTGCGCCCACCACCCCGGCCGGGCCCGGCGCACTGCGCTCGCTCGGCGAGTGGTGCGCACGCCACTTCCTGATCGTGATCGCCCTCTGGCTGGTCGCACTCGCCTGCATCCAGGTGGCCAACCGGTCCGTGGGCGGTGACTACTCCGACGACTTCTCGCTGCCCGGCACGCAGTCCGCCGAGGGCAAGGACGTGCTCCAGGCGCACGAACCCGCTCTCGCCGGCACCAGCTCCCAGGTGGTGCTGCACGACCCCCAACCGCTCACCGACTTCGCGGGGGAGGTCGGCCAGGCGATCACCTCGCTGCAGGCGCTGCCCCACGTCCAGAGCGTGCAGAGCCCGCTGCCCCCGCCCGGCCAGCCCGCCCCGCCCGGCGGACCGCTGGCCACGGACGGTCTCACCGGCTACATCACCGTCCGCTTCGACACCAACCCCACCACCCTGGGCGACGAGTACCTCACCGGCGTGGACGATGCCGTCGCCCCGCTGCGCAACGCCGGGGTGGAGGTCGAGTACGGCGGACCGCTGGGCGAGCTGGCACGGCCGACCGCAGACGACCGGACGAGCGAGGCGATCGGCTTCGCCGTGGCGATCGTGGTGCTGCTGATCGGTTTCGGCAGCGCCATCGCGGCCGGTCTACCCCTGGTCACCGCCCTGGTGGCGGCCATCGTCGGGCTGGGGGCGCTCGGGCTGCTGGCCGCGGCGACCACCTTCGCCACCGTCGCCCCGACCCTCGCCACCATGATCGGGATCGGCGTCGGCATCGACTACGCGCTGTTCCTGCTCACCCGTCACCGGCAGAACCTCATGGACGGCGTGGATCCGGTGAGATCCGCCGGGCAGGCGGTCGCCACCAGCGGGCGGGCCGTCCTCGTCTCCGGCTGCACCGTGATCATCGCGCTGACCGGCCTCTCCGTCTCCGGGGTCACCTTCATCGCCAAACTGGGGCTGGCGGCCGGGGTCACCGTGGTGTCGGCGGTGCTCGGCGCGCTCACCCTGCTGCCCGCCATGATGGGCCTGATCGGCCGCCGCATGGACCGGTTCACCGTCCGCAAGCCGGTCGCCGAGACCGGGGCCGCGCCGGGCGAGGAGATCACCGGCACCTGGCACCGCTACGCGCAGCGGGTCGAGCGCCGGCCCTGGTGGTTCCTCGCCGGCGGCGTGGTCGCGGTCGGCATCCTGGCGATTCCGCTGTTCTCCATCCAGCTCGGCCACATCGACGACGGGGCCGACCCGACCACGTTCACCGACCGGCGGGCCTTCGACCTGATGTCCGAGGGCTTCGGACCGGGCTCCAACGGCCCGCTGACGGTGGTGGTCGACCAGAGCGCGGTGGCGGCGGACGCCCGGCCGGCCCTGCTGAGCTCCGTGCAGCAGGCCCTCGCCACCGTGCCGGGCGCCGCCAGCGCCACCCCGCTGCAGACCAGCCAGGACGGGGCCGTCCTGTTCAACACCGTCATCCCGGTGGGGAGGCCCCAGGACAAGAGCACCACCCAGCTGGTGAACCGCCTCACCGACACCGTCCTGCCGCAGGCCGTCAGCGGGACGGGCGCCCGGACGTACGTCACCGGGACGACCGCCGCCCAGGTGGACTTCCTCGACATCGTGTCCAGCCGGCTGCCGCTGATCATCGCGGTCGTGGTCGGACTGGCCTTCCTGATCATCCTGGCCGTCTTCCGGGGCCTGCTGATCGCGGTCAAGGCGGCCGTGCTCAACCTGCTCTCCATCGCGGCCTCGTACGGGGTCGTGGTGGCGGTCTTCCAGTGGGGCTGGGGCGGGCCGGCGCTCGGCGTCTCGGGCACCGTGCCGATCGAGAGCTACGTCCCGATGATGATGTTCGCGATCGTCTTCGGGCTGAGCATGGACTACGAGATCTTCCTGCTCTCCCGGGTCCACGAGGCGTGGCTGCGCACCGGCGACAGCCGGGGCAGCGTCGCTCACGCCCTGGAGATCACGGCCCGGGTGATCACCTGCGCCGCGCTGATCATGGTGAGCGTCTTCGCCGCGTTCATCGTCAGCGACAACATCGTGATCAAGATGATGGGCCTCGGGCTGGCCGTCAGCGTCCTGATCGACGCCACGATCGTCCGACTGCTGATGGTGCCGGCGGTGATGACCCTGCTCGGCCCGCGGGCCTGGTGGACGCCGCGCTTCCTGGACCGGATCCTGCCGCACATCGACACCGAGGGCGAGGGCGAGACGCCCTGACCCCGGCGGGTGGCGGAGCCTGGCAGCCGGGCGTGGACCCCACGCCCGGCTTCCTTCTGCCCCGGGAACGGTCGGCGCCCTCTGGGGCCCGCCGGAACCCTCAGGCCCTGAGCGAGGCCAGCGTGACGATGGTGATGTCGGACGGCGCCCCGACCCGCACCGGCGGGCCCCAGGCCCCGGCGCCCCGGGTGACGTACAGCTGGGTGTCGCCGTACCGCTCCAGACCGGCCACGGTGGGGTTGGCGAGCTCGGCCAGGTAGTTGCCGGGCCAGAGCTGGCCGCCGTGGGTGTGCCCGGAGAGCTGGAGGTCGACGCCGTGCCGGACGGCGTCGTGGACGGTCACCGGCTGGTGCGAGAGCAGCACGGAGGTCCGGGAGCGGTCGCGGTCGCCGAGCGCCTTGGCGAAGTCCGGGCCGTCGCCCTCCGTCCGCCCGGCGAGGTCGTTGACGCCGGCCAGGTCGAAGCCGGCGAGCTCGACGCGGGCGTTCTGCAGCGGGTGGACGCCCAGCTCGCGGACGAAGTCGACCCAGGGCGCGGCGCCCGAGAAGTACTCGTGGTTGCCGGTGACGAAGTACGCGCCGTCGCGGGCCCGCAGCTGTGCCAGGGGCTCGGCCGCGCGGCCGAGGTCGGGGACCGAGCCGTCGACCAGGTCGCCCACGATGGTGATCAGGTCGGGCTGCGCGCCGTTGATGGTGTCGACGATCCGCTGGGTGTGCGCGCGGCCGAGGATCGGTCCGAGGTGGATGTCGCTGACGACGGCGATCCGGTAGCCGTGCGCCCGCGCGGGCAGGGTGGCCAGCGGCACGGTGACCTGCTTGAGCCGGGGGCCGCGCAGCACGCCGTAGGCGCCCTTGCCGACCACCGCGGCGGCCACCCCGGACGCGCCGATCGCCACCGTCCGGGCCACGAACAGGCGGCGCTCCGGGGACGGGACGGCGGCGGCGCTCTTGGGGTGCTCGGGCTTTTCGGCCTGCTCGGAGTGCTCGGAGTGCTCGGAGTGCTCGGGGTGCTCGGGGTGCTCGGGCGTGGGCTCCGCGGACTGCTGGGGCTGCTCGGGGCGCGGGGTGCCCGTCCGGCGCGGCAGCCGGAGCAGCAGCGGGCGGACGGCCTCGCCGACCGCCAGGGCGAGCAGCAGGTAGAGCAGCACCGCCAGCCACAGGTACCCCGGCCAGGCCAGCCAGCGCTCGACGGCCAGCGGCAGCGAGCGCCCGCCCACCAGGGCCCCGACCGCGAGCAGCGGCAGGAGGACGGCGAGCACCGTCCCGGTCCGCCGCCACCACCCGCCCGGCACGGAGACGTCGCGCACCACGCGCCGCCAGAGGTACCAGTGCGCGAGGGCCAGAACGGCCAGGACGGCGAGCACGCCGAGCACCACGAGGACGATCATCACGCGGACAGTATGTACGGCACCCCGACCCACTCCGACGACGGCCCCCGGGCCCGCGAAAGAGCCTGACACTGCATCAGATTTGAGCTTTCCGGGATCCCGCTGCACCCGCTCTGACCAGGCCTTTTGTGTCCGCTGAGCGGACAGTTTCCGAGGCCTTGTTCCGATACTCGTAGGTAGAAGTTAAGTTGCACCGCATTGCGCGGGTCCGTCCCCCACCCTCCGGCGTACGAGCCGAGGGCAAGCCGCGCTGGAAAGGCACAGGGCACACCCTCCATGAGTGCGGAAACCACCACCTCGGCCGGATCGCCGCCGTCCGACGCCGTCCCTCGGCAGCACGGCGCGACCGGCACCACCGGCACGGTCGGCCCGAGCGGCAGCGCCGGGCAGCACGGCCAGGGCGGCGACGCCCACCTCAAGCCCGGGCTCAAGAACCGGCACCTGTCGATGATCGCCATCGGCGGCGTGATCGGCGCGGGCCTGTTCGTCGGCTCCGGCGCGGGCATCGCGTCCACCGGGCCCGGCATCCTGCTGTCCTACACGCTGGCCGGCGTGCTGGTCGTGCTGGTCATGCGGATGCTCGGCGAGATGGCCGCGGCCGACCCGCAGAGCGGCTCGTTCTCCGCGTACGCGGACCGGGCGCTCGGCCGCTGGGCCGGGTTCTCCATCGGCTGGCTGTACTGGTTCTTCTGGGTCGTGGTGCTCGCGGTGGAGGCCACCGCCGGCGCGAAGATCCTCAACAACTGGATGCCCGGCGTGCCCCAGTGGGCGTTCGCCCTGATCGTGATGGCCGTGCTCACCGCGACCAACCTGTTCTCGGTCGCCTCCTACGGCGAGTTCGAGTTCTGGTTCGCGGGCATCAAGGTGGTGGCGATCGCCGCCTTCCTGGTGATCGGCATCCTGGCCGCGTTCGGCCTGCTCCCCGGCACCCACGCGGTCGGCACGGAGAACCTCCTCGACCACGGCGGCTTCCTGCCGCACGGGGTGGGCGCGGTGTTCACCGGCATGCTGACCGTCGTCTTCGCCTTCATGGGCAGCGAGATCGTCACCCTGGCCGCCGGCGAGTCCGAGGACCCGGAGAAGGCCGTGAGCAAGGCCACCAACAGCGTGATCTGGCGCATCGGGATCTTCTACCTGGGCTCGATCCTGCTGGTCGTGACCCTGCTGCCGTGGGACTCCGCCGCCGTCAAGGGCAGCCCGTACGTCGCGGTGCTGGAGCACGTCGGGATCCCCGGCGCCGGCCAGGCGATGGACGTGATCGTGCTGACGGCCGTGCTCTCCTGCCTCAACTCCGGCATGTACACCGCCTCCCGGATGGCCTTCTCGCTCGGCCAGCGCGGCGACGCCCCCAAGGCCTTCGCCACCGTGACCAAGCGCGGCGTGCCGCGGGTCGCGATCCTCTCCTCGGTGGTCTTCGGCTTCGTGGCGGTGTTCTTCAACTACACCTCGCCCAACACCGTCTTCTCCTTCCTGCTCAACTCCTCGGGCGCGGTGGCGCTGTTCGTCTGGCTCGTGATCTGCTTCTCCCAGCTGCGGACGCGCAAGATCATCGAGCGTGAGCAGCCGGAGCGCCTGACCGTGCGGATGTGGCTGTACCCGTACCTGACCTGGACGGCCATCGGCATGATCGGCTTCGTGATGGCGTACATGTTCACCGACGCCGACGGGCGCCAGCAGATGTACCTTTCGCTGGTCGCCGCGGCGATCGTCCTGACGGCGGCGGCCGTGGTGGGCCGCCGCCGCCGGGCGGCGGAGGCGGCTGCCTGAGCCGTCGGCACCGCCGTCCACGGACGCCGGGCCCGGGAGCCGTTGCGGAGGCTCCCGGGCCCGGTGTCGTTTCCCGGCCGCCGGTCGGGCGGTCGGGCGGTCCGGCTTCGGTACCGGATCATGACGGGACGGATATGACCTGCCGACCGGCAGCCCCTACCCTTTCCCCCTATGCGAGATCTTGTGGCGGGGATGGGGTATCTGGCCAAGGGCCAGAAATGGGTGGGGCGGCACGGCCGCTGGTGGGCGTTCGGGATGCTGCCCGCGCTGATCACCCTGGCGGGGTACGTGGTCGCGCTGGTGTTCCTCGGCGGCTGGTCGGAGGACCTCGCCGAGTGGGTCACGCCCTTCGCGGACGACTGGGGCTCCCCCTGGCAGGGCATGCTGCGCACCGCGCTCGCCGCGATCGTCTTCGGCGGCGGACTGCTGATCTCGGTGATCACCTTCACCGCGGTCACCCTGCTGGTCGGCCAGCCCTTCTACGAGTCGCTCTGCGAGAAGGTCGACGAGACCGAGGGCGGCGCGCCCACCCCACCGGAGGTCCCGCTCTGGCGGGAGCTGTGG
Organism: Kitasatospora sp. NPDC048239; assembly: GCF_043202015.1. Classification (NCBI taxonomy): domain Bacteria; kingdom Bacillati; phylum Actinomycetota; class Actinomycetes; order Kitasatosporales; family Streptomycetaceae; genus Kitasatospora; species Kitasatospora sp. NPDC048239. The sequence continues at coordinate 636,179 of NZ_JBICZP010000006.1, read as the reverse complement.
ATCTCGGCGCGGGACAGCCTGTACGTCCTGGTCCGGGTCCTCGGCTTCGGCATCCTGCTGTTCGCCTGCGGGTTCATCCCGGTGGTCGGGCAGACGCTGGTGCCGGTGGCCGGGTTCCTGGTGTCCGGGTTCTTCCTCTCGGTCGAGCTGACCGCGGTCGGCCTCCAGCGGCGCGGGGTGCCGCAGCGCGAGCGGATCCGCCTGCTGCGGGCCCGGCTGGGGCTGGCGCTGGGCTTCGGCGTGCCGCTGATCCTGGGGTTCCTGATCCCCTTCGTGACCGTTCTCGCCATGCCCGGCGCGGTGGCCGGGGCGACCCTGCTGGCCCGCGACCTCGTCCCGGTCGAGGACGCGGACTCGGACGCGGACTCGGCGGAGGGCGAAGGGCCCGATGGACGTCCGGACGAGGACGGGCAGCCCCCGGTGCCGGACGTGGCCTCCTACGGCGGCGCCTACGGGCAGCAGCCGGCCCCCGGCAATCCGTACGCGGGCGGGCCGCAGACCGCGCACCCGTACGCCGCCAACCCTTACGACGGCAATCCCTACGCCCAGCCGCAGGCCCCTGCCGAGCAGAATCCGTACCGGCGCGGCTGACCCACCCGCACCGCCGTGATCGGCCGGTCACGCTGCGTCGACCACGGGCGGCGGCGGCTGTGAGGCCGCCCACAGGGGGTTCGGCTACTACTGTCCTCGATAGTTGTCGGCTCGTCGGGGCCCGCCTCCCGGCGGGCGGCGGGGAGCGACCCACCCGGGCCCGGCCCGTCGGGGTGCGGCCCACCGGCCCCGAACACCGCAGGCCACCACCGCGTTTCCGCCTCCCGATCGATGGCGGCGGGCCGGATCCGGCCGAGGATCGGTCAAATCACCACAAAGCGCCCGGCCCAGGCCGGGCGCTTCGGCGTTCGCGCCGCCGTGGCCACTACCGGCGGTAGTAGCGGGCGCCTTTGCCGCGCGCTCCGGGCTCTGCAAAGAATGTCCAGTCGCCAGGCAGCGCGGACCGGCCCGTCCACCGCGCATCCCGCCCGCCCCGCCCTCACCGGCCGGGGTGCATGGCCGTCCCAGACGGCACTGCGGGCCTGCTCCCCCGAGCCCGTGCTCCGGACGCCCCGCGCTCCCGGCACGGCCCCGACGGAAAAGGATCGTCCGCTCCATGCAGCTCAGCCATGCCCGCCGCAACTCCCTGATCACCGGCATCACCACCCTCGTGGTGGCGAGTGCGGCCACCGCCGCCCTCGCCATCCCGCAGAGCGCCGACGCCGTCGCCCCGACGGCCGCCCCGGCGGCCGGCGTCTCCGTGGACGGTCAGCCGGTCGCAGCGGCGGAGCAGGCCCAGCCGGACGCCGCGGCTGCGGCTGCTGCTGCGGCCACGCAGGCGCAGGCCGAGGCGGACGCCGTCGCTGCCGCCGCGCAGGCCCAGGCCGCCGCCCAGGCGCAGGCCGAGGCCGAGGCGAAGGCCCAGGCGGACGCCAGGGCGAAGGCCGACGCCGAGGCCGCCGCCTCCCGCTCGCAGGAGCGCCCCGCGCTCAACGCCAAGCCCACCTACTCGGGCAGCCCGCGCGAGATCGCCGCCCAGATCGTCCCGGCCGGCCAGCTGCAGTGCTTCAGCAACATCGTGTCCCACGAGAGCAGCTGGAACCCGCTCGCCGTCAACGCCTCCTCCGGCGCCTACGGCCTGGTCCAGGCCCTCCCCGGCACCAAGATGGCCTCCGCCGGCTCCGACTGGCGCACCAACCCCGCCACCCAGATCAAGTGGGGCCTCGACTACATGAACTCCCGCTACGGCAGCCCCTGCGGCGCCTGGGCCTTCTGGCAGAGCCACCACTGGTACTAAGCCGAAAATCGGGCTACTTGAGCCCCCAGGTTCTGTGCCGTGGTCGACCTGGTCGACCACGGCACACAGTCTTTCCCGCCCCCTGGCAACCACCTCGACGACCTGCTCATGGCGCGGAGATGGATCTACATCGGCGCTCGGCGACCGCCCTCACCACCCGGCGGTGCCCGCCCTGCCTCAGTCGAGGCCAAACGATTTTGCCAGCGCCAAGACCTCCAGCACCTGCTCCACCCCCAAGTGCCGGACATCCCACAGAAGCGCAGCCGTGTCCGCCACCTCCGGCGGAAGGTCACGGAGCGAACCTGGCGGGCGGTGAATTCCCGTCAGCGCCTCAAGGGTTCCGAACGGCACTCCGAGTACGGCGGCAAAGCCCGTGAGAAGCTCGGCATCGAGCTGCCTCGTTCCATGCCCCACGGACCCGATGGTCGCACCCGCCACGTAGACACCGGACATATAGGCCATGACCTGGGCCGCGGACACCAACCTCAGATTGCGGAGGGCGAGCATCCGCACGAGGAGGGAACCGACTCCGGGAGGGTACTGCTCATAGGCGCGCTCCTTCCTGGGGGAGTACGTCCGCGGCACCCCCGAGAGGGACCGAGCATGGTCGCGCACTCGCTGCCGGTGGACCGCGGGCAGGGCGAGTGCACTCTGCACCAGCCTCGGGAGCTCACGTCCCGACCTCTCGTCGAAGCTCAGTGCCTCTCCCTCGAGGGGGAGACCGGCGACGAGGAAGAGGTCATCACGGCGCAGCCCGGTCCGATCCGCCAACTGACCGAGGAATTCCTTCGCCGGAGGCTGTCCCTCGAGGAGACTCTCCAGCTGACCCGCTGGGCCGCCGTCGCCCTGTCGGAGACCCGCGACCGGACTCCGGATGAGTCGCTCCAGGAGCACGTCACGGTCTGGGAGCTCGGGAATTTCCATTTGCCACCGCCACATCGAAAGACAAGGCCGTTCGGCCGTCTGAAACTTGCTGGGGCGGCCTCTGCAGAGGCCGCCCCAGCGGAATCCACCCTCAGAACAATCGCCGAGTGGGCCCCTTGTAGTACTCCCAGACACTCTCGTTGAAGTCCCAGCCATGCCGCCGGAACGCCCTTTGGCTGATTTCCAGCAGCGTGAGACCTGGCATGTTCTTGTCGGGACGGTAGTGACCGGAGAAGTTGATGATATGGGAGATCGCGCCTTCGACGTCCACTTCGAACGTTCCTGCCATGATCACTCCTTGACGGTCAGCCAGGGAGGTGTGCCCTGCATCGAAATCCGCCATCGTCTCGTCGTCCAGTGCGCGCAGGGAACCATCCCGGCGGACGATGAAGGTGTAGGTGCCCTCCGTGAGCGGGGCCCCCTTCGCAAGCCCTTCGCCCGCAGGAAGGACCCCCTGGGGTTCGTGGTCGACGCCCTCGCGGAACGGCTCCCACACATGGGGATCGGGGCACTCGTTGTGGACCAGGACCGGGGTGGTGCCGACCAGCACATAGTAGGTGTGGAGCTGGGCGACCGTCAGGTTGTACATCTGCTGGGCGCCGGAGAAGGGGCGCACGGCGGTGATGCGGACGGGGGCGCCGGTGGTGGTCTTGAGGGCGTGGCCCTCGGTGAGGTCGGCCGCGGGGACCCAGGTGTGGGTGGTGTCGTCCCAGAACGGGTGCTCGGCGGTGGTGTGGACGGTGCTCTCGGCGCCGGACTCCGTCCGGACCGTGAGGTCGATCAGCTCCTTGTCCTCGTGGACGAGCGTGGCGGTGACGGCGCGGGCGCCCTGCTCGGTGGCGGTCTCCTGGTCGGCGGCCTGGACGAGGTCACCGGTCTTGATGTCGCCGATCGCCTTGCTGCTGCCGTCGGCCATCAGGACCGGGGTCTCGGGCGTGAAGCTGCAGGTCGTACCGTGCGGCGGGGAGGGGTCGGTCTTGGGGGTGGCCGGCGCCTTGGGGTCGGCCTGGTGGACCTTCGGGGCCGCGGGCTCCTGGTGGGGAGTGCTCGGCCCGGAGGAGCCGCCCTTCGGGCCGGAGGGCTTGGGGCTGCTCTTCGGCAGGAGTTTGCCGGCGGCCTTGCGGATGCCGCCCGCGTCCTTGATGGCCTTGGTCGCCAGCCGGACGCCCTTCACGCCGGCCTTGACGAGTCCGACTCCGTCCACCGCGATCTCGACGACGGTCTCGACGATCTCGCCCGCGACGTAGTATGGGTCGTCGTGCGCGATCCCGAAGATGTCCGCCACGGGGTGCGAGGTCGGCTCGATGTAGTGGGTGGTCCCGAAGAGCGGGACCCCGGCCTCCTTGCTCATCTCGTTCGCGGCGTTGTTCATCGCCACGTACGGGCTGTTCTCCACGGCCCAGCCGATGGCGCTGTCGACGGCGCCGGCGACGAACTTGCCCGCCTTCTTGCACCAGCCGCAGCTGGGCCAGAGGCCGTTCGGGTCGCTCAGGTTGACCGGGTTGTTGTTGCCGTAGGCGTAGCCGCCCATCTGGTTGGGATCGCCGGCCATCAGGACCGGGTCGACGCTGAGGAAGCGGCCGAGGGCGGGGTCGTAGTTGCGGGCGCCCAGCAGGTTGAGGCCGCTGGTGGCGTCGGCGGGCTTGCCCAGGTAGCCGTGGTTGTCGGCCCAGGACTGCGGGGCGGTGCCGCGCGGGTTGCCGTAGGGGTCGAAGGCGCGCCGGGTGACGGCCTTGGTGGTGCCGTCGATCTCCAGGCCGGACGTGCCCTGGAGGTCGGTCGGCTGGTAGGTCAGGGCTCCGCTGCTGGAGCGGACGATGACGGTGCCGTCGGGGTTGTTGTAGTAGCGCGTACCCGAGACCGTGTCGGTGGCCCGGTCGAGGGTCAGCTGCTCCTCGCCGCCGAACAGGTAGAGGACGGTGCTGTCGGGGCCGCGATGGATCAGCAGGCCGCCGTTGGCGTCGTAGAGGTAGGTCGCCGTCCGGTTGACGCCACCGCTGGGGGTGGTGACGGTCTCGGTGAGGCCCTCGGCGTTGTAGGTGAAGGACTGGGTGGTGCCGGGGGCCGGGGTGCCCTCGGCGGAGTCCCACTTCTGGTTGGGGCTGCCCGGCGCGCAGGTCCACAGGATGACCCGGGTGACGGGCTCGGTGGTGGCGCCGGGGATGTCGATGCACAGGCCCGAGGCCGGGTTGACCAGCGTGCCACCGGCGCCGGGGCGCCACTCCTGGCCGGCGCTGCCGTCACAGGTCCACAGTTCCAGCTGGGTGTTGCTGCCGCCGGAGCCGCCGACCGGGCGCAGGCACTTGCCGACTGCCCTGAGCGTGCCGTCGGTGCCGGCCGTCCACTGCTGCCCGGTACCGCCGTTGCAGGTGAAGGAGAAGATCCCCGTGCCGTCGGCGTCCCAGGCGTGGTCGACGTCCAGGCAGAGCGGGGTGGTGCCGGTCGCCAGGCCGGAGGCGATGGTGCCGCTGTTGGTGCCCGCCCGGGAGGTGGTGTTGCCGGCCTGGTCGTACTGCGGGGTCAGGGTCGCGTTGGAGGACGGACCGGTGGGGGCGTTGGTGCTGACCGGCCACTGCTGGTTGCCCTGGCCGTTGCAGTACCAGAGCGCGACCTGGGTGCCCGGGGTGGCGTTCCACGCCGGCAGGTCGAGGCAGAGGTTCGCACCGGTGTTGAGCAGCGCGCCGTTCGCGCCGTCCTGCCACTGCTGGAGGTCGCCGCCGTCGCAGGTCCGCAGCTCGATCGCGGCGCCGGGCCAGTTGCCGGCCGGGCCGGCGCACTTGCCGAGGGCCCGCAGGGTGCCGTCGGCGCCCCTGGTCCACTTCTGCGCACCGGAGCCGTTGCAGGTGTAGACCTGGACGGCGGTGCCGTCGGCGGTCCATGCACCGTTGACGTCCAGGCAGTTGGACGTGGAGCCGTTCGGCACCGCGGAGGTCACCGTGCTGGTCGCCGGACCGCTGGAGGTGGTGACGGTGGTGGCGCTGTTCGGCTTGGCCGCCGGGGTGCGGCCGCCGCCGGGGTAGGTGATGGTCTGGGTGATGTCGCGTGAGGTGTCGCCGGTGATGTCGTGCTTGACCTGCTGGGTGCGGTCACCGAGCAGGTTGTGCTGCCAGCTCTGCCAGTAGGGGGCCGGGCCGCCGATGGCCGACGGACCGGGGTTGGGGTTGTTGCAGTGCGAGAGCTGTCCTGCGGTCTCCTTGCTGACACCCCAGGTGTCGGTCCAGGCCTCGGCCAGGCGGTTCAGCCCGTCGTAGCGGTAGCACTGGACGTCGAAGGCCTGGTCGGTGCTGCCGGAGGACTGCAGCTCCGCGACGTTGGTGAGGTTGCCGGCCTCGTCGTAGCCGTAGGTCTTCGCGGAGACCGGGTTGGCGTCGCCGGTCTGGAGGCTGACCCGGTTGGTGGTCAGTCGGCCGGTGGCGTCGTCGTAGGTCTGCTTGGTCCGCAGCAGGCCGCCGGCCTTGCCGTAGGTGGACTGGAGCAGCTGGCCGCGGGGGTTGTAGCTGGCCAGGTCGAGCAGCGGGGTGTTCGCCGTGCCGCTCTGGAGCAGCTTGCCCTGGACGTTGTAGCCGAAGCCGAGGCTCTCGGCGGGCAGGCCGCCGTCGGCGTTGTAGCCGATGGAGGCCAGCAGGCCCACGTTGGGGGTGTAGGCGGCACTGGACGTGTAGTCGCCCGCCAGCCTGCCCTCGGACGCCGGGATGGTCGTGGTGGTGCCGGTGGGCTGGTAGGCGGTGTTGTAGCCGTTCACCTTCTGCACGTACTGGTTGCCCGAGGCGCCGCCGTCGTAGCGGGTGGTCGAGGTCGGGTAGCCCTTGGCCAGGGTGTCGTAGGTGGAGGAGGCGAGGAGCTTGGCCGGGTCGGCCGTGCTCGTGCCGTCGTACCGCCCGGTGACCCGGCCGAGGAGGTCGTAGGTGAAGGAGATCGAGCGGCCGCGGCCGTCCGTGCTGGTCGCGACGCGCCCGAGGTCGTCGTAGGCGACGGTGGAGGTGCCGCTGCCGGGGTCGGTCTGGGAGATCCGGTTGCCCCGCAGGTCGTAGCCGTACGACCAGGTGTTGCCGACGGTGTCGGAGATGGCGGACACCTCGCCGCCGGGCTTGTAGCTGTAGCTGGTGGTGACGTCACCGATGCCGGGGCCGCCGTGCACGACCGAGGAGGTCGTCTGCCCGAGCGCGTTGGTGAACGTGGTGGTCGCCGTCCCGCCGTTCGGCGGGGTGGAGTCGACCCGGTCGGCGCCCGGGTAGGCCGTGGTGGACTGCCACAGCAGGCTGGCCTTGGCGTACAGCTGCTGGGCGGTCGGGCGGCCGAGCCCGTCGTAGACCGTGACCTGCTCGGACGGCAGGGTGTTCTCGGTCTCCTCGAACAGGGTGGAGCCGGGGGCGGTGGTCGGGTCCGACCAGGTGGGGATGGTGATGACCGGCCAGCCGTGGCTGTCGTACCGGACCGAACTGACCAGTCGTCCCTCGGAGTTGTTGGCCGGCGTGGACTGGTTCTGCCTGGCCTGCAGCATTCCGTCGTAGATCGCGACCGAGGTGCTGTAGGTCTCGTTCTCGCGCAGCGTCCTGGTGGTGATGCTGGAGACGTCCGGCTTCTCACCCTTGCCGTGCACCGCGTACTCGAAGGTCCGGTCGGCGCTCTTGCCGTCGTCCTTGTTGCGTCCGGGCGTCCACACCTTGGTGCGGCGGCCGAGGGCGTCGTAGGCGGAGTCGGTGATCCGCCCGTTGACGTCGACGGCCCGGGTGACCAGGCCGCGGGCGGGTGCGATGACGCTCCTGCCCGTCCACCCCAGGGCGTTGGTCGAGGACAGCTCGGTGGCCAGGATGCCGGCGGCCGGGGTGTAGGCGGTGGTGGTGACGGTTCCCGCGGCGTCCACGTCGCGGACGACGCGGCCGTACTGGTCGTGGCTCTGCGCGCCCTGGGTCTGGAAGACCGGCTGGCCCGAGCCGTCGTAGGACTTCACGGACTGGGTGGCGGTGAGCAGGCCCAGCGAGGTGCCGTTCTGTCCGAGCACGCCGACCGCGCCCGGGTTGGCGACGTCGCCGTTGCCGTCGTAGACGTACCGCTTGTGGCCGATCGTCCGGTCGGCGCTCTCGGCCGTGCCGCACGGGCCGGCGACGCTGACGCTCTCCTTGGGGTAGATCAGCATCATCGGGTTGGCGGTGGGCGGGTCCGCGTAGGTGACCGTCGTGCAGGTCTCCTGGGCGGGCACCGAGACGTCACCCTTGTCGTGGACCTTGGACTGGCGCCCGAGGTCGTCGTAGTCCGTGCTCGTGCGGGTCGTCCGCCAGGTCTGGCTGTCGGACAGCAGCGACAGTTCCCGGCTGCCTGTCGTCTTGACCCGCTGCGCGGTGAGGGGCGGCAGGGTGGACAGCGTCCGGGGCGGGTCGGGCGGGAGGGTGGTCTTCTTGGAGGCCCAGGCCGTGCGGGCCTTCGAGGCCGTCTCGACGGTGGTCGGCACGTCGGGGACGGCCTTCGCGACGGCCGTGCCGTTCGCGGACTTGGTGTAGGTCGTGGTCTCCTGCGCCATGCCGGCCAGCAGGGGGTTGTCGTCGACCGCGTCCTGGTCGACGGAGTTCTTCCAGGAGACCTGCCGCTTGGTGGTGCCGTTGGCCAGGTAGTCCCCGTTCATGCCCCGGAAGTAGGTGGACGTGCTCCGGGTGATCGCGTCCGGGGCAGCACCGGTGGTGGTGGTGACGGTGCGGTAGCCGCGGAAGTCGTTCCAGGTGCGGAACCGGTCGTCGGTCTGGTCGGAGTCGTCGCGGTGCCAGGCCGCGCCCTCGCCCTCCTCGCCGTAGGTGTACGAGGTGGACTGCGCGGGCGACGCGGCCTTGGTCAGGTCGGAGACGGTGACCTTGGCGACCAGGGTCTTGTGGAACCAGTCCGCGATGGGCTCGCCACCGCCGGGCGTGGTCCAGTACACCGGGAAGCAGGCCAGCTTGTTGCTGTCGGCCGAGGCCGGCATGGTGCCCTTGTTCCGGGAGCACTCCTGGTCGCGGTAGGAGACCGCGACGAAGGAGCCGGTGTCGGTCTGGATGCCGGATATCCGGGGCCGGTACAGCGGGGGTGCGGCCGGCGTCGGGCCGTCCACGCGGTTGTCGACCTCGATGCCCTTGAAGGTCACCGGGTCGAGGGTGGCCGTCTGCTCGTGGTCGCCGGCACTGGTGTCCAGGCCGGTGTGGCTGATCTCGGAGAGCCACAGCACCGACTGGAGGGAGCCGGCGTTCTTGGTGTCCCCTTCACTGTTGGTGACGGGGTCGAGGGTCGCGCCGGCCTCGGAGTAGAGGTGCTTCAGGTCGTACTGGTCGACGCTCTTCCAGCCTGCGGCGGTGCGGATCTCGGTGGTGATGCGGTTCAGCCGGACGGTGGACCAGAAGGTCGGCGAGGCGATCCTGCAGACGTTCGGTCCGGTCCCGCTGGTCGGCCAGCCCTCCTGGCAGCCGAGGTCGTAGGGGACGTCCGGCCAGTTGCCCGCCGTCGAGGCGTTCAGGTTCGACGCCTTGCAGACGTCGTCGGAAACGACGCAACGCTGGGCGGTGCCGAAGGTGACCCGCGAGGACGGCTCCCGGCCCGCGGTGGCGTCGGCGAGCTTGTAGCCGTAGGAGATGCCCGTCAGGTAGCCGGCCCGGGTGTACTTCTGCAGGGAGCCGTAGCCGCCGGCCTTGGCCGCCTGGCCGTAGCCCATGCTGTAGTAGTTGGCCTCGTTCACCCAGTCGTAGCGCTGCAGGTTGCCCTGCGGGTCGACCACGAAGTCGATGTTGAAGCGGTAGCCGGGCTGCTTGTCACACTGTGACGCCTTGCCCTTGGCCGCCGTGTAGCACGGGTCGCCGCTGTTCGGGTGGTAGACCGGCACGCCCCAGGCACTGTTGGTGGCGGTGTCGGAGGCAGTGCCGGGCGCGTGGTTGAGACCGAGGTAGTAGGCGGTGCCGTCGGTCGTGGTGACCTTGAAGTACTCGCCCTCCCACAGGTCGTTGGCGGCGCCGGTCAGTCGTTCGATCCGGGTGCCGTCGTCCGACTCCAGGTGGTACACGCCGTTGGCGTCGCGGATCAGCTCGCCCGAGTGCGAGCCGAGCGACATGGTGGCGCTCCAGCCGCTCCAGCAGTGGTCGGCGGAGCCGTCGATACCGGCGTTGCCGCAGCTCTTGTAGGAGCGCTCGATGAAGCCGGGGCTGTACGACCAGCCGTCACCGATCCACGAGGCCTGCGAGTTGCGGGCCGAGGTCTCGCCGTCGACGGCCTGGGAGTTGTAGCTCAGTGCCACCGAGGGCACCGGGCCGGCCAGCGAGGGCGGCAGCGGCACCGGGTAGCTGTAGGTGAAGGCGCCCGACGCCGTCTGGGACCAGCTTCCGGAGGCCGAGAGCGAGGTGGCCCCGTAGGAGCCCTGGGAGCCGCCGACGTCCGCCACCGCCGCGAGCGCGAGCGACGACGCGGCCTGCACGCCCGACGCGGGGGCGGCGAACGCCTTCGCACCCGCGGCGGCGCCGCCCGATCCGCCCGCAGCCGGGATCGCGACCGTGCCGGTCAGCTTCCGGCCGACCGGGTCGTTCTGGTACTCCACCGGCACCTGCTGGCGGCAGGCCTCTACCTGAGGTGTCGTCAGGGCACAGGAGGGCATGGCCACCAGCCGCAGCCGGGAGGCCCAACCGCCGCCGTAGGCCTGGGCGATCGCGCCGTAGTCCAGGGACACCGCGACGCTTCCGGCCTCGGTGCGACTGTCGGCGCGCGACAGCCCGACGAGCAGGCCGTCCACGCCGGCCGACTGGGCCTTGGCCCGGTCGGCGACCTTCACCTCGACCGAGGACGGCGCGCTCACCGGCGCCTCCGAGCCGACGATGTCGCGGGCCTGGGCGCCGAGTTGCTCGGGCGCCGCGGTGCCGACCAGGACAGGTGTGGCACCGGCCCGCACCGGGGCCTGCCCACTCGCGGGCTTACCGGCGGGCGCGGACCCGGACTTCGCGGCCGTCCCGCCCAGGTTGACGGTGGCGGTGGCCTCGGCCGGCCACTGCGCGGGGCTCGGCTTGCGGGCCGTCAGCTCGCGCGCGCCCGCCTGAGGCTTGGCCTCGACCCGGCCGGTCCCGTCCGCGTTGTGCCCCTGGACCTTGGGCAGCTGCTGCAGCGGGTCCGCGGGCCAGGTCTTCTCGTCGTAGTCGTAGTGGTATCCGCCGACGACCTCGGCGCCCGCCATCGGCACCAGGAGCGACAGCACCGCAGTAAAGGCAGCGACCGTCACCACCCTTCGCCGAAAGCCGCGCTCCGGATGATCGGAACCGAACCAGCGCAGCCTCGCGCGCACCGTCAACCCCCCGTTTTATAACAGCCTATGAATACCCGTCGCCTCGGAGTCAGTGATTTCCCGGGCGATCGTGCGTGGTCGCCGGAACCGTATTGTCACGGGCACGAACCGCGCAATAGCCTGCCCGCGATCGACCGGTGCGGCGCGAGCCCCAATACCGGTCCTTCGCTGCTCAACCGCTCGAACCTGCCTCTCCGCGGCCGGTTCCTGACCCACCGTGTGACGTTCGCCACGCAACCGGGTCCGGGCCGGTCGAACCACCCTGAAAGGGACCATTCGTGGGGGAACCCCGTCGTGTCCGGCAAAGCCGCACACGTAGACTGACGCACCGTCTGGCACTGATATCCGCTGTTGGTGGACTTGTTGTGGGAACTGCCGGACCGGCATTCGCCGACGACCGGCCATTCGCCGTCAAACCGGCGCAGAACACCCGGCCCGAGGCATTGCCGACTCCGCCGCCGGGCGGCCCGGTCCAGGCTGCCAGGCTCAAGGCCAAGAGCACCGGAAAGCCAGTCACCGTCGACGAGTTGACCACCGAGTCCTCGCTGACCGTCGCCGAACCGGACGGCAAGCTGACCCTGACGACCCATCTGCAGGCCGCCCGGGTCAAGAAGAACGACGCCTGGACGCCGGTCGACGCCGACCTCGCCCGCAACCAGGACGGCAGCTGGTCGCCCAAGGCCACCCCGTCGGGCGTGGCGCTCTCCGGCGGCGGCACCGGACCGCTGGCCACGCTGACCGACAAGGCCGGCCGCAGCCTGGCCCTCACCTTCCCGGTCGCGCTTCCCGTGCCGACCGTGAACGGGGCCGGCGCCCGGTACCCGGAGGTGCTGCCGGGCGTGGACCTCCAGGTCGACGTCACCGACCAGGGCGCGGTGCGCGAGGTCCTGGTGGTGAAGGACGCCAAGGCCGCCGCCAACCCGCAGCTCGCGTCGCTGCGGCTGGCCACCTCGGCGAAGGACCTCAGCGTCTCCGCCGACCAGACCGGCACGCTGACGGCCCGGGCGGCCGACGGCACCGCGGTGTTCAGCGCGCCGACGCCGGTGATGTGGGACTCGGCGACCGCCGGTCCCGCGGCGGGCAGGCCCGAGGGCCGCGCCGCCAAGTCGGCCCCCGGCGCGGCCGAGGCGCCCGCGCAGGCCGAGGCGCCCGCACAGCCCGTCGCGGGCGGTGCCCAGCTGTCCTCCACCGACGGTCCCGGGGACAACGCGAAGATCCGCCCGATCGGTGTGAAGGCCGACGACGGCGCGCTGACGCTCACCCCCGACGCCGGGCTGCTCGCCGGCCACGACACCGCCTGGCCCCTGTACATCGACCCGACGTTCACGCCCACCGCGCCGATGGGCACCAACCACTTCGTCCAGGTCATGGAGGGCTGCCCCTCGCCCGGCTCCCAGCTCGACAAGGAGCAGCCCAAGGGGCAGGGCGTCGGCTACCAGCAGTACCAGGACAACTGCTTCGGCATGGAGCGCTCGTACTTCGAGTTCAACACCTCGGCGCTGGACAGCCGGATGTACATCGACGAGGCCACGGCCTACTTCTACGAGACGTACGGCGCCAACCACGACTGCAACAACGCCACCGCGCCCGTCACCCTGAAGTGGATGAAGGACGCCATCGGCACCGGAACGGACTGGCTCCACCAGCCGCAGATCCACCAGGACCTCCAGACCCAGCGGCCCAAGAGCGCCTACTGCAACCAGCAGCCGGTGAACTTCACCGTGACCGGTGCCATCCGGGAGGTCGCCCAGGGCGGGATCCAGCAGTGGACGCTCGGCCTGTTCGGCGACGAGTCCCGCTCCGCCGGCAACTACGGGTTCATGCGCTTCAACAAGAACCCGTACATCCAGGCCAAGTACGACATCGCCCCGAACACCCCCGACGCGTTGTACACCAACCCGGGCTCGCAGAACCCGAGTAGCACGGCCTGCGGCGGAGGCGAGCCCGGCTGGATCGGCATGACCACCCTGGCGGGCGACACCTCGAACATCACGCTCAACGCGTATGCCTCGACGCCGATGTCCGGCAACAACCTGGTGGTCGGCTTCCACACCTGGGACAACATGGTCGACGACGGCAACGGCAACCCCAAAGACGCCACCTGGGTGGCCAGCGAGCCCTTCGGCTCCTACGGCTGGGGCCGGGCCAACATCGGCGGCCGGGTCTCCGACGGGCACCAGTACGGCTGGAACGCCTGGGCCTCCGACGGCCTGCTCGACAGCCCCGGGTCGGGGTACTGCTACTTCAACGTGGACCTCACCCCGCCGTCCCTCGCGCAGTTCACCCCGCTGCAGTCCTTCCCGCCGCTGGGCAGCGGGCTGAAGCCCACCGCCCACGCCGGTGACCAGGGTGTGGGCATCACGGTCAGCAGCAACGACCCGACCCCCGGCGGCTGCACCCGCGGCTCGTGCATCAAGAGCGGCGTGCGCGGCTTCCAGTACTCGCTGGACGACAACATCCCGCCGGTGGGTGCCAACTTCAAGGAGGCCTCCCCCGACGCCGACGGCACCGCCGTCGCGGAGATCCCGATCAACCTGCCGCGCGACCAGTGGGGCACCCACCGGCTGTACGTCCGGGCCGTCGACGGAGCGGGCAACACCCAGCCCGATGCCGCGGTCTACGACTTCTACGCGCCCTGGAACCCGGACAACAAGGTCGCCCCGGGTGACGTGAACGACGACGGCACGCCCGACTTCCTGGCCCCCGACTCCCAGGGCAACCTCACCCTGCTGCCCGGCAACGCGGACGTCACGGCCGCACCCGTCGTGTCCTCGGCCAAGAGCCAGAGCCCCGAGCACGACAGCTGGAACAACTACCTCATCGCCCACCGCGGTTCCGTCACCGAGGGCAGCGTCGACGACCTGATCGCCTACAACAAGGGCACCCACAAGCTCTACGCCTACCTCAACGACGCCTCCTCCGTCCCCGCCGGCACTCCGGGCCACTTCAGCCTCGGGAACTTCATGCCGCTCGGCGCGGCCGGCACCTGCCCGAGCGGAATCGACGGCACCTGGAACAACGTCACCCAGCTCGTCTCCCCCGGCAGTTACGGCAACCCGCGCAAGCTGGCCAACGTGGTCACCGTGGAGAACAACCTCCTGCGGTTCTACGTCGGCAACTACACCGGCGGCTGCCGCCTGGAACCGGGCGTCACCCTCGGTGACGGCGACTGGTCCAAGGTCACCCTGCTCACCCCCGGTACCGTAGGCGGCACCCCCACCCTGTGGGCCCGCGACAACGTCACCGGCGCGATCCTCAGCTACCCGCTGGCCTTCGACGCCGAGGGAAAGCCCACCGGCACCCTCCACGCCCCGGTCCACCGCCCGCTGGTCTCCGGCGTCAAGAACGCGGAAGGCGTCGGCATGTGCGCCGACATCGACCACGGCTGGACCTCGAACGGCACCACGGCCTTCCTGTGGAACTGCGGCGCCGGCAGCCCCAACCAGCAGTTCACGCTGGGCGCGGACGGCCTGGTGCACGTCCTCGGGAAGTGCCTCGACATCCAGGGCGAGGGAACCGAGAACGGTTCCAACGTCGTGCTCTGGGACTGCACCGGCGGCGGGAACCAGAAGTGGGAGGCCGGCACCATCGCCGGCACCCTGCGCAACCCGGTGTCCGGGCGCTGCCTGGGCGTCCCCGAGGGCCTGAACACCCCGGGCAACCAGCTGATCATCTGGGACTGCGCCGACGACGTCAGCCAGAAGTGGGACGGCGCGGGCGCGGCCGAGCAGCTCACCCCGCAGGCCGCGCTCACCCCCGGCTTCACCAGTGCCGAGTACCCCGGTCTGGAGTCGCCGGGCGACGTCCACGGCGACGGCTTCCCCGACCTCTACGCCACCGGCGCGGACGGCCGGCTCAGCCAGGTCCCGGGTGTGGCGGCCGAGAACGGGCTGGCCCGCTTCGGCACCCCGATCACGCTCGGTGTGCCGAACCGGCCCACCGGCTACCACGTCCGCTCCGCCTACGACGGCGGCATGTGCCTCGACAACTACGGGCCGTGGCTCGGACACGACCTGGCGCTCTACAGCTGCTGGAACGGGGCGAGCCAGAAGTTCAACTTCGCCCCCGACGGGACGCTCCGCACCGGCCAGTACTGCGTCGGCGTCCGTGACAACGAGGTCAGGAACGGCGCGTCCGTCGCCATCCTGGACTGCCTGGGCGAGCCGGGCCAGCAGTGGACCCTGCGCAGCGACGGCAGCCTGTACAACCCCAACTCCAACCGCTGCCTGGAGATCCCCGGCTGGGACGCGGCCAACGGCCGGTCGCTCGGCCTCTGGGACTGCATGGAGGGCCACCGGAACCAGCTCTGGAACCTCACCGTCAACACCGCCTGATCCACCGCACCGCTCCGTGGGCCCGCAGCGCTTCGTGTGCTGCGGGCCCACGGCTCGTCCGGGCCCGCCCGCCCTCGCCGGCCGTCTGACGTGCACGCGACTGGTGCACGGGGTGAAGATATGGCGTACACGGAGGTGATTTGCCGGGCTTGACCGCAATCACAGACCGTCAGGGCTTTGCCACCCCCCGCGGGCGCTCCTACGCTCCGGCCTCATGCCCTCACCCCTGATCAGCGTCGTACTCCCCGCCTACGACCAGCAGAAACAGCTGACGGACTGCCTGGACTCCCTCCTCGCCCAGTCCTTCCGCGACTTCGAGGTCATCGTGGTCGCGGACCGCTCCCCGGACACCCCGGCCGACCTCGTCGACGCGTACGCGGCCCGGCACCCGCGGGTCTCCGTACTGCACCTCAACGCGGCCGTCGGCGTGGGCGTCAGCCGCAACGCGGGCGCCGCGCGGGCCCGCGGCGAGTACCTGCTGTTCCTGGACGCCGACCACCTGCTCCCCCGGGACGGCCTCCGGTCGCTCGCCGACCGGCTCGACCGGACCGGGCCGGTGGACCTCCTGCTCTTCGGGCACACCCGGCAGCACGGCGGGCGCGACTGGCCGGGCGGCGCGGAGTCGCTGCTGGCCGAGGCCGGGCCCGAGGCGTTCGGGCCGCTGGAGCGCCCCGAGCTGTTCGGCGCCCCCGCGCTGGCCTGGGACCGGCTGCTGCGCCGCGGGTTCTGGCAGGACGCGGGGCTCGCCTTCCCCGACGGCCGGTACGAGGAGATCCCGCTCGCCCACCGGGCGCTGCTGGCCGCCGGGCGGATCGCCGTCCTGCCGCGCGCCTGCGTCCAGCTGCGGCGCCGGGAGACCGTCCACCCGGCCGGCTCGCCCGGCAGCAGCCGGTTCGACATCTTCGACCAGTACGAGCGGAGCTTCGCCCTGCTGGACGAGCTCGCGGCCGAGCGGCCCGGTTCGGCGGCCGCCCGGGACGCCCTGTTCATCCGGATGATCCGGCACTACCTGTTCGTCTTCGACCTGGCCGGGTGCGTGGCCCGCGCCGAGCGCCCGCAGTTCTTCCACCGCGCCGCCGAGCACCACCGCCGCTTCCAGCCGGCCGGGCACCGGCGGCCGGGCGGGCGCGAGGGCGTGAAGTTCTCGCTGCTCGCCGGGGGCGCCTACCCGGCCTTCGAGATGGCCAAGCTCTCGCACATCGCCCGCGGGACCCTGACCGGCACGGCCCGCCGCAAGGCCTCGGTCTGACGGCGGGCCGCTCTCCCCGGACGGTTCTCGCCGGGCCGCCCCCGCCGGACCAGCTGTTACCGGACCGCCCCCGCCGGGCGCTACACGTGGGCGGTGCCCCCGTCGGCGGCCATCGCGGCCGCGACCCGGCGGGCGGTGTCGGCCCACTCCTCGGCGGGGGCGGGCGGCAGGGCGTCCATCCACAGCGCGAGGGTGGAGCCGCGCAGCTGCATCATGCCCTCGGGCCTGGCCATCAGCCAGAAGTGCAGGTGCGAGGCGCCGTCGCCCCACTTGTTGACGTGCACCCGGGCGATCCCGCCGAGCGACATCAGCGCCGCCTCGACCCGCTGGAGCATCGCGCCGAGCTCGGCGGCCCGCTCGGCCGGGAGGTCCAGCAGGTCGTGGTGGGCGCGGGGCTGGAGCAGCACGACGGCGGGCAGCCCGGAGGAGGCCTGCGGGGCGCTCAGCCGCCAGTGCGCGTCCGTCCAGAGGAAGTCCTCGTCCGGGCGGGCGCACTGCCCGCAGGAGTCCGGTCCGCCCTCGCCGTGCCGGGGCGGCTCGGGCAGCTCGGGCTCGTCCAGCACCTTGATCAGGAGGTCGCCGTCGTACGGGAAGATGTCCCAGGAGTGGGCGCCGTCGGCGCGCAGCGGCGGCCGCTCGCCGATCGGCAGCCGGGCGAGGAAGCGGCCGGGCTCGGCCGCGTCGCCGGCCGAGGAGTCAGTGATCATGGCAGTCGAGGGTGCCATATGACACCTCGTCGGGCGTACACCGGGTGGCCCGAGACGGCCGGCCCGCCCGGCTGGGATGATCGGCGGCGGTACGAAGGACACCCCGCCCCGCCTCCGGGAGGACCCACGTGAGCCGCCCCTCCGCCGCCGCCGGTGCCGACCTCGCCCGCGAGCTGGCCGCCGCCCTGCACGGGGACGTGCGCTTCGGCGCCGCCGAGCGCACCGTGTACAGCCACGACGCCTCCAACTACCGCCACCTGCCGCTCGGGGTGGTCAAACCGGCCGACCTGGACGATGTCCGCACCGCCCTCGCGCTCTGCCGCCAGTACGGCACACCGGTGGTGGCGCGCGGCGCCGGGACGAGCATCGGCGGGCAGGCGATCGGCCCGGGTGCCGTGATCCTTGACTTCCGCCGGTACCTGGGCGCGGTGCTGGACGTGGACCCGGAGCGGCGGACCGCCCGGGTCGAGCCCGGAGCCGTCCTGGACGACCTCCAGCGCGCCGCCCGCCGGCACGGCCTGCGGTTCGGACCCGACCCGTCCACGCACAGCCGCTGCACCCTCGGCGGCATGATCGGCAACGACTCCTGCGGTGCGCACTCGGTGGCCTGGGGGCGGACCTCCGACAACGTCGAGACCCTGGAGCTGCTGCTCGCCGACGGCACCGAGCTCACCGTCGGCGGCGCGCTCGCCCCCGCGGAGCGCGCCGCGCTCCGCGCACTCCCCGGCCGGGCGGGTGAACTCCACCGCTCCCTCCAGGCGTTCACCGACCGGAACCTGGCCGTGATCCGCCAGGGCATGCCCGAACTGCCGCGCCGCACCTCCGGCTACCCGCTGGACGCCCTGCTCCCCGAGCGCGGCCACCACCTCGCCCGCGCACTCACCGGCACCGAGGGCACCTGCGCGCTGCTGCTCGGCGCCACCGTCCGGCTGGTCGAGGAGCCGGCCGCCCGCGCCCTGGTGGTGGCCGGCTACCCGGACGAGAGCGCCGCGGCCGATGCCGTCCCCGCGCTGCTGCCACTGCGCCCGCTGACCGTCGAGGGCATGGCCGCGGACCTGGTCGCCGCACTGGTCGCCGCCGGCCCGCGCCCGCCCGCCCTGGACCGGCTGCCCGACGGCGCCTGCTGGCTGTTCCTGGAGACCGGCGGCGCCACCGGGGCCGAGGCGCTGGACGCCGCCCGCCAGCTCGCCGACGCGGTACGGCGCGAGCGCACCGCCACGGTCTCGGTGGTCACCGACCCGGACCAGCAGCGGCAGCTCTGGGCCGTCCGCGAGGCCGGCGCCGGGATCGTCACCCGGCTGCCCGGCGGCGGGGAGGCCTGGCCCGGCTGGGAGGACTCCGCCGTCCCGCCCGAGCGGCTCGGCGACTACCTGCGCGACCTGCGGGCCCTGCTGCGCCGCCACGGCCTGCACGGCATCCCGTACGGCCACTTCGGCGAGGGCTGCGTCCACCTGCGGATCGACTTCCCCCTCAGCGGGCCCCAAGGCCTGCCGGTCTTCCGGGAGTTCATGGAGCAGGCCGCCGACCTCGCGGTCTCCTACGGCGGCTCGCTGTCCGGCGAGCACGGCGACGGCCAGGCCCGGGCCGAGCTGCTGCCCCGGATGTACCGCCCCGAAATCATCGACCTCTTCGGGGAGTTCAAACAGATCTGGGATCCGGAGCGGCTGCTCAACCCCGGCGCACTGGTCGACCCGCGCCCGCTCGACGCCGACCTGCGCTTCTCCGGACCGGTCCGCGAACTACCGCTCGCTCTGCCGTACGAGCGCGACGACGGCAGCCTGCTGAAGGCGGTGCACCGCTGCGTGGGCGTCGCCAAGTGCGTGGACACCAGCACCGGGGTGATGTGCCCCAGCTACATGGCCACCGGCGAGGAGCGCCACTCCACCCGGGGCCGGGCCCGGCTGCTCGCCGAGATGCTGCGCGGCGAGGCCGTCCCGGACGGCTGGCGCTCGCCGGAGGTCCGGGAGTCGCTGGACCTCTGCCTCGGCTGCAAGGGCTGCGCGAGCGACTGCCCCGTCCACGTCGACATGGCCGCCTACAAGACCGAGTTCCTCCACCAGCACTACCGGCACCGGCTACGGCCCGTCGCGCACTACTCGATGGGCTGGCTGCCGCTCTGGCTGCGGGCCGTCGCGCTGGCCCCCGGCGCCGCCAACCTGATCGCCCGCTCGCCCGCCGCCGGGCTGCTCAAGCGGCTCGGCGGGGTGGACCGGCGGCGGGTGGTCCCGGTCTTCCCGCCGGAGACCTTCAGCCGCTGGTACCGCCGCCACCGGGCCGCGCACCCGGCGCCGCCCGGCGCCCGGCCCGTCCTGCTCTGGCCGGACACCTTCTCGGACCACCTCCAGCCGAACGTACTGCGCGCCGCGGTGGAGGTGCTGGAGCACCTGGGATTCGACGTCCGGCTCCCGGACGGGCCGGTCTGCTGCGGGCTGACCTGGTACTCCACCGGCCAACTCGGCACCGCCCGAAGGGTGGTGCGCCGCAGCCTGCGCGCGCTGGCCGCCACCGGGCTGCCCGCCGACACCCCGGTCGTCGGCATGGACCCGAGCTGCACCGCCACCCTGCGCGAGGACCTGCCCCGCCTGCTCGGCCCCGACGGCGGCCCGCTCGCCGAACGCACCCGCACCTTCGCCGAGTTCGTCGACGAGTACGCGCCGGACGCCCCGCTCCCGCACCTCCCGGTCGACGCCGTCACGCAGACCCACTGCCACCAGCACGCCGTGCTCGGCACCGCCGCCGACCGCCGCGTCGAGGCCCGGCTGGGGCTGCACAACCGGGTGCTCGACTCCGGCTGCTGCGGGCTGGCCGGCAACTTCGGCTTCGAGCAGGGGCACTACGAGGTCTCCGCCGCCATCGCCGAGCGCGTCCTGCTCCCGGAGGTCCGCGCCGCCGCCCCCGACACCGTCCTGCTGGCGGACGGCTTCAGCTGCCGCACCCAGATCTCCCAACTCGCCGAGGGCCGCCAGGCCCTGCACCTCGCGGAGCTGATCCAGCGGGCGCTGCGCGAGGCGCGGTAGTGGCAGCGCTCGGCCCGTCGGCCGGGCGGCCGACGGGCCCCGGCTGCGGACCTACACGCCCTGCGGCTCCTGCACCTCCGTCGACCTCGGCGTCTCCTCGGCGCAGACCGCCGACACGAACTCCGCGAGCCGCGCCTGGGGCATCCCGCGCGCGATGTCCGCCTCGCTGATCATCCCGACGAGTTCGTGCTCCGGGTGGTTGATCACCGGCAGCCGCCGCACCCGGTGCTGCTCCATCATCCGCAGCACCTGCTCCACGTCCTCGTCCGCCTCGACCGTCATCGGCCGGCCCTGGGCCAGCTCGCCCGCCGTCACCTGCGCCGGGTCACGGCCCTCGGCGACGCACTTCAGCACGATGTCCCGGTCGGTCACGATGCCCAGCAGCTTCTGCCGCTCACCGCAGATGGGCAGTGCCCCGACGTCGCGTTCCCGCATGATCCGGGCCGCGGCGGCGAGCGTCTCGTGCTCGCCGATGCACTCCGCGCCCGGGTGCATGATGTCTCCGGCTCTGGTCATGATCGGCCTCCTGACCTGCCTGCCACTCCCGTGACTCCATCCTGGTCCGCTCCCGGGAGCGCCGCCACCGGGCATCGCCGGGACGCGCGGGCTCAGGCCGCCGCCTGCGGGGCCGCCGGGCCCGCGCCGCCGCCGTTCTGCGAGGGCTCGGGCAGCGGGTCCAGCGGCGACCGCTCCAGCAGCTCCTCCAGGGGCGGCAGTTCCAGCTGTTCCACGCCCGGCACCGGCATGTCCAGCGCACCCGGTGCCCCCTCGGCCGCCGCCACCGACGCATCCGGCGCCGACGCCGGCTGCACCCGCCGGTGGGTGTCCGTCGCGGCGTCCAGGAACCGCAGCAGCTCCACCGGGAACGGCAGCACCAGCGTCGAGTTCTTCTCCGCCGCCACCTCCACCACCGTCTGCAGCAGCCTCAGTTGGAGCGCCGCCGGGGTCGCGCTCATCACCGCCGCGGCCTCCGAGAGCCGCGCCGACGCCTGGAACTCGCCGTCCGCCGTGATGATCCGCGCCCGGCGCTCCCGCTCGGCCTCCGCCTGCCGGGACATCGAGCGCTTCATCGACTCGGGCAGCGCGACGTCCTTGATCTCCACCCGGTCGATCTCGATCCCCCAGCCCAGGGCCGGACTGTCGATCATCAGCTCCAGGCCCTGGTTGATCGGTTCGCGGTTGGCGAGCAGGTCGTCCAGCTCGCTCTTGCCGATGATCGAGCGCAGCGAGGTCTGCGCGACCTGGGAGATCGCGAAGTTGTAGTCCTGCACGTTGACCGTCGCCTTCACCGGGTCCTCCACCCGGAAGTACACCACCGCGTCCACCCGGACGGTGACGTTGTCGCGGGTGATGCCCTCCTGCGCGGGGATCGGCATCGTCACGATCTGCACGTTCACCTTGCGCAACCGGTCCGCCACCGGGAGCATCCTGACCAGCCCCGGCTCCCGGATCTGCTCGCGCACCCGGCCGAAGCGGAACACCACCCCGCGCTGGTACTGCTGGACGACCCGGACGCTCAGCCCGGCCCAGATCGCCGCCAGGACGATGGCCACCACCACCGCATCGATTATCAGCATCGCGGTCTCCTCGCGCCCAGCACCGCGCCCCGGCCGTCGCGACCCGGCCCAGCCGGGGACCGCCGGAGCAGCTGCTTCCACGCTACGCCTGCCGGAGCACCGCCGGAACGGCCGAGCCGCACGCCCTCGAAGCCCTACGATCATCCCCATGCCGCAGCCCGTCGACGAAGGCCCCGCCACCGACCCCGGCCACCCCCGCCACCCCGTCGAGGCCGCCGCCCGCGCCGACGGACTGGCCGCGCTGGACCGCGTCGTCACCGGCTGCCGCGCCTGTCCGCGGCTGGTCGAGTGGCGTGAGGAGACCGCCCGCACCAAGCGCCGCGCCTACCGGGACTGGGACTACTGGGCCCGCCCGATCCCCGGTTTCGGACCGGCCGACGCCCCGCTCGTCCTGGTCGGCCTCGCCCCCGCCGCGCACGGCGCCAACCGGACCGGCCGGATCTTCACCGGCGACCCCTCCGGGGACCTCCTCTACGCCGCGCTGTACGACCTCGGTCTGGCCAACCGCCCGGAGTCCGTCCGGTACGGCGACGGGCTGCGCCTGGACGGCGTCCGCATCACCGACCCGGTCCGCTGCGCCCCGCCCGACAACAAGCCCAGCACCGCCGAACGCGACACCTGCCGCCCGTGGATCACCCGCGAACTGGAGCTGCTGCGGCCCACCGTGCGCACCGTCGTCGCCCTCGGCGGCTTCGCCTGGCAGGCCCTGCTCCCGGCCGTCGCCGCCGCCGGCTGGCAGCTCCCCCGGCCCCGGCCGGCCTTCGGCCACGGCGCCCACGCCACCCTGCCCGCCGCCGACGGCGGCCCGCCGCTGGAGCTGTACGGCTGCTACCACGTCAGCCCGCGCAACACGAACACCGGCCGGCTCACCACCGCGATGCTCCGCGAGCTGCTGCGCACCGCGGCGCACTCGGCGGGCCTGTCGCCGCGTACCTAGGGCCTGTCCGGACCGGACCGGACCGCGAACCGTCAGCGTCAGCCGTGGAAGTGCGCGAGCGCGGGCTCCGCCGCCCGCGCCCACACCGCCGGCAGCCCCCGCCGCGCCGCGTCCGCGTCCGCCAGCTGCCGCCCGTACAGCACCCCGTACCCGAAGGGCTCCCCCGAGGGCGCGGCCTGCTCCCGCAGCGCGGCCGCCGCCACCACCGCGTCCTGGTGCTCCCCCAGCAGCTCCTGCACGGCCTTCATCCGCTCGGTGTACCGCTGCGCCGCGCGCCCGACCGCCGGCTCCGCCGTCTCCCCCGCGTACCGGGCCCGCTTCGCCGCCTTCCGCGCCTCGTGCAGGGCCGCCGCCCGCTCCGGACCGGCCCCCTGCACCGCGAGCGCGAGGCGGATCCGCTCCGCCGTCCGGCGCTGCTCGCGCGCGGCGATCCTGGACAGTTCCGGCCCCGCCGGACGCCCGGCCCGCCCGCGCAACGGCGGGTCGGCGAGCAGCGCGGCCAGCGCCTCGCCCAGTGCGTGGCGGCGCGGGCTGTCCAGTGCCGCGGCCACCTCCGGCCGGCTCCGCCGGTACTCCTCCCGCTCCCACCGCCGGAGCGCCGCGACCACCCGGTCCGGACCGCACTCCGCCGGCAGCTCCCGCGCCTGTGCGACCAGCCGCTCGCCCAGCACCTCCTGGTCGCGGGCCCGCCCGAGCTCCGCGCCCAGCCACCGCAGCTCGGCCACCAGCCCGTCCGCGGCGCCGCCGCGCAGCAGCCGCCGGTACGTCCGCAGGGCGCTGCGCAGGCGCCGGCAGGCGACCCGCATCCGGTGCACCGCGTCCGGCGCGTCCGCCCGGACGGCGTCGTCCAGCCCGGCCAGCACCCCGGCCTGCGCCCCGATCCGCTCCAGCAGAACGGCCCCCACGGTGCTCTCCGGTGCTGCCACGGGCGCTCACCCTCTCGGCTGGGCCGTCGGAACACATTCCAGGCTAGGCCCACTCGGCCCAGCCGGGCCGGCGGGTGCCGGCGGCCCTCGCGGTGCTATTCGCGGGCCAGCATCGCCTGGGCCTCGGTCTCCAGGTCGATGTACGGCTCGCCGCTGACGTCGACCGCTACCCGGTGGAGGGTGGCGCCGGTGAAGGCCCACGGGGCGGAGCCCGGGTAGAGCTCGCTGACGGCCTCGCCGCCGTCGCGGCCGACGTTGAGGCCCTCGCCGGCCAGGGTGAAGCGGCCGGGCTGGGTCTTGATGCGTCCCTCGCCGACCTTGCGGTCACCGTGGTAGAGGCTGAGGATGCCGGTGGCGACGCCGGGTGCGACCTCGCCGTCCTTGTCGAAGGAGGCGGCCAGGATGAGGTCGGTGCCGGTCGGCAGGTCCTCGGTGGCGGTGATCACCTGGTGGTCGGTGCCGAGGAAGTTGTACACGTAGTGCAGGCGTTCGTCGCGGACGAACAGGGCGTGCCCGCCGAACCGCCCGCCGTGGGCGAACAGCACGCCGGAGGCACCGGGCCCGTCGATGTCCACCAGGGCGCCGACGGAGTAGGACCGGTTGCGGATGTTGACCGCGACGGCCTCGGGGACTTCGGAACCGCCGGGCCGGTAGGTGTAGCGGTTGCGGGACGGGGTGAGCTGCGGTCGGGGGGTGGAGAGGATCTCCAGGGCCGAGCGGTCGTCCAGCGGCAGGGCCTGGTTGACGCCGGCCTCGTAGAACCACAGGCCGATCAGTTCGGTGAGGCGTTGCGGCTCCTGCCCGGCGAGGTCGTGGAGTTCGGAGCGGTCCACGTCGGTGTGGTAGAGCTCCCAGGTGTCCAGCGCGTACTCGCCCCAGCCGCTGATCGCGGGGTGGGTGGTGACGGCCTTCCACCCCTGGTGCCAGATCCCGCGGGTGCCGAGCATCGAGTAGAACTGGGTCGAGCGGGCCGACGGGACGGCGGGGGCGTCGAAGGAGTACCGCATGCTGACGCCCTGCAGGGGCGTCTGGACGTGCCCGCGGACGCTCTCGGGCAGTTCGAGGCCGATGCAGTCCAGGACGGTGGGCACGATGTCCACGGCGTGGTGGTACTGGGTGCGGACCTCGCCCCGGGAGGCGATGCCGGCCGGCCAGGAGATGATGCACGGGTCGCAGGTGCCGCCGTTGAACGAGTAGCGCTTCCACATCTTGAAGGGCGTGTTGAAGGCCATCGCCCAGCCGTTGGGGTAGTGCCCGTAGGTCTCGGTGCCGCCGATCTTGTCGATCATCGCCAGGTTGTCGTCGATGTCGTCGGCGACGTTGTTGAAGAACTTGTTCTCGTTGACCGAGCCGTTCGGGCCGCCCTCACCGGACGCGCCGTTGTCGGACACCACCACGAAGACGGTGTTGTCGAGCTGCCCGACGTCCTCCAGGTAGGCGAGCAGCCGGCCGACCTGGTCGTCGCAGTGGGACAGGAACCCGGCGTACGCCTCGGCCATCCTGGCGAACAGCCGCCGCTCGTCCGCGCTCAACTCCGCCCACGGACGGGTGAAGTCGAGCGCGGGGAAGGGCTCGCCGTGCGGCCCGCTGCGGGTCTGCGGGGTACCGATCGGGTTCAGCGGCGGCAGCTCGGTGTCGGCCGGGACGAGTCCGAGCTCCTTCTGGCGGGCCAGGATCTCCTCGCGCATCGCCTCGTAGCCGGCGTCGAAGCGGCCGCGGTACCGCTCGATCCACTCCTTCGGCGCCTGGTGCGGGGCGTGGGCGCAGCCCGGCGCGTAGTAGAGGAAGACCGGCCGCTCGGGGGCGATCGCCTTGACGTCGTCGAAGTACTGGATGGCCTTGTCGGTGATGTCGGTGCCGAAGTGGTAGCCGTCCTCGGGGCCGGCCGGCTGCTCGACGGGGTGGTTGTCGTGGACGAGGTCCGGGTACCACTGGCTGGTCTCGGCGCCGAGGAAGCCGTAGAAGCGCTCGAAGCCCCGGCCGAGCGGCCAACTGCGGCGGGTGGAGGCGAGGTTCATCTCGTCCTCCGGACACAGGTGCCACTTGCCGGTGATCGCGGTGGAGTAGCCGCGCTCGACCAGGATCTCGGCGAGGGTCGCGCATTCCGGCGGGATGTGGCTGTTGGCGTTGGGGAAGCCGATGGCCGCCTCGCTGATGCAGGCCATGCCGTTGGTGGTGTGGTTGCGTCCGGTCAGCAGGGCGGAGCGGGTCGGCGAGCAGAGTGCGGTGGTGTGCCACTGCGAGTAGCGCAGGCCCTGCTCGGCGAGGCGGTCGATGTTGGGGGTCTCGATCGGGCCGCCGTAGCAGCTCATCGCGCCGAACCCGACGTCGTCCAGTACGACGTAGACCACGTTGGGCGCGCCCTCGGGGGCCTTCGGCTGCTCGTACGCCGACCAGTCCGGCACTGAGTCACGCACGTCGAGATTGACGACACCACGAAACGTCGAGGACACGACCTGCCACCTTCTGTCGGTGGGCCCGCCTGGCGGTGGACGGGCTCTCAACCGTCCATCCTCGGCCGGATCAGGGCCGGGTGCAGGCCCGGCGCCCGCCCGGTTGGGCCGGCCGGGTGGGCCGTGCCGGAGGCCCGCCCGGGCGGGCCCGGTCACCGCAGGACGCAGCGGAAGCCCAGGTGGCAGGTCGCGGTGTCCTCGCTCTGGCTCTGCCGGGCGGCCGGCCGGTAGCGCAGGCAGTAGTTCGGGGCGCACAGGTACGAGCCGCCTTTGATCACCCGGCGGGGGAAGCGCTCCGCGGCCGTGCCGTCCTGCGGCCGGGGCGGGTCGGCGGCGGGGTTGCGCGGTGCGCAGCAGGTGCCCGGCGCGGGGTGGGGGTGCCGGTCGGTGTAGTGGTCCCGGGTCCACTCCCAGACGTTGCCGGTCATGTCGTACAGGCCGTAGCCGTTGGGCGGGTAGGTGCCCACGGGGGTGGTGCCGGGGCCGGTGTCGTGCCGGCCGGCGGGCAGGTGCTCCCAGGGGAAGCGGCCGTGCCAGGTGGTGGCCATTCGGCGCCCCTTGGGGGTGAAGTCCTGGCCCCAGGCGAAGGTCGCCCGGTCGAGGCCGCCGCGGGCGGCGTACTCCCACTCCGCTTCGGTGGGCAGGTCCTTTCCGGCCCACTGCGCGAAGGTGAGGGCGTCCTCGTAGGCGATCTGGGTCACCGGGTGGAGTTCCTGGCCGTGCCGGGTGCTGGCGGGGCCGGCCGGATGGCGCCAGTCTGCGCCCGGGACGTAGGACCACCACTGCCGCCAGTCGTCGAGGTCCACCGGCCCGGCGGTGCGGTGGAAGACCAGCGCTCCGGGCACCAGCTCCTGTGGATCGGCTCCCGGGTAGTCGGCGCCGTGCGGGGTGCGTTCGGCGACGGTGCGGTAGCCGGTGTCCTTCACGAAGCGCCGGAAGGCGGCCACCGTCACGGGGTGCCGGTCGATCCGGAACCCGTCCACCGTGACCGGGTGGACCGGCTGCTCCTCGGGGTAGAAGCCGTCGCTGCCCATCAGGAAGGTCCCGCCGTTCACCAGCTCCATCCCTCGGGTGATCGGTGCGCTGCCCGTGCTGGTCGTCATGGCACCTGACCCTGCACCAGGCCGCCGTTCCCGCCCTGGAGGACACGCGGTCGGCAGTGCCCGGGCAGCGGCTTCGGGGTGCGGCCCTTGATAGCAGGCCCTACGGCCTCAGCTGGATCGCCAGGGACATCGAGTAGCCGACCAGGGCGGCGAAGAAGCACACCGCCGTGATGTAGCGCGGGCTGAAGGGGAGCCCTGCCAGGGCGGGGTAGAGCAGGACGGCCACTCCTGCGGCGAGGTCGGCGGCGTAGAGGCCCCGGGGCGGGACGAGGCCGGTGGTGTGGGAGGCCCAGCCGGTGGCGATCAGGAAGCTGGTGAGGAGGATGAAGCCGGAGAGCAGGCCGGAGCCGATGCTGGCGAGGGTGGCGTGCGGTTCGGGCGGGATCTCGCCCGCGGGGACGGCCGGGCGCAGGCGGTGGGCGACGGCGAGGGCGGTGATGGCGACCGCGATGGCCGCGGCGGCGCTGAGCAGGGGCCCGGGGTTCATCGGCGGCTCCGGTGGTTCGGGTGGTGGTGGCCGATCGCTGCGGCGAGGGCGGCCGGGATCAGGGCGGTGAGGAGCAGTACGGCCGTCCAGACCGCCGGGTCGAGGCCGGCCGTGGCCGGGCCGACGGCGGGTGGCGGGGGTGCGACGACGACGGCGATGGTCGCGGTCGGCGGGGCGGTGGGGGTCGGGGCGGCCGTGGGGGTCTGGTCGGGGGAGGCGCTCGGCGACCGCCATGGCGTGGGCGGGGCGGCGAGTGGTTCGACGGGCTTCGCCCTCCCGGATCCGGGCGGGGGCGCGGCGGTGGTCCGCTGGGGCGTGGGGCGGGCGGTCGACGGGTCGGCCGCCGGCGGCGGGTGGGTGGGTGACGGCGAGGACGCGGGTGCGGGTGCGGGTGTGGCGGGGACCGAGGCGGGCGGCGGCGACGGAACGGCGGAGGGCGAGGCCGTCGGACTCGGGCAGTACGGCGGCGGGTGCGGCGTCGGCGGCACCGGTGGGTGGGGTGGATGCGGCACGGGCGGGAGCGGCACGGGCAGGTGGGGCGGATGCGGTGGGAGCGGTGGGAGCGGTGGGAGCAGTGGGAGCGGTGCCGACGGCGGCACCGGCGGGGTCGGCAGGCCGGTGGCATGGTCCATCGCCCGATTGTCGGATCGCCCACACCCGCCCCGGCAGTCCCTGACGGCCTTTCAGTGCGCAGCCCGGCCGCAAACCCATCGCCCCGGTGAACTCCCTGTCCCCGTCCGGCGAACGACCGATCGACGACGGGCAACCTGTTCGACCGCGAGCGGGTCGGCCCCTGCCGCGCCCTCGTGCGGGCGGTAAGCCTCGTGGCATACTCCGGGGCATGACGGCTTCCACCCACGCGACCAGGGCCCTGCGGGCCGCGGTGTTCACCGCGCTCGCCGTGCCGCTGTCCGCGCTGGGCCAGGTCGTCATCACCGGTCGCCCGCTGCCGCTCAACCTGGTGGCGGCCGCGACCGCCGCCGTCTTCCTGGTCGCGACCGCGCTGGCCGGCGGGGAGCGGCGGCTGCTGCACATCTCGGCCGTGCTGGTGCCGATCGAGCTGCTGCTCAACACCACCTTCAACCTGGGCCAGTCCGGCTGTGGTCCGCTCCTCGGGGCGGACCACGCCCCCGCGCGCGGCATGAACCTGCTGGTCTGCGGCGGCGGTTCGGTGGACGGCTCGCTGTTCTCCGGGCCGCTGGGGCACGCCGGGGCGATCGCGCCCGCGGCCACCCAGCTGCTCGTCCTGCTCGCGCACCTGGTGGTGGCGCTGGCCGCCGCCGCCTGGCTGCGGCTGGGCGACGCCGCCCTGTCGGGCCTGGCCCGCGCCCTGCGCGCCCTGCACCAGTCGCTCGCGGCCCCGCTGCGGGCGCTGCTCCTGCTGCTGGTCCCGCCGGTGGAGCGGCCGGTACTGCGGGTGCCGCTGCCGGTCCTCGACCTGCTGCTCCCGCGCCGCGAGGACGTGGTCCTCAGCCCGGCGCCCCGGCGCGGTCCGCCGGCCTTCGCGCCTGCCTGCTGAGCCCCGACCGGCCCGAACCGTCCTTGCGACGGACCCCCGGCACCGCGGCGAGCCCCGCCGCACGGCCGCTGGCAGCGCGCTCCTCCTGATCCGACCAGGCCCCTCGCGACGGCCGGCGCCCTTGCGCGCCGCGCGCCGCGCCGAGGCGGCGATCCCGCGCGCACCGCGCGCCCCGTACAGGAGTTGACCCACCCATGAGCCAGCCCAACACCCGTAAGCAGTCCCAGCGCGTCAGCGCCCGCGAGCGCATCCAGGAGGCGCAGCGCCTGGAGCAGCTGGCCGCCGGCCGCCGTCGGCGGATCGTCGTCGGCGTCTCGATCGTGGCCGTGCTCGCCCTGGCGGGCGGCACCGCGCTGGCGATCAGCGCGGCGGGCGGTGACGACAAGTCCTCGGCCGGTTCCTCGGCGGCGGCCGAGCCGACGGCCCTGGTCGTGCCTGCCAACGCCTCCGGTCCGGACGGCACCCTGGTGGTGTACGGCAAGGCCGACGCCGCGCACACCCTGCAGGTGTTCGAGGACTTCCGCTGCCCGGTCTGCAAGAACTTCGAGGCGACCAACGGCGAGTCGGTCAGGAAGCTGGCCGAGGACGGCACGGTCAAGGTCGAATACCACCTGGCCGCGTTCCTGGACAAGAACCTCGGCGGCAGGGGCTCGCGCACCGCGCTCGCGGCCGTCGGCGCCGCGCTGAACGAGGGCGTGGACAAGTTCAAGCAGTACCACGACGTGCTGTACGCCAACCAGCCGGACGAGCGCGAGGACGACTTCGGCGACGTCAACCACCTGCTGGAGCTGGCCGACAAGGTGCCCGGGCTGAAGTCGGACGCCTTCGTGAAGGCGGTCACCGAGCGGACGTACGCGCCGTGGGCGGCCAAGGTCGCGGACGCGTTCAACGACAGCGGCGTCACCGGCACTCCGACGGTGAAGCTGGACGGCAAGCCGATCACGCTGTTCAGCGGCAACCGCGCCGTGACGCCCGAGCAGTTCACCTCGCAGGTCAAGCAGGCCGCGGGCTTGTAGTGAGCACCACCGGCCCGGCCGACGTCCCGGCCGGGCCGGGCCCTTCACACCCACCGGAGTGCTCTGCCATGACCGCCCCGACCGTCGTGAACCCCTCCCGCCCCGCGGCCGCCGACGGTGCACCGTCCGGCCGTTCGCCGATCGGCGCGAGCCGGCCGTTCGCCCTGCTGCTGTTGCTCGGCGGGCTGATAGGGCTGGCCGCCTCGGCCGTCCTGACCTTCGACAAGCTCCGCATCCTGGAGAACCCGTCCTACGTCCCGAGTTGCAACATCAACCCGGTGATCAGCTGCGGTTCGGTGATGCGCACCGAACAGGCCGGGGTCTTCGGCTTCCCCAATCCGCTGCTCGGGCTGGCCTGTTTCGCGGCGCTGGCGGCGATCGGCGCGGGGCTGCTGGCCGGCGCCGCGTACCGCCGCTGGTTCTGGCTGGGGCTGCATGCGGGCACCCTGCTCGGCGTGGTCTTCGTCCACTGGCTGATCGACCAGGCGCTGTACGAGATCGGCGCGCTCTGCCCGTACTGCATGGTGGTCTGGGCCACGGTGATCCCGCTGTTCTGGTACACGACGCTGCACAACCTGCGCACCGGCGTCATCCCGGTCGGTCCGCGGCTGCGCCCGGTGGTACGGGAGGCCGCCCGCTACCACTGGGCACTGCCCGTGCTGTGGGCGGCGGTGATCGCCCTGCTGATCCTGAACCGGTTCTGGTACTACTGGAGCACCCTGCTCTGACCCTCGGGCCCGCCCCGGGCTACCCGAGGTAGCCCGGGGAGCGCAGCAGCGCGGTGCCGCCGGTCCGACGGACGTGCAGGGCCCGGGTCAGCCGGTCGGCGGCGCTGGGGTGCAGCAGCGGGGCGGCCTGCGCGGGCGGGAAGAAGCCGTAGTCGGCGACCTCGTCGGCCTGCAGGGTGAGCGGGGTGTCGGCCGGGACGGTGCCGCCGTCGAACATGAACTGGACGGCGGGGTGGGCGTTTCGGCCCTGCCGGGGGATGGGCTCGCGCCACTCGACGACGAGCAGGCGCAGCTCCGGGGCGACCAGCGCGGTCTCCTCGCGCAGTTCGCGGGCGGCGCACTCGGCGGGACCCTCGCCCGGGTCCATCGCGCCGCCGGGGAACTGCCACCGGCCCCGGTAGGTGGCCTTCAGCAGCAGGACCCGGTCGGCCGGGTCGGTGAGCAGCACGCTGCAGCCGACGTAGGCACGGACCATGCCGGCCAGCCATTCCTCCTCCGAGAGCCAGGTGTCGGTCACGGCGCCTCCTCCGCTGGTGGCCTTCTCCGGAGCGGGCCACTCTGCCGCACGGCCGTCCCGGGCCGGGGCTGTTCGTGCCCGGATCCACCCGATCGAGTGGGTACGGGCCCGGAGCTCGCCCGGCCGGACGGGACCTAACCGAAGACGGCCCGGCGGAGGGCGTTGCGCAGGTCGGTGAGGGGCTGGGTCTCGCGGCTGTAGTGGACCTTGTTGGTGAGCAGCAGCGCCCAGCGGCCGAGTCGGCGGGAGATCCAGATCCCGGTACCGGTGAAGCCGTAGTGGACGAAGGTGCCCTCGGCGGGGTCGGTGCCGGGGGCGCAGAGCCAGGACAGGCCGCGGGCCGGGGCCAGCGGGGCGGTCTGCTCGCGCAGGGACTCGGCGGTCCACGGGCCCGCCCAGGGCAGTCCGGGCGGCGGGGCGAGCAGGGCGGTGAGGAACCGCCCGAGGTCGTCGGCGGTGGAGAAGGCGCCGGCGCTGCCGCAGGCACCCCCGAGCAGGCGCGCGGACGGGTCGTGCACGACGCCGCGCAGGTGGCCGCCGGCGGCCGGCTCGTACTCGGTGGGCGCGGCGCGGGCGGTCTGCCCCTGGTCCAGCGGTCCGAACCGGGTGTCGGCCATGCCGAGGGGCCGCCAGACCTGCCGGGCGGCGAGCTCGGCGAGCGGGCCGCCGGCGAGGTGCTCGACCAGGTGGCCGAGGACGATGGCGGCGCGGTCGGTGTACTCCACGGCGCTGCCGGGCGGGCGGTGCAGCGGGGCGGCGAGCAGGCCGGCCCGGATGCCCGACGGGTCGCGGCCGTAGAGCGCCTCAAGGTTGGTGCGCAGCGGCATCCCGGCGGTGTGGGTGAGGAGTTGACGTGCCGTCACCTCGCCGACCGGTCGACCTGCGGCGGCCGGCCAGTAGCGCCCCAGCGGCTCGTCCAGGGGCAGTCGGCCGGCTTGCCACAGCGCGCCCGCGCAGGGCCATAGCGCGACGACCTTGGTGAGACTGGCGAGGTCGAACAGGGTGTCGCGGCGCATCTCGGACGACGCGTACGGGCCCTGGCCGAGGGCGCCGGAGCAGCCGCGGCCGCGGACCCCGCCGAGGTCGCCGACCGCCCAGACGGCGCCGGCCCCTACCGCGGGCAGCTCACCCCGTACCAGCCGGTCCAACACCCCGCCGGGAGCACTGATTTCGGCGAGGCCGACCGGGGCCGGGCCGCCACCCGGCCCTGCCGGTCGCCGCGACTGCCCGTCCATCCGCTCCCCCGCCCGCCGGTCCGCCGGTCCGCCCCCGCCGGGCGGGAGCCTACCCAGCGGGCGCCGGGTCAGACGGCGGCCGCGCCGGTGAACTCCTTGCCCAGGCAGATGCTCTGCGGGTGCTCGCGGTAGATGCCGAACTTCTCGACCGGCCCGTACCCCTCGGAGGCGTACAGCGCGATCGCCTCGGGCTGCTCGGTGCCGGTCTCCAGGATGAAGCGGGTGCGCCCGGCCTCGACGGCGGTCGTCTCCAGCCGGCGGAGCAGCGCCCGGGCGAGGCCGCGGCCGCGGGCGGCGGGGACCACGAACATCCGCTTCAGCTCGGCGTCGCCGTCACGTATCCCGTTCGGGCCGGCCGTCTTGGCGCGCCAGCCGCCGCAGGCCACGGGCTCGCCGTCGAGGTAGGCGGTGAGGAACAGCCCGGCCGGCGACTCGAAGTCGTCGGGGTGCAGGACGGTGAGGTCGCCGTCGCCGTAGCGCTGGACGTACTCCTCCTGCACCTGCGCCGAGAGGCGCTGGGCGTCCGGGTGGCCGTAGCCGGTGACGCGGATCTCGATGGTGCCGTTCTGGACGGTCGTGGTCCCCGTGGTGCTCTCCATGGTTGAAAAGCCTACGACCTTCGGTCAGCGACCCTCGAATCGGGCGACCAGCTCCTCCTTGCCGAACATCCGGGCGGTGTCCACGGCGGACGGCGTACCGGCCTGCGGGTCGGCGCCGCCGTCCAGGAGGACGGCGAGCACGTCCTCGGCGCCCTTGAACACGGCGCCGGCCAGCGGGGTCTGGCCGCGGTCGTTGGCCTGGTTCGGGTCGGCCCCGCGTGCCAGCAGGGCGCCCACGGTGGCGGCGTGGCCGTGGTAGGCGGCGAGCATCAGCAGGGTGTCACCGCGGTCGTTGGTGAGTCCGGCGGGCGCCCCGGCGTCCACGTAGGCGGCCAGGGTGTCGGTGTCGCCGGTGCGGGCGGCGTCGAACAGCTTCCCGGCCAGCGCGATCACCTCGGCGTCGGGGACGTCGGGGGACTGCGGGGTGGCGGCGTCGGTCATGGCGGGCCCTTCCTCGGTGGTCGACAGGTCGTGGTGGTTCCGGCTGCGCGTACCGCACCGTAGCGGCCGGACACCCGGACGAACCAGTACACGTCCGGATTCCGGATGGCGGCATTCCCCCGCACGACACACGGGCGGGAGGGTCGCGCAGCCGTTCGGGCGAACTTCCCGGCACCCCCGGAAGGCTCCCGCCCGCCCACCGGGAATGCCTCGGCGCGCCGGTCCGGGGCCGTTCGAGGCCCCGGTCGGGGCGGTTCGCATACCTCTCCCGGGGGTCCGGGCCGGTATTGACCGCAGAAACCACCCATTTGCACCGTTCCATCATCTATTACTTTTTGTCACGATTAGGGCACTTTCCGTGACACTGTCCCTGTCCCCCTCACCGAGGAGCAGAGCGTGATCCTCTCGATTTCCGGCATCGTCCTGTTCGGCACCATCGCCTTTCTCTTCTTCCGCAGGGACGGACTAAAGGTCTCCCACGCCGTCGTCTGCGCCCTCTTCGGCTTCTACGTGGCCGGATCGTCGATCGCTCCGAGCATCACCGCAGGCGGTGCGAGCCTCGCCAGCCTGCTCGGCGGCCTCAAGTTCTAGGGCCCGTCTTCAACCCCGCGGACGCGGGTTTGAAGACGGGCCCTAGGGGCCGCAGGGCTTGCCTGACAGTTCCCGCACGGGCCCGGGCGCGGATCCCACCGCCCCGGGCTCCGTCGTACACCCGTGAAGCCGCTCGAAGCCGACCTCCCGAACCCGACCCGTCCCACTCGCCCGGGGAGCCCAGGAATGCCGCTCAACCGCCATCTCAGCAAGGGCCGCGACCACCTCACCAGGGGCCGCGACCTGGCCCGCACGGCCGGCGACCACGCCTCCGACATGTTCGCGCCGCTGACCGTCATCGGCCGCGGACTGCGCCACCACGCCGGCTGGGCCAGGGAGCGCTGGCAGGCCACCCCGAAGGAGCGCCGCGGTCCGACGGTGTTCCTGGTCGCCGCGATGCTGCTCGGGATCTACCTGCTGCCGCACGGGCTGCTGTTCGCCCTGGTGGCCCTGATGGCCAGCTCGGCCTGGGTCGGCCGGACCCCCAAGGCGCCGCCGGCGCCGCCCGAGCCGGACGTCGCCGACATCAAGCTCACCGCCCTGTACGCGGCGCTGACCCCGTACCTGGCCGGGCCGGAGGACCTCAACCCGCTGTACCGCCACGAGGGCGCCTACAAGGAGGCCTTCTCCTCCTGGGAGTTCGACGGCGAGGGCCGGCTCTCCCGGCTGGAGCTCGCCTACCCCGCGTACTTCACCGACACCGAGCCGGCCGCCCGGGCGCGGATCGAGCAGGTCGTCCAGGGCAAGGCCGGCCGCGCCCGGGAGTACCGCTTCGACTGGGACGAGGAGTCCAACAAGCTGCGGATCTGCGCCCTGGCGCCGCTGCCCACCGACATCGCGGCGCAGCGCTTCGTGGCGGCGCCCGGGGAGATCGTGCTGGGCTTCACCGACGAGGACGGCAGCGCCCGGACCATCCCGGTCGGCCAGGGCGGGGTGATCGCCCAGCAGCCGCCGGTGGTCTGGCGCACCGGTCCGCGCTCCGCCGAGCCGCACCTGCTGGCCCTCGGCTCGACCGGCTACGGGACCTCCAGCCTGATCCGCTCGATCGCCCTCCAGGCGCTCCCGTTCGGGGACCTCGTGGTGATCGACGGCGCCGGCACCGGCGAGCACGCCTGCCTGGTCAACCGGCCGGGCGTGCACACGGTGGAGACCAGCCTGCACGGCGCGCTGGCCGCGCTGGAGTGGGCCGCCCAGGAGACCGAGCGCCGCCTCGCCGCACTGAACGCCGCCCGGCACTCCGGGACGGCGGCCCCCGAGGACGTCACCCGGCCGCTCTGGCTGCTCCTGGACCACCCGACGGAGCTCAGCGAGCTGGCCCACGCGGAGGGCCGCCCCGATCCGCAGGACCTGCTGGAGCTCCCGCTGCGGCACGGCCGCGCCGCCCGGGTCACCGTGGTGATCGCCGACGACGTGGAGGCCCGCGACCGGATCACCCCCACCGTCCGGGCCACCACCCGGGCCCGGGTGGTGCTCGGCCCGACCGGGCCCGAGGAGGGCTACGCCGCGCTCGGCGTGCCGCTGGACATCGTGCCGGCCGCGCACGCCCCCGCCGGGCGGGGCTACGCCCGGATCGGCAACGGCGCGCCGGTCCGCCTCCAGGTGCCGGCCACCGTCGACCCGCTGGACGAGGAGGCGCCCGCCCAGCTGCGGGAGGCGGTGATCGCCCTCCTGCCGCACCGCGACACCCGTACCGAGGCCGCCGCGCCCACCGCGTCCGCCGAGGTGCCGCCCCGCCCGGACGGGCCGCCGCCGGTCCTGTCGGCGGAGCCGGCGGCCCCGGGGCTGCGGGCGGGCGTCGACCTCGCCAAGGAGCACTCGGCGGTTCGCCCGCGTCCGGTCCCCTGACCGCACGGCGCGGCCCCCGGCGAGGGCCGGGGGGCCGCGCCGGAGCCCGGCCCGGTACGCTCGTCACGGAAAGGCCGACCGATCGCCAGATGTGAAATAGGTGACACCTGGGGTGATATCACCGGCCAGATGTGACAAATCGGGCGCTGGTGGGTACAAACAGGGACGGCACGACAGACGACGCATGTCCCCGGACGGGAATCTTCGTCGGAAGCCGAGCGTTGACCGAACGACGAAGAACAGCGACCACTAGTCCTGTGGGCCATAAGCCCGGGAGGCACGATTCATGAGCGAGCGAGCTCTCCGCGGCACGCGACTCGGGGCCACTAGCTACGAGACCGACCGCGGTATCGATCTGGCTCCCCGCCAGACCGTCGAGTATGCATGTCAGAACGGACACCGATTCGAGGTTCCTTTCTCGGTCGAGGCGGAGATCCCCTCGGCCTGGGAATGTCGCTTCTGTGGCCAGGAGGCGGTACTCCTCGACGGTGATGAGCCGGAGGAGAAGAAGACCAAGCCGACGCGTACCCATTGGGACATGCTGATGGAGCGCCGGACACGCGAGGAGCTGGAGGAGGTACTGGCCGAGCGGCTGGCCGTGCTCCGCTCCGGCGGGATGAACCTCGCGGTACACCCGCGGGACACCCGCAAGAGCGCCTGACCCCGCTCCCGCCCCGGCGGGAGCACGCCGAAAAGGGACCCTGGGCACCAGGGTCCCTTTCGCGCTGTCCGGATCCGGCACCGTGCCCGATCCGGTGCGGCCGTCCTGATCCGGGTCGGCCCGGCGGGATCCACCAGAGGACGGCTCCAGGCGGACGACGACGGCCGGTGGCCCGGACCGGACGGTCCGGGCCACCGGCCTCGGCAGGCGGGGGTCAGCCGTTGATCGGCGGACGGTAGGTGGTGTCCGGGCCCTGCGGGCCGACACCCGGCTCGACCACCTCGCCCTGGATCACCTTGCCGTCCGGGCGGTGGATGCGCAGCTGCTCCTGCAGCCGCACCGCGTCCGCGAACGGGTCCGCCCCGGCGCCGGCGGTGCTGCGCAGCGCCTTGTCGGCGACCCGCCGCCCGGCGGCCCGCCACAGCACCCGGGTGGGCGGGAACAGCAGGGTCAGCGCCAGGGCGTCCGACAGGAAGCCCGGCACGATCAGCAGCAGGCCCGCCAGCACGGTGAGGCTGGTGCCGGTCTGGGGCTGCTGGGACTTGGGGTCTCGGCTCTGGTCGATCGCCGCCGACAGGGCCTTCAGGCCGGCCCGCTTGATCAGCGAGCCGCCGATCACGGCGCCGGCGATGAGCAGCAGGACGACGGTCAGGCCGCCGAGCCACGAACCCACCTGGACCAGCAGCCAGATCTCCAGCACCAGCCAGGCGGTGATCAGCAGCGGCAGCACCCGCCGGAGCCTTCCGCGCGGGGCGGGTCGGGCGGGGGTAGCTTGCTGGCTCACGGTACGAATCCACTCCAAGCGGTGTCTGCGCGCCGCACGGGAGGTCCGGGCCGGCTACGGCACCACCTGGTCCAACGACTCGCCGCTGCCGGGTGTTCCTCCGGTGCGCGACCGGCGGCGGCCGAGCAGTACCGCGGCGCCGCAGGCCAGCAGGCCCGCGACGGCCAGCGTCCACTCGGGCACGGCGCCGACCCGGTCGGCCACCGTGATGCCGTCACGCAGCGGGACGACGGCGGACAGCTCGGCGGCGGTCAGCTCCTCGGTCTGCTGGACCACCGAGCCGTCGGGGGCGATCACGGCGCTGATGCCGCTGGTGGCGGCGATCAGCACGGCCCGGCCGTGCTCGACGGCGCGCAGCCGGGACATCGCGAGCTGCTGCTCGGGCTGGCCGGTCCTGGCGTAGGTGGCGTTGTTGGTCTGCACGACCAGCACCCGGGCGCCCTGGTCGACGGTGTCGCGGACGATCTCGTCGTAGGCGACCTCGAAGCAGATCACGTCGCCGATCCTGGCCGGTCCGAGCTGCATGACGCCGTTGTGGTCGCCGGGGTAGAAGTCCTGGGCGACCCGCTGGAGGCGGGTGATCACCTTGGAGAGCTGGTCGCGGAACGGCACGTACTCGCCGAACGGGACGGGGTGCTGCTTGGTGTAGGAGGCGCCGGGGCCGGTCTTCGGGTCCCAGACGAT
Organism: Kitasatospora sp. NPDC048239; assembly: GCF_043202015.1. Classification (NCBI taxonomy): domain Bacteria; kingdom Bacillati; phylum Actinomycetota; class Actinomycetes; order Kitasatosporales; family Streptomycetaceae; genus Kitasatospora; species Kitasatospora sp. NPDC048239. Next base: position 597,736 of record NZ_JBICZP010000006.1, on the reverse strand, counting down.
GCCCTCGTTCTGGACGTGCTGCTCGTCCGGTCCCTCGACCAGGGTGCCGACCAGGGTGGGCACCCCGATCGCCCTCACGGCCTCGTCGATGCGCTGGTAGGCGAGCGGGTCGGTGAAGGGGTCGAGGTCGGAGGAGTTCTCCGGCCAGATCACGATGTCCGGGCGCTCGACCTTGCCGGCCTTGATGTCGGCGGCGAGCCGCTCGGTCGCGGAGGCGTGGTTGTTGAGGACCATCATCGGGCGGCCGAGGAAGTCCATGCCGGGGTTCGGCACGTTGCCCTGGACCAGGGCGACCTTGACGGTGTCGGCGGGCGCGGTGGGCACCGGGACGAGGTATCCGCCGGCCAGTGCGCCGACCGCCCCGAGGGCGGCGAGCGCGGCGGCCCGCGGCGACCGGCGGGGGCCGCGCAGCCGCAGGGCGGCCCAGGCCAGCAGGGTGCCGCTGAGCGCGACCGCGAAGGTCACCAGCGGGGCACCGCCGAGCGCGGCGAGCGGGGTGAACGGGGTGGCGGTGTTCGCGAAGGCCAGGCGCCCCCACGGGAAGCCGCCGAGCGGCAGCCGGTCGCGGGCCCACTCCTGGGTGACCCAGAGGCAGGCCGCCCACAGCGGCCACCCGGGCAGGCGGGAGGCGACGGCCAGCCCCGCGCCGAGGGCTGCCAGGAACAGCGCCTCGATGACGGACAGCCCGATGGTGGCATCCCAGCCGACCACCCGCAGCCAGCTGAGCAGCAGCAGGAAGAACGGCAGCCCGAAGGCGAACCCCGTCCACGCCCCCTGTCGGGCCGTGCGGCCCCGGGTCAGCAGCGAGAGCACCGCGACGCCGGCGATCGACAGCGGCCACAGGTCGAACGGCGGGAAGGCCAGTGCCAGCAGCAGGCCGGCGAGCACGGCGAGGCCGGTGCGGGGCAGCCCGGCACGGACCTTCGCGAGGGCCCGGGCGGCCCGGCCGGGCCCGGCTGCCACGTCGGGTGTCTCGGGTGCGGCGCCGGGCCGCTCCTGGGTGACGGGCATGGCCACCTGCGCACCATCTTCTCTGGGGGCCGTCCCCGCGGGCGCGGGGCGACTGTTCGGACGCTGTCCGAAGAAGGTACCCCGGAATGACACCCGGCCGTGAGGTCGGGTTCCGGTACCGGCCACCGGCCCGCGTCAGCGCGGGGTGTAGCGGACCTCCCCGAGCGGCCAGGCCTCGGCGAGCCAGCCGGCGACGGCGCGGTACAGCGGGGCGTCGAGGTGGGCGCGGTCCGCGCGGACCCAGGAGCTGACCTTCGCCACGGACGGCTCCTCACGGTCCGGGTAGATGTAGACGCAGCCGATCACCTCGTCGGCGGCGGGCTCCAGGACGGTGTAGGTGAAGCCGCGGCGGTTCTCGAAGTCGGCGGCGTGGCGGCGCAGGTCGGCGAGGTTCTGCTCGGGGGACATGCCCTCGCCGGGCGGCCAGGTGCCCGTCCAGCCCGGGGTGGCGTGGATGTGGTCGATGCTCGCCGTCCAGGCCAGGAGGTCGGAGGTGTTGTGCTGCTCGCCGAGGGGCTCCAGGCGGAACCCCTCGGCGACGAGCTCGCGGGGGACGGTGAAGTCGGCGGGTACCAGCGGGTGATCGGTCATGGCGGCCAACCTACGCACCGGCGGCGCGCCGTTCACCGCGTTTTCGGACCGGGACTCCCCCGGGCGGGGGCGCCGCTCAGGCGAGGTAAACCGTGCGGCCCCGGACGACGGTGCGCAGGCAGGCCGGCAGCGGGCGGCCGGGGGTGAGGTCGGGCAGGCCGGGGGTGCCGGAGCGGGGGTCGGTGGACCAGCCGGCGACCCGGGAGTCGGGGGCCTGGACGACCAGCTCGTCGGCGGCCCAGACCGCGTAGCTGGCGATCGCGCCGGGGACGAGGACGCCGTCCTGGTCCCGGCCGAGCGCCCGCCAGCCGCCCCGGGTGTGGGCGGTGAAGGCCGCGCGGACGGAGATCCGGTGCTCGGCGGTCCGGTGGAAGGCGGCGGCGCGGACGGTGCCCCAGGGGTCGAGCGCGGTGACGGGGGCGTCGGATCCGAAGGCCAGCGGGACGCCGGCCCGCAGCAGGGCCGCGAAGGGGTTCAGGGCGGCGGCGCGCTCGGCGCCCAGGCGCTGGACGTACATGCCGTCCGGGCCGCCCCAGGCGGCGTCGAAGGCGGGCTGGACGGAGGCGGTCAGGCCGAGTTCGGCGAACGCGGCGATGGACTTCCCGTCCAGCGCCTCGGCGTGCTCGACCCGGTGGCGCAGCGCCCTGACCCGGTCGGCGCCGACCCGGTGGCCGGCCGCCCGGACGCCGTCCAGGACGGCGGTGACGGCGGCGTCGCCGATGGCGTGGAAGCCCGCCTGCAGGCCGGCCTCGGTGCAGGCGGCGACGTGGTCGGCGACCTGCTCGGCGCTCAGGTAGGACGTGCCGGTGTGCTCGGCGTCGGCGTAGGGGGTGTGCAGGCAGGCGGTGTGCGAGCCGAGCGCGCCGTCGACGAAGAGGTCGCCGCCGGCGCCCACCGCGCCGAGCCGCCGGGCGGTCTCCACGCCGGTGCGGCCCGCTCCGCCCAACTCTCCCCAGTACCCGAACACTTCGGGTCCGTCGCCGGCGGCGGCCAGGGCCAGCAGGGCGGTCAGGTCCTGCTCGGAGGAGATCTCCGGTCCGGCACACTCGTGCAGGGCGCCGATGCCGAGCTCGGCGGCGCGGTCGAGGGTGGCGCGCTGGGCGCGGCGGCGCTGCTCGGGGGTGAGGTGGGCGAGCGCGGTCCGCCGGACGGCGTGGTGGGCGTCGCGGGTGAGCGGGCCCTCGGGGTGGAAGCCGGGCCGGTCGGCGAGGCCCTCGGTGAGGGCGCGCAGCGCGGTGGTGGCGAGCGCGGAGTGCACGTCGGTGCGGGAGAGGTACACGGCGGCGCCGCCGGCGGCCGCGTCGAGCTCGGCGAGCGTGGGCGGGCGGCCCTCGGGCCAGCCGGTCTCGTCCCAGCCGTGGCCGATCAGGACGCCGTCGGGCTCCGGCCGGGCCGCGACGAAGGCGGCCACGGCGTCGAGTGCGGCGGCCAGCGAGGGGCTGCCGGTGAGGTCGAGGCCGGTGAGCGCCAGTCCGGTGGAGGTGGCGTGCACATGGGCGTCGACGAAGGCGGGGGTGACCAGCGCGCCGTCCAGGTCGACGATCTCGTCGGCGGTGTCGGCGTACGCCTCGGCGGCGCCGTCACTGCCGACCCAGGCGATGTGTTCGCCCTCGACGAGCATCGCGGTGGCGAAGGGGTCGGCGGGGCTGTAGACGGCGCCGCCGCGCAGCAGGACGGTCCGGAGGGTGCGTTCGGTCATGACGCCAAGTCTGCACCTCGTCGGCGCTGCTCAGAGCTTGGGGGGGCGCGCCTCGTACGGGGTGGAGAGGACCACGGTGGTGCGGGTGGAGACGCCGGCCGCGCTGCGGATGCGGGCGAGCAGGTCCTCCAAGTCCCCCGGGGCGCCGACGCGGACCTTGAGGATGTAGTTCTCGTCCCCCGCGACGCTGTGGCAGGCCTCGATCTCGGGCAGGCCGGCCAGCCGCTCCGGTGTGTCGTCAGGGGCGCTGGGGTCGAACGGCTTGACCGAGATGAACGCGGTCAGGGCCAGGTCGACGGAGTCGGGGTCGATGATCGCGGTGTAGCCGCGGATCACCCCGCGCTGTTCGAGGCGGCGCACGCGCTGGTGCACCGCCGAGGTGGACAGGCCGGTGGCCTTGCCCAGGTCCGTGTAGCTCATCCGGCCGTCCTCAAGGAGCAGCTGAACGATGCGCTGGTCGAGATCCTCCACAAGGCGCAAACCTACCCGGTCGGGGGCGCGTGCGGCGCCCGGGTGGGCGCACGCGGTGGCACGGGGGGCGGTGCGGCGTGCCGGGCGGGCACATGCCGGACGAATGTGGCGAAGGACACACCCGGTGCATCACAGTGCGGCGGGCCGCAGGATTATGAGTCCGCGTCGCAGGGAAGTGCTGGTTGTGGCCCCGGGCGACCACGCCGGGCCCGATCCAAGGGGGATCACCATGCCTGCAACTGACGAGCGTTCGCTGGGCGCCGACGACACCCACGATACGAGCGGCCGCGAGGATCTCGCGGTCGGTCACGACCCGGCTCCGGGGGTCGACCCGGGCGAGGGCGACACCTGGGAGATCTTCCGGGTGCACTGCCCCGAGTGCCGCCGCCCGATCGCCCTGGTCGGCGACGAGGAGCGGCTGCCGCAGCACGCGGTGCTGCCGACCGCCTGGCACCCCTTCTCCCCCGCGCTCTGCCCGGGTTCGGGCGTTCCGGCGGACGACCTCGCGGAGGTGGAGGACGCGCAGGACGCGGACGCCCCCTGCCTGGAGGCGCTGCTGACGCTGCCTACCGAACTCGACTGGCGCACGCAGCCGTTCTCGCACGCGGTGGCGCACCGCCCGGTGCGGATCGAGGCGGCCCCGGCGATCCCCGAGCAGCGCCGTAGGCTGGCGCGCCGCTGACGGGTGGCCGACCGCACGCCATCGGGCCCGGCCCGGGCCTGAGATGCCTCCGGGCGTCACTCCGCACCCTGGAGTGACGCCCGGAGGCCGTTCGCGGGGGCTGTCGTCAGCCGTTGGTCAGGTGGCGGCCGATGACCAGGCGCTGGATCTGGTTGGTGCCCTCGACGATCTGCAGGACCTTGGCCTCGCGCATGTAGCGCTCGGCCGGGAAGTCCTGCGTGTAGCCGTAGCCGCCGAGCACCTGGACGGCGTCGGTGGTGACCTTCATCGCCGCGTCGGTGCAGAACAGCTTGGCCATCGCCGCCTCCTTGGAGAACGACAGGCCGGCGTCGCGGCGGCGGGCGGCGGCCAGGTAGAGCGAGCGCCCGGCCTCGATCTGGGTGGCCATGTCGGCGAGCATGAACGACAGGCCCTGGAAGTCGGCGATCGCCCGGCCGAACTGGCGGCGGGTGCGCGCGTAGTCCACGGCGAGGTCGAGCGCGGCCTGGGCGACACCGACCGCGCAGGCGGCGATGCCGAGGCGGCCGGAGTCGAGCGCGGAGAGCGCGATCTGGAAGCCCTGGCCCTCGGTGCCGATCAGCCGCTCGCGGGCCACCCGGGCGCCGTCGAAGTGCAACTGCGCCGTCGGGGAGGAGCGCATCCCCATCTTGTGCTCCGGCGGCGCCGCCGAGAGGCCGGCCGCGGTGCCGGGGACCAGCAGGCAGCTGATGCCGCGGGCGCCCTCCTCGCCGGTGCGCACCAGGGCGCTGTAGAAGTCGGCCTGGCCGCCGTGGGTGATCCACGCCTTGGTGCCGCTGACGACGTAGTCCTCGCCGTCCAGGTCCGCGCGGGTGCGCAGGGCGGCGGCGTCCGAGCCGGACTGCGGCTCGGAGAGGCAGTAGGCGCCCAGCTGCTCGCCGGAGAGCATTCCGGGCAGCCACTCGGCCCGCTGCTCCTCCGTCCCGAAGGTGGCCAGGGCGTGGCAGGAGAGGGTGTGCACGCTGACGCCGAGGCCGATGGCCAGCCAGCCGGCCGCCAGCTCCTCCAGGACCTGCAGGTAGACCTCGTAGGGCTGCTCGCCGCCGCCGTACTGCTCGCCGTAGGGCAGGGAGAGCAGGCCGGCCTCGCCGAGGGTGCGGAAGACCTCGCGCGGGAAGCGTCCGGCGGCCTCGTCCTCCGCCGCGCGGGGCTGGACCTCGCGCTGGACGAGGTCCCGGGTGAGGCTCAGCAGCTCGCGGGCCTCCTCGCTCGGCAGCTGGCGGTCCACGGCTTTCGCAGGGGCGGGGGTCATGGCGGTTGGTCGCCTCCTCGGTCAGGCTCCGGCACCCCGGTGTGAGGGGTGCGGAGCGGGTGTGGCAGGTCGGCCGGACCGGCACCGGGTTACGGTGAACGGCCGTTCACATGGCGGCGATGCGAGTATGCCTGATCAGGGCGCCGCCGTCACGACCTGCATGGAATCACTGTCCGTACTGGAGTGCGGGTCACCGTAGGGTTGCCGTTGTGGCTGCTTCCGAAATCCCCGAGACCGCTGCTTCGGCGCCCGCCCGCTCGGACGGCCTGACCCGGTTGGCCGGGGAGCTGCGCGCCCTGGCGCCGTCCTGCGGACCGGTCCGGCTGGTCGCGGTGGACGGGCACGCGGGCTCGGGCAAGACGACGTTCACGGCCCGGCTGGCGGGGGCGCTGGGCGGGGCGCCGGTCGTCCACCTGGACGACCTGGCGACGCACGCCGAGCCGTTCGGCTGGCCCGGGCGGCTGCAGGCCCAGGTGCTGGAGCCGCTGGCGGCGGGGCGGGACGCCGCGTACCGGGTGTACGACTGGACGCTGCGCCGGTTCGCCGGGACGGCGGCGGTGCCGCTCGCCCCGGTGGTGCTGGTCGAGGGCGTCGGCGCCGGGCGGCGCGAGGTGCGGCCGTGGCTGGCCCGGCTGATCTGGATGGAACTGGACGCCGACTCCGCCCGCCGACGCGGCGAGGAGCGGGACGGGCCGGCCCTGGCGGAGTTCTGGGAGGGCTGGGCGCGGGCCGAATCGGCGCATTTCGCCGCCGACCCGAGCCGTCCGCACGCCGGGACGACGGTGGACGGGGTGACCGGACGGATCTCGCCGGGCACCGTCGGTGAACCTTCAACAAGCCCTTGACCTGCGGTATCGCCAGGACTTAGGTTCTCACCAGTTGCTCGATTAGTTGATCGCGCAACATCGGGCCCGGCATCCCCGGCTTGTTCCCCCGTGAGCCGGGGATGCCGCCCCCTTCTCCCGCCCCCGTGCACCGCGCCCTCGACCGGCGCCCCGGGGAGCCCAACGGACCGGCCCCCGATCGCATTTGACCCGGCGCGGCACCCTTCCGGATCAGCGCTGCGCCGGTACGATTCCTGGCAGGCGCATCTGCGCCCCGGGGGCTATCGACCACCGGCCGGATCTGCGCACCCGACCCGCCGGCCGAGCCCCGAGGCACACCGCGGGGGGCGTGAGTGGCGACGGTGGACAGTTCCGACAGCAACGACACGGGCGGCGGCCACCCGGACGGTGACGGCGCGGTCGGCGGAGCGGGCGGCCAGGCAGGCGGCCCGGCCCCGAACCTGCTCGCCGACCGGGCCTGGCTGCGCGCCATGGACGCCTACACGGCGGGCGCGTACACCCGCGCCGAGGAGGAGTTCCGCGCGGCCGTCCGGCTGGACCCGGGAATGGCCGACGCCTGGCTCGGCCTGCACGCCCTGCGCAGCGACACCTCCGGCGCCCTGCTCGCCATGCACCGCAACCAGAAGCGGTTCGGCGAGCAGCGCCGGATCCACCGGCGGCCGCTCAGCTCCTGGTACTGGCTGGGGTGGTGGGTCCAGCCCGTCCTGGAGGACGCCCGCGACCTCGCCCTCGCGCACGCCTCGCACTGGCTGGACGGGCGCCACCTGGCCAGGCTGGACCAGGCGTTGGAGCAGTGCCCGCCCGCCGAACACGACCCGTCGGTGCGCTTCCTGCACGCCTGCCGCTCCTATCTGCTCAAGGACTGGGAGCAGTTGATCCGGGACACCGACCGCCTGCTCGACGACCAGCTGCTCGGCATCGAGGCCGGGCTGTTCGCCGGGATGGCGCGGGTCCGGCTGGACATGTGCGCGCAGGCGCAGGCTCCGCTGGCGGCCTCGCTCGCCCGCTGCCGCTCCGAGCAGCCGCAGCGCAAGGAGCTGCGCTACTGGCTGGGCCGCGCCTACGAGGGGGCTGGGCGCAGCGCCGCCGCACTGCCCCTCTACCGGGCGGTGCACCGGGCCGACCCGGCGTTCATGGACACCGCGGCCCGGCTCGCCGCGATCTCGGCCGAGGACGGCGTGGTCGACGCGCTGCTCGACTCCGCCGGGACCGGCCGGGAGGCCGGGAGGCCGGCCGGAGCGGGGTCGGAGGACCCGTACGACCCCGCCGGGCTGGACGTCGACCTCGACCTGGACCCGTACGGCTTCCCGGAGTTCGCGGACGAGGAGGGCCCCGCGGCCGACCCGCAGCCGACGCCTGAGCCGGAGGCGGACAGATCCGCCGAGGGGGCGCCGGGCGGCGGATCCGAACCGGTGGAGGAGGAGAGCGAGGCCCTGCCGCCGGAGGCCGGCGAGCGCTCCGGCCCGCCCCTCCCGGCAGACCCGCCCGCCGCCGCGGCGCCCGTGCCCGTGCCCGCCCGCGGCGAGGCCCCGCCCGGCAGCTTCGGCGGATACGGCGCCGAACGCACCGGAGACGACCGGGAGTTGGACGCCGCACTGGCCGAACTCGCCCAAATGGTCGGGATGGAGCCGGTGAAACGGCAGGTCCGGGCGCTCTCCGCACAGCTGCGGATGTCCCGGTTGCGGGCCGAACAGGGCCTGCCGGTACAGCCGCCGAAGCGGCACTTCGTCTTCTCCGGCCCCTCGGGCACGGGCAAGACCACCGTCGCCCGGATCCTCGGCCGGGTCTTCCACGCCCTCGGCCTGCTCTCCGGCGACCACCTGGTGGAGGCCCAACGGGCCGATTTGGTCGGCGAGTTCCTCGGCCAGACCGCGGTCAAGGCGAACGAGCTGATCGACTCCGCGCTGGACGGCGTGCTCTTCATCGACGAGGCCTACAGCCTCTCCAACTCCGGCTACAGCAAGGGCGACGCCTACGGCGACGAGGCCCTGCAGGTCCTGCTGAAGCGGGCCGAGGACAACCGCGACCGGCTGGTGGTGATCCTGGCCGGCTACCCGGAGGGCATGACCCGGCTGCTCGCCACCAACCCGGGCCTCAACTCCCGCTTCACCACCCGGGTGGACTTCCCCAGCTACCGCCCCGGCGAGCTGACCGCGATCGGCGCGGCGCTCGCCGGCCGGGACGGCGACGGCTGGGACGAGGACGCGGCCGAGGAGCTGGCCAGCATCTGCACCCACGTGGTGCGCGAGGGCTGGATCGACGAACTGGGCAACGGGCGGTTCATCCGCACCCTGTACGAGAAGTCCTGCGCCTACCGCGACCTGCGGCTCTCCCTGCTGCGCCGGCCGCCCGGCCGGGAGGACCTGGCGACGCTGCGCCTGCCGGACGTCGTCCAGGCGTACGGGGAGCTGATCGACGGCCGGGGCTGAGCCCGCGCTCCCGGCCGTCGACGCGCCGTCCGGTCGAGATGGTCAGGCGCCCAGGGCCTTGGCCTCCTGCTCCGGGGTCAGGCCGACCACCCGACGGTCCGAGCGCTGCGGGGCGGTGCCGCCGATGGACTGCAGCCACTCCCAGGTGTCGGCGACCGTCTCCGCCAGCGGGCGGCAGCGCAGGCCGGCGGCGACCGCCTTGGCCACGTCGGCGCGGTACAGGGTGTCGTGCAGCTCGCCCGGCGGCACCCAGAACGGGAGGTCCCACCACGGCTCGATCCCGGCGTCGGCGATCGCCTCGGGCGTCGTCCAGCGCAGCTCGGCTTCGGAGCCGGTGACCCGGGCGCACTCCGCCAGCAGCTCGGCCATGGTGCCGTGCCCCTGCGGGCTGACCAGGTCGTACGCGCCGTGCAGGCCGGCCGCGAGGGCGTCCAGGGTCCAGGCGGCCAAGTCCCGGACGTCGATGAACTGCAGTGCCAGGTCCTGCGGGCCCGGGGCGAGCACCGGGCCGCCGCGGGCGATCCGGTTGAGCCACCAGGGCAGCCGGCCGATGTTCTCGTACCGGCCGACGATCAGCCCGGCGCGGGCGAACAGCGCGCGGTCGCCGAACGCGTCCAGCACGGCCAGCTCGCCGCCGCGCTTGGACTGCGGGTACGGCATCTCGCCGTCGTCCGGCGAGCCCTCGACCAGCGGCGCGCTCTCGTCCGCGTCGGCGGGCGTCGGGTACGCGTACACCGAGCGGCTCGACACGTAGGCGTAGCGCCCGACCCGGTCGGCCAGCAGCCGGGCACTGTCCCGCACCGCCGACGGGGCGCCCGCCCAGGTGTCCACGACGGCGTCCCACTCCCCCTCGGCCAGTGCGGCCAGGCCGCCCTCGGCCGTCCGGTCCCCGTGCAGGGCCCGCACACCCGCCGGCGGCGCGTGCGTCCCCCGGTGGAAGACCGTCACCTCCCATCCCCGTGCCAGCGCGTCCTCGGTGAGGGCGCGACCGACGAATTCCGTACCACCCAGCAGTAGAAGCCTCATGCCGACCACCCTGCCCGCAGGTGGTCGGCATGGGAACAGCCGAATGCTGAGAGCAGAATCGCTCTGAGCGGACACCGGGTCAGGCGGCGGAGCGGTGGTCCGGGTCGTGCACCTCTCCGACGAGCTCCTCCAGCACGTCCTCCAGCATGGCCACGCCGAGCGTGCGCCCGTCCTGGTCCAGGACGGCGGCCAGGTGGCAGGCGGCCCTGCGCATCGCGCCGAGGGCGTCGTCCAGCGGGAGCGTGCCGCGCAGCACCGTGATCGGGCGCCAGTGGCGGGCCGGGACGGGCACGGACGGGTCGTCCACGTCCAGGATGTCCTTGAGGTGCAGGTAGCCGAGGTAGCCCTGGCCGGCCGGGTCGCCGTCGGTCACCGGGAAGCGCGAGAAGCCGGTGCGCAGCGCCAGCTCCTCGACCTGCGCGGCGGTCACCTTGGTGTCCACGGTGACCAGCTGCTCGGGCTTCAGCAGGACGTCGGTGACCGGGCGGTGGCCCAGCTCCAGGGCGTCCTCCAGGCGCTCCTGGCGGCCCTGGTCGAGCAGGCCGGCGTCCCGGGAGTCGGCCAGCAGGTACATCAGCTGCTCGGTGGTGAAGACCGACTCCACCTCGTCCTTGCCCTCGACCCTGAACCGCCGCAGCACCGCGTTGGCGAAGGCGTTCAGGAAGCGGATCACCGGGGCGAGCCAGCGGGCCAGGCGGTCCAGCGGCGGGCCGAGCCAGAGGGCGGCCTTCTCCGGGCCGGCCAGGGCCATGTTCTTGGGCACCATCTCGCCCATCACCATGTGCAGGAAGACCACCACGGCGAGCGAGATCCCGTAGGAGAGCGGGTGCATCAGCCCGGCCGGGATGCCGATCGCGTGGAACGGGCCCTCCAGCAGGGCGGCGATGGTGGGCTCGGCGAGCGCGCCCAGGCCCAGCGAGCAGACGGTGATGCCGAGCTGGGCGGCGGCGAGCATCGCGGAGACGTTGGAGAGTGCGTGCAGCACGGTGCGGGCGCGCTTGTTGCCGGCCTCGGCGAGCGGTTCTATCTGGCTGCGGCGCACCGTGATCACGGCGAACTCCGCGCCGACGAAGAAGGCGTTGCCGAGCAGCAGCAGGACGGCGGCGGCCAGTTGGAGCGCGGTCATCGGGTCCCGTCCTCGTGGTCACGGCCGGAGCGGTGGCGCTCGCCGGTCCGCTCGATCCGCACCCGGCTGGTGCGGTGGCGGTCGACGGCCTCCACGGTGAAGCGCCAGCCGGGCAGCTCGGCCTGCTCCCCGGGGACGGGCAGCCGGCCGAGCAGGTCGGAGACCAGGCCGGCCAGCGTCTCGTACGGGCCGTCGGGGGCGTGCAGGCCGATCGACTCCAGCTGGCCGGTCCGGGCGCGGCCGTCGGCGGCCCAGACGGGCAGTCCGTCGACGGGCGGCAGCGGGACCAGCTCCGGGGTGTCGGCGGGGTCGTGCTCGTCCTGCACCTCGCCGACGATCTCCTCGACGATGTCCTCGACCGTGACGACGCCGGCGGTGCCGCCGTACTCGTCGACCACGATGGCCATCGGCTGGAGCCGGCGCAGCTGGTCGAGCAGCCGCTCGGCGGGCAGGGTCTCGGGCACCAGCAGCGGCGGCGAGACGAGCTCGGAGACCCGGACCAGGCCGCGGCGCGCGGGCGGTACGGCGAGCGCGTCCTTGAGGGTCACGGTGCCGGTGACCTCGTCCAGGCTGTCGGTGTAGACCGGGAAGCGGGAGAGGCCGGTGGCCCGGGTGAGGTTGACGACGTCGGCGGCGCTGGCATCGCCCTGCAGGGCGGAGACGTCGACGCGGGGGGTCATCACCGACTCGGCGGTGAGCTCGCCCAGGCCGAGGGTGCGGACGAAGAGCGTGGCCGACTCCTCGTCTATCGCGCCGGCCCGGGCGGAGTGCCGGGCCAGCGAGACCAGCTCGGCGGGGGTGCGGGCGTGGCCCAGCTCCTCCTGCGGCTCGATGCCGAAGGCGCGGACCGTACGGTCGGCGGCGCCGTTGAGGAAGCTGATCAGCGGCCGGCAGACGAAGGAGAACGCCATGTGCGGGGCGGCGACCGCGCGGGCCACCTGGAGCGGCCGGGAGATCGCCCAGTTCTTCGGGACGAGCTCGCCGATCACCATCTGCACCACGGTGGCCAGCACCATGCCGATGATCAGGGCGACGCCGCGGGCGGCGCCGTCGGGCAGGCCGACGCCGGTGAGCACGGGCTTGAGCAGGACGGAGAGCGCCGGTTCGGCGAGCATGCCGACCACCAGCGAGGTGACGGTGATGCCGAGTTGGGCGCCGGAGAGTTCGAACGAGAGGTGCCGCTGGGCCCGGGCGACCCGGCGGGCCTTGGTGTCGCCGGCCTTGGCGGCGCGGTCCACCGCGCCGCGCTCCACGGTCACGAAGGCGAACTCTGCGGCCACGAACAGGCCGTTGGCGAGGATCAGCAGGAGCGCCGCGAACAGCAGCAGCCAGGCGGTGATCACAGTGCCGCCTGCCTTCCGACGGGCGGAAGCGAGGCGGCGCAGGTACTACCGGACGGATCGTCCATCGAGGGGGTGTGTCACTCCTCAGGTCGTTGCGGGAGGCGTTTTCGGGCAGCGCGAAACGTTTGCCCTGCTTTTTCCAGCGTAGACGATACCCCGACGGGAGTCGGATCCCTGTTCGGACCCGCGCTGCGGTCGACGCCCCGGACCGGGCTCGGGCTGGGTCTGGTCAGGCTCGGGCCGGGCTCGGCCGGGGCTCAGGTCAGGCTCGGGCCGGGGCTCGGCCGGGGCTCAGGTCAGGCTCGGGCCGGGGCTCAGACCCGGCCGCGGCTCTCGACCAGGTCGCGCAGGGCGCGGGCGTCCGCGATGGCCTGGGCCTTGCCGACGCCGGACTGGATGCCCACGGCGGCGAGCGAGGTGCCGTCCGCGAGGTCCAGCGTCGCCCACGGGTCGCCCTGGCGGAAGTTGACCCGGACGATCTCCTCCCAGGACAGCCGGCGGCTGCGGACGAAGTTGACCACGGTGATGCCGTCCGCGTCGGCGCTCACCCGGGGCCGGGCCAGCATCAGGCCGGCCGCCGCGAACAGCGCGCCGCTGAGCGCCATCATGATCCGGTCGTTGAGCTGCCAGTTCTGCGGGAGCGCGACGGCGATCGCGGCGAACATCACGACCAGCAGCGCGCAGACCGGCAGCAGCACGGCCCGGGTGCGGCGCGGGGCCCAGGTGACGGGGAACTCGGCGGGGGTGGTCACGTGGGTCTCCGGTGGGGGTTGCCAGGGAACCGGCGGGGTTTCCAGGGAAGGGGGCGGGGACGCTCTGCGCGTCCCCGCCCCCATTGAACCGCTGTTTAGCTCCGCGCCCGGAGCCGGGTCGCCGGTGTCAGAGCCGGCAGGCGTGGATGTTGGTCACCAGGATGGCCCGGGCGCCGATGCTCCACAGGTCGTCCATGATCCGCTGGGCCTCCTTGCGGAGCACCATCGAACGGACCGCGACCCAGCCCTCGGTGTGCAGCGGGGAGACGGTCGGCGACTCCAGGCCCGGGGTCAGCGCGACGGCGGCGCCGACCTGCTCGGCACGGATGTCGTAGTCCATCAGCACGTAGCGGCGGGCCACCAGTACGCCCTGCAGACGGCGCAGGAACTGGTCGACGCCCGCGTCCTCCCCCGCGCCCTTCGGGCGGATCACCACGGCGTCGGACACCAGGATCGGGTCGCCGAACACCTCCAGGCCGGCGTTGCGCAGGCTGGTGCCGGTCTCCACCACGTCGGCGATCACGTCGGCGACGCCCAGCTGCACCGCGGTCTCCACCGCGCCGTCCAGCTTGGTGACGGTGGCCTTCACCCCGTGGTCGGCGAGGTGCTGCTCGACCAGCCCGGTGTAGGAGGTGGCGATCCGCAGGCCCTCCAGGCCCTGGACGTCCTTGACCTCCACGCCCTCCGGGCGGGCGAAGCGGAAGGTGGAGCCGCCGAAGCCGAGCGCCAGCACCTCCTCGGCGTTGGAGTGCGAGTCCAGCAGCAGGTCGCGGCCGGTGATCCCGACGTCCAGGCGGCCGGAGCCGACGTAGACGGCGATGTCGCGCGGGCGCAGGAAGAAGAACTCGACCTCGTTGTTCGGGTCGACGAGGACGAGCTCCTTGGGATCCTTGCGCTGGCGGTAGCCGGCCTCATGGAGCATCTCCGCCGCGGGACCCGAGAGCGAACCCTTGTTGGGGACGGCGATGCGCAGCATGGAGGTCGGTTCCTTACCTGGTGGGGAGTGGAGTGGCACGTCGGCCGGTTCAGAGGTACTTGTAAACGTCTTCGAGCGTCAGCCCGCGGGCGACCATCATCACCTGAAGGTGGTAGAGGAGCTGGGAGATCTCCTCGGCGGTCTGCTCGTCCGACTGGAACTCGGCGGCCATCCAGACCTCGGCGGCCTCCTCGACAACCTTCTTGCCGATCGCATGGACGCCCTGCTGGACGAGCTGCGCGGTACGGGAGGACGAGGGGTCGCCGGTGGCGGCCTTCTGCTGGAGCTCGGTGAAGAGCTCCTCGAATGTCTTCAGAGCCATGATGGACTCACCTTACGGCGTGCGGGCTTACGGGCGGTAAACGGTCCCGGACCGTGGACAGTCCAATGGACGTCCACGGTCCGGGACCCGGTGTGCTGGTCGTACCGCCGGCTCGGGCGGGCTCGGGTGCGGCCGGGGGCTCAGGCGATCGCGCGGAGCACCGCGGCGGTGGCGACGGCCGCGGTGACGGCCTCGTGGCCCTTGTCCTCGGCGGAGCCGGGCAGGCCCGCGCGGTCCAGCGCCTGCTCCTCGTTGTCGCAGGTCAGCACGCCGAAGCCGACGGGGACGCCGGTGTCGACACTGACCTGGGTGAGGCCGGAGGTGGCGGCCTGGCAGACGTAGTCGAAGTGCGGGGTGCCGCCGCGGATGACGACACCGAGGGCGATCACCGCGTCGTAGCCGCGCTCGGCGAGCCGCTTGGCGGCGACCGGCAGCTCGAAGGTGCCGGGCACCCGGAGCACGGTGGGCTCGTCGATGCCGAGCTCCTTGAGCGCCCGGTGGGCGCCGTCCAGCAGCCCGTTCATCACCTGGTCGTGCCACTGGGCGGCGATCACGGCGACCTTCAGGCCGGCGGCGTTGTCGATGGTCAGCTCGGGGGCTCCGTGGCCGCTCATGTGCTGTTCCCTCTCGGTGGTCGGTACGGGGGGTGGGGTGCTTCAGGAGTCCTGGCCGAGGCCGGGCAGGTCGTGGCCCATCCGGTCGCGCTTGGTGCGCAGGTAGCGCAGGTTGTGCTCGCCGGGCGGGGTCTCGATCGGCTCCCGGCCCTTGACCTTGAGGCCGTGCTCGGTGAGCGCGGCCAGCTTGTCCGGGTTGTTGGTGAGCAGGGTCAGCGAGCGCACGCCGAGGTCGCCGAGCATCTGCGCGCCGATGCTGTAGTCCCGGGCGTCGGCCGGCAGGCCGAGGTCGAGGTTGGCGTCGACGGTGTCGCGGCCCTGCTCCTGCAGCTCGTAGGCGCGCAGCTTGTGGGCCAGGCCGATGCCCCGGCCCTCGTGGCCGCGCAGGTAGAGGACGACGCCGCGGCCGGCCTCGGCGACCTTCGCCAGCGAGGCCTGGAGCTGCGGACCGCAGTCGCAGCGCAGCGAGCCGAACACGTCGCCGGTCAGGCACTCGGAGTGGACCCGGACGAGGACGTCCTCGCCGTCGGGCAGCCGGCCGTCGGCGTCCAGGCCGCCGGCGACCAGCGCGAGGTGCTCGACGCCGTCGATGGTGCCCCGGTAGCCGACCGCCGTGAACTCCCCGTACGCGGTGGGCAGCGCGGTGACGGCCGCCCGGTCGACGTGCAGCTCGGTGCGGCGGCGGTAGGCGATCAGGTCCTCGATGGAGATGATCGCCAGGCCGTGCTCGCGGGCGAAGGCGACCAGCTCGGGCAGCCGGGCCATGGTGCCGTCGTCGTTGACCACCTCGGCGATGGCACCGGCCGGCGCCAGCCCGGCCAGCCGGGCCAGGTCGACGGCGGCCTCGGTGTGGCCGGGGCGGACCAGGACGCCGCCCTCGACGGCACGCAGCGGGAAGACGTGCCCGGGGCGGGTGAGGTCGCCGGGCTCGGTGCCGGTGGAGGAGAGCAGGCGGACGGTGCGGGCGCGGTCGGCGGCGGAGATGCCGGTGTCGACCCCGTCGCGGGCGTCCACCGAGACGGCGTAGGCGGTGCCCTTGCGGTCCTCGTTGACCTGGGTCATCGGGGGCAGCTTGAGCCGGTCCAGCTCGTCGCCGGTCATCGGGGTGCAGATCACGCCGGAGCTGTAGCGGATGGTGAAGGCCATCAGCTCGGGGGTGGCGGCGGAGGCGGCGAAGACGATGTCTCCCTCGTTCTCGCGGTCCTCGTCGTCGACCACGATCACGGCGCGGCCGAGGGCGATGTCGGCGATGGCCCGCTCGACGGGGTCGAGCACCAGGTCGAGGTCGTCGCCCGGGCCGGTGGCCTGGTGCGCGGTCCTGCCGGCGGTCTGGTGCGCGGTCTGCTGCGTGGTCCGGTTGGCGGTCATGCCGTGACTCCCTGCGGGACGGTGGCGGACGAGGTGCGCGGCTCACGGGTGCTCAGCCACCAGGAGCGCAGGCCGAGCAGCACCAGGACGAAGTAGATGGAGTAGGTGAGGCCGGAGAAGGCGTAGCCGCTGTTGAAGGCCAGCGGGACGCCGACCACGTCGACGGCGATCCAGGCGAACCAGAACTCGACCCAGCCGCGGGCCTGGGCGACCATCGCCGCCAGCGTGCCGACGAAGATGTACGCGTCCGACCAGGGGCTCCACGACAGGCTGGGGTTGGCCAGGAACAGCCAGGCCAGCGCGCTGGTGCCGAACGCGGTGCCGGCCACCAGCACGGCCCGCTCGGGCCAGGTGGCGAACCGTACGGAGATCCCGCCGGTGTCGCGGCGGCCGCGCTGCCACTGGTTCCAGCCCCAGGCCGCGGTGGCGACCACGATCAGCTGCTTGCCGATCAGGCCCGGCACATGGCCGTTCAGGTACGCGGTGATCAGCACGGCGCCGGAGAGCAGTTGGACCGGCCAGCTCCACACCGAGCGGCGCCAGCCGAGCGCCAGGGCGGACAGACCGAGCAGGTTGCCGATCATGTCGGCCCACTTCACGTGCTCGCCGAAGGCCGTGAAAGCGATTCCGCTGAGCCAGTTCACTGGGGGTCTCCGGCGATGGTGGTGGGGAGGGTGCGGGATTCGAGCAGGCGCTCCACGTACTTGGCGAGGACGTCCACTTCGAGGTTGACGCTCT
This sequence comes from Kitasatospora sp. NPDC048239, assembly GCF_043202015.1. Classification (NCBI taxonomy): domain Bacteria; kingdom Bacillati; phylum Actinomycetota; class Actinomycetes; order Kitasatosporales; family Streptomycetaceae; genus Kitasatospora; species Kitasatospora sp. NPDC048239. Next base: position 580,473 of record NZ_JBICZP010000006.1, on the reverse strand, counting down.
CGCCGGCCGACTTGGCGCCGAGCGTGGTCAGCGCGAGGGTGGCGGGGATGAGGCTCACGGTGAAGCTGTCGCGGGCGGCCTCGACCACGGTGAGGCTGACGCCGTCGACGGTGATCGAGCCCTTCTCCACCAGGTAGCGGGAGATGGTGGCGGGCAGCGAGAAGCGCAGCACCTCCCAGCGGAGGTTGCCGTCCGCGTCCCGCTCGCCCGGCTCGCGGGCCAACAGCGTTCCGGTGGCGTCGACATGGCCCTGCACGAGGTGCCCGCCGAGCCGTGCGCCCAGCGCCATCGCGCGCTCCAGGTTGACCCGGGAGCCGGGGGCGAGTTCGCCGAGGCTGGAGCGGTGCAGCGTCTCCGCCATCACGTCCGCGCTGAACTCGCCGCTGTCCGCGGCCAGTTGCTCGGGGGTGTCGACAACGGTCAGGCAGACGCCGTTGACCGCGATGGAGTCGCCGTGGTGCGCGTCCTGACAGACCACCGGGCCGCGCAGACGGATTCGCGAGGAGTCGCCGATCTCCTCGATCGACACGACCTCGCCGAGCTCTTCGATGATGCCGGTGAACACCCGGGTTCTCCTCGCGCTTAGGGGCGCGGACTCCGGGGCGGCATGGGAGAGGACACGGACGGGCACGGGTGCGCGAGCCGACCGGGCGGGGCCCGTCGTCGCGGTGGCCGGCCCCCTGAGGAGGGGTGTCGGACCGCCGGGAGGGAGCCTCCCGTCGCACACCTTCCCGAGGTCCACCGGGGGACCACGGGCACTGCTCTTCGTCCGCCGCGCACACCTCCCATCCGGACTTTAACCGTCGGTCCAGGAATTTCACCTGGTCAACCGGCCGCTGGCTGCGGACGGGTCGCGGACTGTAACCGCCGGTTCGGATTTTCACCGACCCCGGAGTGCGCTGAACGTCACTGCTACTTCTGACGTCATTGTGCCATGGTCCGCGCAAGCCCAGGGAGAGGCTTCCACTGTGGTCTGTTTCACGCGACGGCCGGGAATGCGCCGGGGTGCGCTCCACCGCGTCCCCGTCGCCTCCCGCCTTGGTGCGGGCGGCACTCCGGTCTCCGGTGCGCCACCACCGCGGCGGCGTGCCGTCGTTGCAGCTCAGCGTCGCGGTCGTCGCTGCGGTGGGCGGGGATCCGTGCGCTCGTACCGGCCCCGGGCGTCGGTGTGCACCGGCTCGCGGGCGTACCGGGGTTGGCCGTCCGGATCCAGCATTCCCGGAGTACCGGCGGGAGGCCGGTGGACGGCGGGTGGAATCGGCGGGGCGGGGCGGTGGAGGGTGCCTTGAGGGGCTCCGCGTCCTACCCGGCGGCTGCCTTGGCGGCTTCCCTGGCGGTGTCCGGAGGCGTCCCGCGTGGACGGCGGCACGGTGGGCGGCGCACCCTGGAAGGACAGCAAACCCGAGCGGGCCCGGTCGGGGCGGGCGGGCACACTCCCCGATCAGGAGGTACGAGGACGATGGCCAAGTTCATGGACGTCCACCACGGGATGACCGGGATCACCGGCGAGGAGCTCCGCAAGGCCCACCAGGCCGATCTGGCGATCGAGGAGAACGAGGGCGTGCACTTCGAGCAGGCGTGGGCCGACCCGGAGTCGGGCACCGTCTACTGCCTCTCCGAGGCACCCTCCAAGGAGGCCGTGCAGCGCGTCCACGAGCGCACCGGCCACCCGGCGGACGAGATCCACCCGGTGCCGCTCACGGTGTGAGCACGCTCGGCGGTTGCGGGCGGGCCCGGCCGTGCGCGGGCGGGTCCGGCCGTATGCGGGCGGGCTGTGACCGCTCGATCCGGCGGCTGCGACCGCTTCGGACCCCGCGGGTCAGGCGGTCGGGATCGGCGTGAAGTGGGTGACCTCCGGCGGGTGCGCGAGGTACCGGAGTTCACCCTCCGACCAGACCGGGCGGATCCGCCACATCGGCCCGGCGTACCCGCGCAGGGCGGCCTCGTCGCGCCAGCGGCTCACCACGAGCACCCGGTGGCCGTCGTCGGTCACCGACTGCATCAGCTCGCCGCCCAGGCACCCGTCCGTCCGCACGAGCTCGGGGATCACCCGGCTGGTGAGCAGCGAGCGGAACTCCTCGATTCGGCCGGCCGTGACCTGTCCGGCCCAGATCCTGATGATCATGGCCGCCACCTCCCGCGAAAGCGCGTCCCTGGCCCCCATTATCGGCGGAAAACCGCTGGTGGGGAGGGTTCGGGCGAGGTTTCCCAGACGGTGGCCAAAGAGCCCGGCAGAGCCCTCGGCTAGATTTCCGGTATGACCACCACACCGGAAACTGCCGCTCCGTCAACCAGCCCGTCGGGCGCCCCCGGGAGCCTTTTCGCGGCTCTCGACGCGGGCGCCGTCCGGGATACCGAGAACCTGCGGGAGATCTACGAGCAGCCGGGCGACCACGCCCGACGCAAGCAGGTGGACCACATCCACGAGGTGGCCCGGCAGCTGATCGCCTGCTCCTCGCTGGTCTTCGTGGCCAGCGCCGACGCCGCCGGGCGCTGCGACGTGTCGCCGCGCGGTGGACCGGCGGGGCTGGTGTCGGTGCTGGACGAGTACACGCTGGCCATTCCGGACGCCACCGGCAACAAGCGGCTGGACACCCTGCACAACATCGTCGAGACGGGTCGGGCCGGGTTGATCTTCGTGGTGCCCGGTCGGGACACCACCCTCCGGGTCAACGGGCGGGCCTGCGTCTCCACCGACCCGCAGCTGCTGGAACAGCTGACGGCCGTCGGCAAGCCGCCGCGCAGTGCGATCGTGCTGGCGGTCGAGGAGGTGTACGCGCACTGCCCGAAGGCGTTCCTGCGCAGCTCGGCGTGGAAGCCGGAGAACTGGCTCGGCAAGGACGAGCAGCCCAGCTCGGCCGAGGTCACCCTCTCCCACCTGCGGGATCCCTCGCTCACCGTCGAGATGATCGAGCAGAGCGAGCGGGAGTCGCTGCTGTACCGGTACGAGTGACCACGCGGGGCTCGCGAGGGGGCGGGGGCCGGGTCGCCGGTGCGGGTGCCGGGTCGCCGGTGCGGGTGCCGGGTCGCCGGGGCGGGTGCAGGCCGGTGCGGGCCGTTCCGGGGCTGCGGTCTCGGGCACCGGCATCAGGCGGCGGTCTTGGCGATGTCCACCACCGGGGCGCCGGCGGCCGCCCGTTGGACCGCCTCGACTCCCTTGTGGGCGGCCTCCTTGCTCGGGTAGCCCTGGCCGGTGGCGACGATCTCGCCGTTGCCCGCCTTGAGCCGGAACCGGTACTTGCCGCCGGCGTCCTCGTAGACCTCGAACCTGCCCGCCATCCGGGCCACCTCCTCGCGTGGGACGCACGGCGCGCCCCCTCCAGCACGGTGCGCCCCTCCGGCGCCCGTCCGCACCCGGGTCTCCGCCGGACGGGTGAAGCGGCGCCGACGGCGTGCCGGGGCCGCGGGCGGCGGCTTGAATGGACGGATGGACTGCGTCTTCTGTGCGGTGGTGGCGGGCGACGAAGCGGCCCACCGGGTACTGGACGACGAGGCGGCGGTGGCGTTCCTGGACCGGCGACCGCTGTTCCCCGGCCATGTGCTGGTCGTCCCACGCGCCCACCACCGCACGCTCGCCGACCTGCCGGCGGCCGAGGTGGGCCCGTTCTTCCTCCAGGTGCAGCGGGTGGCCGCCGCCGTGGAGCGGGGGCTCGGCGCGGCGGGCAGCTTCGTGGCGGCGAACAACCGGATCAGCCAGTCGGTACCGCATCTGCACGTCCACGTGGTGCCGCGCAACCCGAAGGACGGGTTGCGCGGCTTCTTCTGGCCGCGCGGGCGGTACCCGGACGAGGCGGGCGCGGCGGAGGTCGCCGAGCTGCTGCGCGCCGCACTCGCCGAGCCCGGGTGACCGCCGCACTCGCCGAGCCCGGGTGACCGCCGTCGCGCGCTGTCAGCCCACCCGGACGTTGTCGAGCACCCAGTACCAGTTGTTGTCGCCGGTGTAGCGGAAGCGCAGCCGCAGGCCGGTGGCACCGGCCGGGACGGCGAGGGTGAGCGTCTGCGGGCCGTTGACCTGGGTGGTGTGGCTCCTGACGACGGTCGGCGTGCCGCCGTCCCAGACCGCCAGGACCTGTGCGGTCTGGCTGCCCTCGGGCTGGTAGTAGGTGGTGTAGGAGACGGTGACCGTACCGAGCCCCGCCACCGGGTAGGACGGGCTGACCAGGGTCGAGTCGTAGACCCCCTTGAAGGTCTTGTCGGCCCACTCGTCCGAGTCGGCGACCGCGAAGACGTTCCGGGAGCGGACGTTCAGCTCGCGGTTCTGGTCGCGCTGGGTCTTGGTCCAGAACTCGTCGGTGGTGAAGCTCCAGCCGCGCCACTCGGTGATGCCGCCGGTGCCCATGGCGGAGTTGTCGACCGACCAGCCGCTCGGCGGGGTGTGGGTGAAGCCGAGGGTGCCGGCGGCGATCCCGGTCTCGTCCACCCGGCCGGTGAGCTGGGGGCGCAGTGCGTCGAAGGCGTCCGGGACGAGGCTGCCGATCGGGCTGCCGTCGAGGCCCCAGGCCGGGTCGACGGCGATCCCGAGGTGGGCCAGGGCGGTGGGCGCGATGTCGACCATCCGGACGTCGTGGCGGACCGAACCGGCCGGGAGGCCACCGCCGTTGGCGATCACGAAGGTCTGCCGCTCGCTCCAGCTGGAGCCGCCGTGGCCGCCCAGGTCGGTGTGGCCGTGGTCGGCGGTGACCATGATCAGCCAGTCCTCCTGGGCGTAGCCGGCCCGGCCGCGGACGGCGGCCACCAGCTGGCCGACCTGGGCGTCGACGCCGCGGATCGCGTCCAGATAGGCCTGGCTGGCGGCGCCGCTGGAGTGGCCGGCGTGGTCGACGTTGTCGAGGTGGACGAGGAGGGCGTCCGGGCTGCCGTCCCGCAGGAGGGCGACCGCGCGGGAGGTGGTCCCGGTGTCGTACTCGGCGGACGGGGTGGCGATGCGGGTGTCGACCCTGCCGGAGCAGATGGTGGTGGCGACCGGCCCCCAGGACGCGATCACGTGGGTGGAGAGTGCGGGGGCGGCCGTCTCGACGCGGGTGAGGAAGTCGGGGTAGGCGGCGAAGGCCGGGGCGGTGAAGTTGTTGTCCCTGACGTTGTGCTTGTCGGGCCAGACGCCGGTGGCGACGGTGGACCAGCCCGGGCCGGAGGCGGTCTCGGCCATCGGCTTGGCGTAGAGGCTGCCGGCGGCGGTGAGGCCGCCGGCCATCAGGGCGTTGAGGTTGGCGGCGCCGGCGTCCTTGATGCGGTTGAGCATCGCGCCGTCGAGGCCGATGAGCAGGACCTTCGGCGTACGGGGCGTGGTGGCGGCGGCGGTCGCGGGGGTGGTCGTGGTGCCGGTGGCGGCGGTACCGGTGGCGGCGGCCACGGCGCGGCCGGCCAGCGGGCCGGTGGCCAGCAGGGCGGCGGCGGTGCCGAGGAGCAGTCCTCGGCGGGGGATGCCCGCGGGGCGGGTTCCGGCGGTGCGGGGTTCGGTGGTGCGGGGTTCGGTGGTGCAGGGCTCGGCGGCGGGGGTTCCGGCGGTCACGTCGTCTCCTGAGGCTGCGTCATGGAGCGGGAGGGAGCGGAAGGGGGGAGCGGTGACAACGGTCGGAGCGGCGGGTGGCCGGAGGTCGCCCGGGTTTCGTCCCGGGCGTGAACAGCTCTCGAATTCGGTCCAGACCCGTTACCTTTTGGTGATCAAATGGGGGCGGCGACGGCCGGGTGGCGGCTTGGCAGCTGCAGTGCGGAGCCGGCCTCAGTCGGCGGCGAGGTGGGTGGTGAAGCTGAACCGGTCCCCGCGGTAGAGCGAGCGCACCCGCTCCACCGGGACTCCGGCCGCGTCCCTGGTCAGCCGGTGCAGCAGCAGCATCGGCAGGGCGGGCGGCGTACCGATCAGCAGCGCCTCCCGCGGCGAGGCGAGGACCGTCTCGATCCGCTCGTCCGCCGCACCGAAGGCGATTCCCGCCTGCTCCTTGAGGAACGCGTAGAACGACGACTCCGGGTCGAACTCCCGGTCCAGCCCGGGCACCCTCGCCACCGCGACGTACGTGCTCTCCAGTCCGATCCGCTCGCCGTCCGCCAGCAGCACCCGCTCCAGATGCCAGACCGACTCCCCCACCGGCAGCCGGAGTTGACCGGCCAGGTGGACGTCGGCGGCGATCCGCTCCAGGCCGATCAGGTTGCGGCCCGGGGTGCGCCCCTGACGGCGGACGCCCTCGGTGTAGCTGGACAGCGACAGCGGCTGCTCCAGCTTCGGCCCGGCTACCACGGTACTGCGGCCGCGCCGGCGGACCCGCCCCTGGATCAGCAGATCGCGCAGCGCCTGGCGCAGGGTCTCGCGGGCCACCTCGAAGCGGGCAGCCAGCTCACGCTCGGTCGGCAGCACGCCGCCCTCGCCGAGCTCGTCGATCAGCGCCTCCAACTGCCCCTTCACCGCGTAGTACTTGGGCACCCGACCGTGCTCCGGAATGCCCGACCGGATCGGCCCGCCGGGGCCGGGCAGGGCGGCGGAACCGGGAGTGTCGTCCATCCGGACATCCTCGCAGACCCAGCCGATTCCGGCCGAATCCGGCACGACCGGCACCGCATCACCCCGCAACCCCTTGACAGGTATAGACCATTCCGCTTGAGTCTGGGTCAGCCCCGTCGTCATCGGCGCACCGGCCCGCACCCCGGTCGGCCCGTCCCCCACGACGTGCCCGCGCCGCAACCCCGACGAGGCCCGGCTCCCCTGCCCGAACGCCCTTCCCCTGTTTCCCGCTTCCCCTGCTCCTCCCTTCCTCCCTTCCTCCACGACCGTGCGGCCCCCACCGCACAAGGGGTGATGAAGTGTCCATGAAGCGTCTACTCGCGCTGCTCTCCGCCGTGGCGACCGCGCTGGCGATCGCGCTGCTGCTGCCCGCCTCCGCGGCCAACGCGGCGGCCTGCGCCGCCCCCTGGAACGCGTCCACCGCGTACACCGGCGGCGCGGCCGTCTCCTACAGCGGGCACAACTGGTCCGCCAAGTGGTGGACCCAGAACGAGGCCCCGAGCACCGCCGGCACGGGTGTCTGGGCCGACCAGGGCACCTGCGGCGGTAGCGGCCCGACCTCCCCGACCCCCACCTCGGGCAACTGCTCCTACCCGGACTGGGTCGCCGGGCGCACCTACACGACCGGCACGATCGTGCACTACACCAACGGCGGGCTCTACCGGGCCACCCACGACAACCCGGGCTACGACCCGGTGATCAGCACCTGGTACTGGGAGCCGTTCAACTGCGGCTCGACGCCGACCGCCACACCGACCTCGACCCAGACGCCCAACCCGGGCGGATTCCCGGTCAGCGAGGCGCAGTTCCAGCAGATGTTCCCGAACCGGAACCCCTTCTACACCTACCAGGGCCTGATTGACGCCACCGCCGCCTTCCCCGGGTTCGCCCGCACCGGCAGCGACACCGTCCGCCGCCAGGAGGCCGCGGCATTCCTCGCCAACGTCAACCACGAGACCGGCGCACTCGTCTACGTGGTCGAGCAGAACACCGCCAACTACCCGCACTACTGTGACAGTTCGCAGCCGTACGGCTGCCCGGCCGGACAGGCCGCGTACTACGGGCGCGGGCCGATCCAGCTGAGCTGGAACTTCAACTACAAGGCGGCCGGCGACGCCCTGGGCATCGACCTGCTGCACAACCCGAACCTGGTCCAGACCGACCCGGCCGTCGCCTGGAAGACCGCGCTCTGGTACTGGAACACCCAGACCGGCCCCGGCACCATGACCCCGCACAACGCCATGGTCAACGGGTACGGCTTCGGTGAGACGATCCGCAGCATCAACGGCTCGCTGGAGTGCAACGGCGGCAACCCCGCCCAGGTGCAGAGCCGGATCAACGCCTACCAGAGCTTCACCCAGATCCTCGGCACCGTTCCGGGCTCCAACCTGAGCTGCTGACGCCGCCGATCGGGGGCGGGGGCCGGGTGACCGGTCCCCGCCGTTCGGGCCGGGTCCTCGGGCCGGGCCTGGCCGTTCGGGATAGGTCGTTCGGGATAGGTCGTTCGGGCCTGGCCGACTGCCGTGTTCGGCTCCGGCGGTCGCTCACGTATCCCTTTGGGCATACGCCTGTGGGCGGACCGGCGGGGACCGGAATCATCGCTACGGCTGACGACCGGGCAGGTGGCGGGCACCTAGGCTCACAGGCATGAGCGATCTTGGCAGCCTTGTCCAGCAGACCGCCGACCGGCTCGCGGGCCAGCAGGTCGGTGTGGTCGTCGCCGGGCTGGCCGGTGACGCGGTGGAGATCCGCGGCGCCGGCCGCACCGGCGCGGGCCCGGCCGCCGACGTACCCGGAGCGCACACGCTGTTCGAAGTCGGCTCGGTGACCAAGGTGTTCACCTCCCTCACCCTGGCCCGGCTGGTCACCGCCGGGTCGGCCGCCCTGGACGAGCCGCTCGCCGACGCGCTGCCGGCCGGCTCCACCGTGCCGAGCAAGGGCGGAACGGCGATAACGCTCCAGCACCTCGCCACCCACTCCGCCGGGCTGCCCCGCCTACCCGCGGGGATGCTGCTGCCGGCCCTGCTCAACCCGCGCAAGCCCGACCCGTACGTCCACTGCACCGGCGAGGCCCTGCTCGCCGGACTCGCCCGGACGCGACTGCACAGCGCGCCCGGCCGCGGCTTCCGCTACTCCAACCTGGGCGCAGGGCTGCTGGGCCTGGCCCTCGCCCACCGGTCCGGCATCGGGTACGGGGAGTTGGTGGCGCGGGAGATCGCCGAGCCGCTCGGGCTCGCCGACACGGTGATCGAGGTGAGCGGGGAGCAGTCGGCCCGACTCGCCCAGGGCCACAGCCCGCGGCGAAGGCCCGTACCCCGCTGGAACCTGGCCGATCTGGCGGGCGCCGGCGCGCTGCGCTCGACCGCCGCGGACCTCGCCGTGCTCCTCCGCGCCCAACTGGCCTCCGGCCGTGGCGAGGACGGCCCGCTCGCCCCCGCGATAGCGCTCACCCGCGAGGTCAAGCACCGGGTCAACCCCTTCGCCTGGGCGCACCTGGGCTGGCTCGGCCACCGCCTGCACCCGCACCAGGGCGGCCATCTGCAGATCTGGCACAACGGCGGGACGGGCGGCTTCGCCTCGTTCGTCGCCTTCGACCCGGAGAAGCAGGTGGGCGTGATAGTCCTGGCCAACACCCGCCGCTCGGTCGACCCGGCGGGCACGGCCCTGCTGCGAACCCTGCAGACCGACCACGCGACGGCCGGGTAGGTCGGCGGCCCGCAGACTGATCGCTCGCCGTCCGCCAGGCCAACGGGCGGTTCAGACGGTCAGGGGTTCACGGGCGGGGGGGTGGATCGCCCCCTGATCAGGCGAGGGGCGAGCCGTCAGTCGCGGTCCGCCGGCGGACCAGCACCCTGGTGGTGCTTCCGTCCTCCTCCTCGACGTCCTGGACGTGCTCGAACCCGATCCGGTCCAGCAGGGCCAGTGAGGCCGTGTTCGATGCGGCCACGGTGGCGTGGACACGGGCCAGTCCGAGCGTGCCGAAGCCGTAGGCGGTGACGGCCTCCGCCAGCTCGGTCCCCAGGCCGAGCCCCCAGGCCGCCGGCGCCAGGGCGTAGATGATCTCGTGCCCTCCGGTGGCCTCGGTCGCCTTGATCTCGGCGTGCCCGACCAGGAGTCCGTCCCGGCGGACGGCCCAGACGTCGAAGAGGTCCTGGGCGTAGACCTTGGTGAAGATCCGCCCGAACAGTGCCCGGTCCGCAGCTTCGGAAGCAGGGCCGTCACCCATCCAGCGCGACACCCTGGTGTCCTGGAACAGGGCGACGAAGCCCTCTTCGTCGTCGGGGAGGTAGGGCTCCAGGAGCAGCCGCTCGGTGCGCAGGGTCGGGGTCACGGAAGGCGACGCTACCCACGCGGCGCGCGGTCGGCAAACACTTTCACGGATGCGGCTTGGCCCTCCCGCGAGGCGCCGTAGCGGGCCGGGAGGTGTGGCCCGCACCACATCTTCGAATAGTTGGAATTCCAAACCCACTAGACCTATGGTGGGTTTGCTTTTCCAACTGCCGCCGGAGCCCTGACCGGCCCGGCACCACCCGGAGGAAGGCGGCCGCCATGCGTGACGCCGTGATCGTCGAAGCCGTTCGCACCCCCATCGGCAAGGGCAAGCCGGGAGGGGCCCTCTCCGGCGTCCACCCCGTCGAGCTGCTCGCCCACACCCTCCAGGCCCTGATCGGGCGCAGCGGAATCGACCCGGCGCTGGTCGACGACGTGATCGGCGGCTGCGTCGACCAGGTCGCCGAGCAGGCCATGAACACCACCCGGAACGCCTGGCTGGCGGCCGGGCTGCCGGAGTCCGTCCCGGCGACCACCGTCGACCGGCAGTGCGGCTCCTCCCAGCAGGCCGTCCACTTCGCCGCCCAGGGGGTGATCGCGGGCGCCTACGACGTGGTGGTCGCCTGCGGGATCGAGTCGATGAGCCGGGTGCCGATGTGGTCCAACGTTCCGCCCGGGGCGGACCCGTTCAGCACGGCGATCACCACCCGCTACCCGGGTGGGCTGGTCCCCCAGGGCATCAGCGCGGAGCTGATCGCCGCCCAGTGGTCGCTCTCCCGTGCGGCGATGGACGAGTTCGCCGCCGGTTCGCACGCCAAGGCCGCGCACGCCCATGCGGCCGGGCTGTTCGAGCCGGAGCTGGCTCCGGTCACGACGCCCGGCGGCCTGGTCACGATGGACGAGTCGGTCCGCCCGGGCACCACACCCGAGGTGCTCGCCGGCCTGCGGCCCGCGTTCGCGGACCCGGGTTTCGGCGAGCGGTTCCCGCAGATCGACTGGTCGGTGACGGCGGGCAACAGCAGTCCGATCAACGACGGCGCCTCGGCCGTCCTGATCACCGACGGCGAGACGGCGGCGCGGCTGGGCCTGCGTCCGCTGGCGCGGCTGCACTCCTTCGCGGTCACCGGGTCGGACCCGCTGCTGATGCTGACCGGCGTCCTGCCCGCGACCGAGAAGGTGCTGCGCCGCTCGGGGCTCTCCCTCGCGGACATCGACCTGTTCGAGGTGAACGAGGCCTTCGCCAGCGTGGTGCTGACCTGGCTGCAGGAGACCGGCGCCGACCCGGCGAAGGTCAACGTCAACGGCGGTGCGATCGCGCTCGGCCACCCGCTGGGCGCCAGCGGCACCCGGCTGATGACCACCCTGGTGCACGCGATGCGCGAGCGCGGCGCCCGCTACGCCCTGCAGACCATGTGCGAGGCGGGCGGCCTGGCCAACGCCACCATCCTGGAGGCGCTGGACTGACGCCGACCGGCGGGCCCGAGCCCGCCGGATGCGTCCGCACCGCCGGCTCGGATGCCCGCCGGGTCGGGTACCAGCCCGGTCGTCGCGGACCCGGGGCTCGTGACGACCGGTGACCGCTATCGGCCCGGTCCGGCGGGCACCGTTCCGACGGCCAGCACGCTGCCCTCGCTGATGTACCCCTGCGGATCGCGCAGCGGGTGGTCCGCACTGTGCGGATCGGCGAACGCCGCCCACGCCGCGCCCATCCCCAGCCCCGCCGCCTGCCGTGCGATGCTCGCGCAGGCCTGGCCGTAGAAGTCCAGTACGGCCGCAGGCATCGGGGCGTAGTGCTCGATCAGGACGGTCTCCTGCCGGACCTCTTCCAGGCCGGCCCCGGCGAGCCGGTCGCGCAGCTCGCGTGAGCGCAGCAGCTGGGCCGGGTAGCCCCCTGCCCCGGCGGCCCGGCGGAAGAAGTCGACCGCCTGGAAGGGCTCACCGGGACGGACCGAGACGAGGTCGGCGGCGAGGTCCTTGACGGCGACCAGGCCGCCGGGGCGCACGACCCTGACCAGCTCCTTCAGGACGAGGGCGAGGGCGTCGTCGTCCAGGTACTGGGTGGTGTTCGAGCACCAGACGGCATCGAAGGTGTCGTCCTCGTAGGGCAGCGCGAGCAGGTCGCCCTGGCGGACGTCCACCTGCCCGGCGAGGCCGAGGGCGCTCACCCGGCCCGCGGCCAGCCCGGCGTTCTCGGGCGCGAGATCGATCGCCGAGAGCCGGCCCGAGGGGCCCACCAGCTCGGCGAGCCAAGGGAGGAAGGCGCCGCTGCCGCAGCCGGCGTCCAGGACGTGCCAGCCCGCCCGGATTCCGACCTTGTCCAGCGCGGCGCGGTAGTAGGGGGCGCAGGCGGCGAAGTGGGCGTCCATGATGCCGTCGCTGGTGTAGCCGAGGCCGGTGGAGGCGGTGTGGCCCCACGCGCGGTGCTGGTCGGCGCGGGTGGCCTCCTCCTCGCCTGCGAGGCCCGCGTCGCCCGCGTCGCCCGTGTCGCCCGCTGCGACCCGGGTGAGCAGCCCGAGCAGGGCCTCGGTGACGGCGGCCGGCTCCTCCAGCGGCTGGAGGTGGCCCGCCCGGGGGAGGGTGACGAGGACTCCCCGCCGGGCCAGGGCGGCCAGCGACCGGGCCTCCTCGACCGGGACGAGTTCGTCCTCCGCACCGGCGACGACCAGGACGGGAACGTCGGCGGCGGCCAGCCGGGCGCTGCTGTCCGGGCGGTCCGCGATGGCGCGCTGGGCTGCGGCCACCGCGGCCGGCGCGGCCGCGGCGACCTGCTCGGCCACCGCCGCTGCGACCGCGGGGCGCTCCGCCTTGGTGGTGGCGCCGATCAGCCGCGGGACGGCCGCGGCGACCACGGTGTCGCGCAGGTCGTCGTCGAGCATCGCGGCGGCGAATCGACGGCGCGCCTCGGCCTCGGCCGGCGCGTCGGCGGTGGCCCGGGTGGCGAGCAGGGCCAGACCGCGGACGAGATGCTCGTGCCGGCGCAGCAGCGCCAGGGCGAGGTAGCCGCCCATCGAGCTGCCGACGAGTACGGCGTCCCGGAATCCCTGCTCGTCCAGGGAGTGGGCCAGCCGGTCGGCGAGCTGGTCGAGCGAGAGCGGGGAGTCGTCGAGCGGTGCGTCCCCGAAGCCGGCCTGGTCGGGCACCAGGACCTGGTAGCCGCGGGCCCGGAGTTCGGCGGCCTGGTCCTCCCACATCCACGAGGAGAGCGCCAGGGCGTGCAGCAGGACGACGGCGGTGCCGGGCAGCGGGTTCACCGGCTCTCCTCCTGCTCCGCACCGGAGACCAGCCGGGTCACGGCGGCCGGCTGGGCCTCGCCGCGCAGCCAGGCGAGCGCGACGGGGGCGGGCGGCAGGTCGTGGACCGGCACCGCGACGGTGCCCGGTGGCAGCGCGTCGGCCAGTGACAGGAACGACACGTGCACGGAGCGGCCGTCGGCGAGGACGGCCGCCATCGCCGCCAGGGTGGTCATCGGGTGCACCCGGCGGATCGGGCGGCCCCCCGGGGTGGTCCTGGGGACCACCAGGTCCCAGACGTTCGGGGGGAAGTCGCCAGGCCGTTCGAAGGCGTCGTACCCGGCGACGTCCTCCAGGCTGACGCTCTCCCGCGCGGCCAGCGGGTGTCCGGCGCCGACGATGACGGCCCGGGTGTCGAGGGCCACCGGGCGGCTGAAGGCGATGTCGGGCTCCTGCAGGGTGTACTTGACGATCATCACGTCCACCTGGCGGGCGCGCAGCGGGCCGAACGGGTCGCGTACGTCGTACGGGACGAGTTCGGCCTCCCCCGGGAGCAGGCCGGCCTTGGCGAGGATCGACCGGGCCAGGTGCGGCGAGCCGTGCATGCCGAGCCGGAGCGGGCGGGTCGCGACGGAACCCGTCACGGGGGTGTGGGGCTGATCGGGCATGAGGTCCTCTCTCAGTGGGGCACGGGGGCGGCCTCGGCGGGGCACGGGAGCGGTCGGCCTCAGCGGGGCACGGGGGCGGTCGGCCTCAGCGGGGCACGGGGGCGGTCGGCCTCGGCGGGGCACGGGGGCGGTCGAGCTCAGCGGGGCACGGGGGCGGTCAGCGCGGCGTAGGCGCGCAGCCGGTCGGGGTGGCGGTCGTCGGTGTCGACGCGCAGCGCCTCGACGGGCGCCGGCAGCTCGGTCAGCCGGGGGACGTGGCGCACGGTGAGCTGGTCCCCCGGCGCGATCAGCCCGTCCAGGACCGCCTCGGCGAGCAGGTGGTTGAGCTGGACGAGTGTCGCGGTGAGGGTCAGCCCGGCCGCGGCGACGTACAGGTCGCGGTGGACGGCGCGCGCGGGCGGTCCGTCCGGGGCGGGCAGCCGCACGGTGACCGGCGGCTCGGCGGTGACCGGACGGACGGCCACGAGCGTCTTGAGCAGTCGGCGCAGCGTTCGGCCGGCCTCCTCGGGGGCCGGGCCGAGCCAGGCCGCCGAGCCGTCGGCGGCCAGGTGGTCGAAGCGGAACCGCTCGCGGAGGTTGTCCGGCCGGCCGGCCAGGAAGACCGTCCTGGTGAAGGACGCCCGCCAGGCGAGGGCGTCGGACTCGCCCAGCGAGAGCGCGAACCGGCAGGTCTCGCGCACCCAGTCGGGGAGCACCACGGACCGCACCACGGCGACCACCGTCCGGTCCTCGCTCCGGGCCCGGTCACCGGCCTGTCGGAGGGCGTCCCGGACGGCGGCCAGCCCGGCGGGGGTGGAGAGGTCGTGGCCGGCCGCGAGATCGGGCCGGGCGGCCACCAGCCTCCGGACGGCGGAGTCCAGCAGGACGTCGGGCGAGAGGATCACAGGTACACCTCCGAGAGCAGTCCGCGGTCCGGTGCGGGTCGGCGGCTGCCCAGCAGGGAGGTCGTCAGCCGGTACGGGTCGACGTAGAGGTGGTCGCGCCGGTGCCGCCCGAGCCGGTCCGCCAGGGCCGGAGCGGGGTCGGCTTCGGCGTCGGCGTCGCGGGAGCGCTCCAGCAGCCGCTCGGCGCGGATCGCCCACTGCCGGAGCAGGTCCAGCCGGAAGGACTCCCGCTGCCCGGGGCCGAGCGAGGCGATGAAGTACAGCCTCAGCCCCAGTCGGCCCGCCTCCGGCGTACAGGTGTCGTCCAGCGCGCGCAGCAGGGCTCCGACGGCGTGGTCGCGCCAGCCGCCGTGCCGGGCCGAGGTGATCTTCCCGTCGATCGGGACCCTGCCGATCGGCACCCGCCGCACGGTCGGTCCCGTGGCGGACAGGACCCGCTCCAGCAGCTGGTAGTCGGCGTCGAGTCCGCTGTCGTACAGCAGGACGATCTCGTCGTACCCGGGCGCCAGCGGCAGCAGCTCGCGCAGCGCGCAGGCCAGGTAGTTGGGGCGTCCGTCGGCGGCCACGATCTGGCGCAGCGGCAGGCCGAACCGGGTGGCGTCGAGGTAGACCGGGCCGCCCTCGGGCCGTTGGTCGAGCACGGTGCCCGCCCGGGCGAGCCGGTCGATCGCCTCCTCCAGGCCGAGGCCCGGCGGCTGGTGCGCCTTCAGCCCGGGGTCGTGCAGCCCCAGCCGCGCGTAGTGGCCGGTCCACAGTTGCAGCACCCGCGCGCCGGCCGGGTGGACCCAGTCGGTGTGCTCCACCGCGTCGGCATACGGCTGCAGGCGGTCGGCCGGTACCGCTGCGGCGTCGGCCCGGAAGCGCACGTACAGTTCGCCGATGTCCTCCTCGGACAGGACCGAGTAGTCCGTGTCGCCGTGGGTCTGGTCCAGGTAGTACCAGAAGCCCAGCGTCTGCTCGGTGGGCCGGTAGGTGGTCGGGCTGTACCGGAAGGTGACGTCGGCCAGCCGCCCGGTCGCCCGGTACATCACGTCCGTCCAGAGCAGTCCCTTGAGGTGACTGGGGGTCAGCGGTTTCGACGGGGTCACCGTGACGGGTGCCACCAGCACCCGGGGCTGCACGGTCATGGCCGGGCTCCTTCCGCGGCGGCGACGGCCTCCAGGAGCCGCTCCCTGGTGGGGGGCGCGGGCGTGCCGGGCGGCGGCTCCGGGGGTGCGGCCTGCACCCTGGCCCGGAAGTCCGGGTCGTCGAACACGGCGGCAGGGGTGTCCAGGCTCATCAGGACGCGGGTCAGGCCCCGCCAGACGGCGCCGTCCCAGGCCGCCGCGACCGCTGTCCGTGCCAGGGAGGGGCGGCCGGCGGGGGGTTCGGTCGGCTCGGCCGACTCGGTGGCGGTGGTCGGCCCCGGGGCGGGGGCGCCGGCGGCCGCCTGCCAGGCCCTGGTCCGCAGCGCGGTGTCCTGCACCGCCTGCTCGTACCAGGGCCGCAGCAGGTCGTCGGCCAGTGCCCCGGCCAGCTTGCGCTGGGTGTCGTCGGGCACCGGGTGGGCGGCCAGGACGTCCGCCAGCCCGAAGGCGTGCACCAGCGCGAGCGACATGCCGCGCCCGTACGTCGGGTCGGTGACGCAGGCGGCGTCCCCCACGGCGAGGACCCCGTCCAGGTGGCCGTCGTCGGCCGGGCCCGGGTGCAACGTGTTCGGCGGGAAGGAGATGGCGCGGACCTCGGTGACCGGTCGGGCGGCGGCCCGGTCCAGCCAGGGGGTGACACCCGGGGAGAGCCCGGCCACCGCCGTGAAGGCGCCAGCGCGGCGCAGCGCCGCGGTGCCCGGGTCGCCCGGCAGGACGCCCAGGGTGACGGCGAAGAGCCCCTGCTCCGCGGGGTGCACCACCGCCGCGTAGTGGTTCCAGATGCCGCCGGCCGCGTTGCCACGGTTGAGCGGCCCGGGCCTGCTGCCGGGGTCCGTCAACCGGTAGAAGCGGGTGAGGGCGCGGAGGGTTGTGGGTGTGGTGCGGCTCTCGCCGCGGGCGCCGGCCCAGCCGCGCGAGACGGCCCGGCGGCCGGTCGCGTCCAGCACGATGTCGGCGGGCACGTGCTCGCCGGTGTCGGTGACCACGGCGGCCGGCCGCCGACCCGAGGCGTCCGCCACCAGGCCGCGGACCGTAGTGCCGTACGAGATGGTGACCCCGGGCAGCCGCAGCGCGGCCCGGCGCAGCACGTCGTCGAGCACCACCCGGCGGACGGCCAGCGCCGCCAGTTCGGCGTCCTGCCGCTCCCGGACGAACGGGGTGCGCGCCGCCGGGGCCGCGGCGGTGAGGTCGAGGAGTTCGGCGCCGGCCGCCAGTGCGTCCGCCAGCACTGCGGGGGCGCGCTCGCGCAGCAGGCGCACGCCCAACGAGGTGAGGATGTGGGAGTGCCCGCTCTGCGGCACGCCGGGCCGGGGTGGCCAGGCGGGCCCGGCGGGGGCGGGGGCCTGGGCGGGGGCCGGCGCTGGGACTGGGACTGGGACTGGGACTGGGACTGGGGCCAGGCTTGGGGCCGGGCTTGGGCTTGGGCCGGACGCCGGTGCGGGGGCCGGTGCACGCTCCAGAACCCGGACCGGGAAGCCGTGGCCGGCGAGGGCGACCGCCACGGCGAGGCCGCTGACGCTCCCGCCGGCCACCACCACGCGGGGCCTGCTCAACGCCGGTGCCCGTGGACGAAGAACACCCGTCGGACGCCGGGCACCGACCGGTCGGGCACCGGGTCGGGCCAGCGGCCGAAGTGCGCCTCCGGGTCGCCCGGTTGCACCGCGCGGACGTCGAAACCCAGCTCGTCGAAGAGCTCCTCGGGAGTGTCGCTGCCGAACACCCACGGGCAGCCCCAGCCCTCGAACACGTCCAGCAGCGGCCGCATGTGAGGAAGTGTCAGCGCCGCACTGTTGACGATGTCGGCGGCGACCAGACTGCCGGGGGCGCAGTGCGCGGCGACCCGCTTCAGCATCCGCCGACCGTCCGCCTCGGGGATGTAGTAGAGCAGGCCCTCCAGCAGCCAGATGGACGGTTCGTCCGGTCGGTAGCCGGCGGCGGTGAGGCGCTCCTCCCAGTCCGGTGCGGTGAGGTCGGCCGCGACCGTGCGGTGGTCGACCCGCGGGGCCACGCCGCTCAGCCGCTCGGCCTTGAAGGCGAGGACGTCGGGCCGGTCGACCTCGAAGTACCGGATGTGCTCCGGCCAGTCGAGCCGGTAGGCGCGGGAGTCCATCCCGGCCGGTGCCAGCACCACCTGTCCGATCGCCCCGTCGCGGACGGCGTTCCGGAGGTGGTCGTCGAAGAACCGGGTGCGGATGGCGTTGTAGTCCGGGGTGCTCGGGACGGTCCGGACGCCCTGTGCGGGGAAGGTGGCGCGGCGGATCTCGGCGAGCAGCTCCGGCCCGGTCTCGCCCACCAGCTGCGCCGCGTACGGGTCCTGGTACAGCCGGTCCTCGCGGAGCGTCTCGGCGGCCCGTAGGGCGGCGGTCAGGAGTGCTGTGCGCTCGACGGGGTTGAGTGTTTCGGTCATGGGGGCTTCCTTGGGTGGGGGGCTGTCGGTTCGGAGCAGGCGGGATCGGCGCCCCGGTCAGGTGTTCTCGGTTCGGAGCAGGCGGGATCGGCGCTCCGGTCAGCTGTTCTCGGTCCGGAGCAGGCGGGTCCACTGATCGGGGTCCTGCCGGAACAGCCGGTCCTTGACCTGGGTGGGCCGGATGCCGGTTCCGACGGTCCGCTGCCAGTCGTGCAGGAAGGCGTCCGGGGCCAGGCGCAGCAGGGAGGGGGCGCCGAGCCGGCGGTCGGCGCGGGCCGTGCGGTAGCCGGCCGACTCGCGGCCCAGGGCCTCGTCGAGGAGACGGGTGAAGGCACTGCTCTCGTCCGCACTCCACGGGGTGCGCGGGGCCACGGCGAACTCGTAGGCGGGAGACGCCGGTTCGGTCGCTTCGGCCGTCGTGGCCGGCGCGGCCGTTGCCGCTGCCGTGTCCGTTGCGGCCGGGCCGGTCTGCACGTGGCAGGCCACATTGCGCAGTTCCAGGCCGGTGCCGCTCAGGGCGGCGGCCAGGGCGCGGATGACCTGGCCGTCCCGCAGCCGTTCCCCCGCCGCGTCGGAGCGGGTGTTGCGGCCGGTGTACTCGACCCGGGGTACGCCGCCCACGCGGTCGACGACCCGGACCACGTCACCGACGGCGTACCGGTAGAGCCCGCCGACATGGCTGAAGACGACGTGGTAGTCGCGGCCCGCTTCGAGTTCCTCGAACCCCAGGGTCTCGGTGTCCGGGCGGAGGTCGTCCTCGGCGTCGGCGAACTCGTGGACGGCGGCGGTCACCACCAGGCTTCCCGCGCTCCCGTGCCGGTCGAGCGCGACGCCGGTGGGCCCCTCGGAGGCGGCGACCGGTGCGGGCAGGACGGTCACTCCCGCACCGAACTCCTCGCGCAGTCGCGGCAGGTAGAGGGCGGCGAGACCGGTGGTCCAACAGAACAGCGCGCGCATGTTCGGCCAGATGTGGGCGGGCCGCACGGACCCGTGCCGGGCCGCGATCCGTTCGAGCTCGGCGGCGCGCCCCGGGTTGGGGTCGCCGTGGGGCAGGCCGCCGAGGGTGCCGTCGGCCACCTCCTTGACGATCCTCGACCACCAGAGGTTCAGCTGGTACGGCACGGCGGCGATCATGGCGGGGTTGATCCCGATCACGCAGCGCACGTCGCTCTCCACGGCCAGCCGCAGCCGCAGGTACATCTTCTCCAGGTGTGCGTCGGCATCGACGTGGACGGGCAGGGCCGCCCAGGGCGCGCCCGTCCCCGGTTCGGCGGACAGCGACTCGCCGAACCTCTCCCCGAAGTCGACCTGGCTGGCGCCGACATGGGGCCGACCGGAGCCGGTGGTGGGCGGGGCCGACAGCGGGTCGTGCTTGAGGTTGAGGACCGCGTCCGGCCGGTCGAGGACCTCCGGGAAGTGCTCGATCAGCGGCGCCCAGGCCGCGTAGTAGAACGGGAAGAACGTGGTGCGCATGAAGCGCGGGGTGACGGGGATCTTCTTGTGCGCCCCGGTGCTGCCGCTGCTGGTGAAGTACACGGCCGGCTGGTCGGCGGTCAGGACGTTGTGCTCTCCGGCGGCCGCCCGTTCGATCCACGGCCCCAGCACCGAGTAGTCCTGGACCGGGACCGCCCTGCGGAAGTCCGCCAGGGTGCGGATGCTGCCGAAGCCGTGCTGCTTTCCGTACTGTGTACCGGCGTTGAACTCCAGCAGGTCCGTCAGGACGCGCTGCCGGTGCCCATCGGCGTCCGCGAGGGCGGAGCGCAGCCGGTCGCGCTCCTGGAAGACGCGCTCGCGGTAGCGGCGCAGCCGGTCCTGATCCGTCCAGGCTTCAGCCGAATTCATTCGCGAGCACCTTTCGTATCGCCGCCGCGGTCTGTTCGGGCCGCTCCTGCGCCTCGATCACCGTCACCGGGAGGTGGGCGATCTCGTCGTGCATCGTCTTGGCGAGATCGGTCTGGTATCGGCTGAAGCCGTCCCAGGTCGGGTGATCGCCGTAGTACTCAAGGCAGTTGAGGTCCGCACCCTCGCCGCTGCGGCGCCAGGCGCTGTCGGGCGCCACGTCGAGGTAGACCACCCGGCGGGGCTGGGGGAAGGAACGCCACCAGGAGAGCAACACGCTGTCGTGGGCACCGGCCAGGCGGCACTTGGCCAGGAACTTGTAGTAGTAGGAGTCGACGACGGCAGGGGTGGCCGGGTCGTCGCCCAGTTGGTCGCGCAGGTGCACCACTGCGGTCTGCAGCATGGTGGCGAGGAAGTCCGGGGACCATGCGCCGGCCCGTCCGGCGACCTCCTGGACCACGTTCCGCCGCAGTTGGGTGAGCAGCGCGTGCTCCGGCGCAAGGTAGTCGTCATCCACGGAGACCGTCCGCCACGGCGATTCGGCACCCTGCAGCAGGGACATCGCCGAGGACTTCCCCGCGTAGTCGGGGCCCAGCAGAACGCAGAAGGCGGGACAGGGTTCGGG
This sequence comes from Kitasatospora sp. NPDC048239, assembly GCF_043202015.1. Taxonomy (NCBI): domain Bacteria; kingdom Bacillati; phylum Actinomycetota; class Actinomycetes; order Kitasatosporales; family Streptomycetaceae; genus Kitasatospora; species Kitasatospora sp. NPDC048239. The sequence continues at coordinate 559,930 of NZ_JBICZP010000006.1, read as the reverse complement.
CATTGACCATCATTCCTTTGTGGGGGATTGGTTGCACCGCGCATCCGGTGACCTGCCAATCTGAACGAACGCCACATGGCACTGCGGCTGCCGATTTCGGCTATCGGATCGACCGACGCCCGGATGCTTTGAGGAATGGGCAATCCCCCCCCCAGGGTGTCACCGGAGATGGCAGGCAGGGCGAGGCGGACTCCTTGCATACTGGGTTGATTCTCCGCGTGGTCGCCAGATCCGCTACATCAGTTGCCAGTTGATTGCACGCTGACGCCCTGAATGGCGACTCTGATCAACCTTTCGCGCCACCACGGACCACGCCGCCTGCGGTGTCGAGGATCCACAGCGGGGGCCGGCGGAGGTGGAATGCACCCTTCCGCACGATCGGTCGCGGACGGGCCCGGCCGGCCGGAAGGGCCGGACAGGTCTTGCGCATGCAGTGTCTCCAATCGATCGTCAGATCCATCTGCCCGCCCGAGGGCCAGGGCATGGCAATGCCGCCTGACGCGCTCAAAGCCGCAGTGAGACAGTCGAGTTGATTGGGTCACCGAGCATCGAGCGGTGTCGTCCCCGGGTCGCGGGGCTCCGCCGGACTTTTGCGGGTGACCTGAATCACCACAGTGGACTAGACCAACTTTGGTGTCAATGACGCACTTTCAGGGATCGGGTGACATACGTCGACACTGCCCGATTGGGCAGGCCGCCCTGCCCTCGTACGAACCTCGACGGGACTCGCCGGGACTCACCGATACTCGCCGGGCGGGCCCGCGGATGCGGTCCGCGAATCGGTCAGGCGTCCCCGGCCAGTACGTCCGATAGGGCAATTGGCGAGAGTGGTTTGACCTCCATCCCACAGTGGTACTCCGTTGGGATGGGATGTCGGCTTCGGCTTATGGACTTCCCTGCAGGGAAAAGGCGTTGGCAGGCACGGCAGGTGGGATCGATGGGGACGTGGCGATGGACTCCACCACCATCCGCGCGCACGGACCCGCCGCCTGCGCTCGCCGCATCAAAAGACATGCCGGTCGGCTGGTGGAGGTCGCGCGGGAGGGGATCCGACTTCCTCGACACCATCACCGTCGCAGCCGTGGTTGTCCGGCTGCGAGCCCGATGCCCTCCTCACAGCACGAAGGGCCGATACTCCAGAGCCTGATCGACCACTCCAGCGACTGCCAGGTCCGGCCCAGCGTTGCCAGGGGTGGCCAGACAGTACTCGGACACCCTGGGCACGGTCGGCGTCAGTGTCCGCGCGCTCCCCGGCACCGTCTCCTGCCCGATGCGCTGGCGACTGCCCCCCCCCCCCCCCCCCGAGTCGTGGGACGAACCCCAGGCGGCGGGCGGCCTGCCGGATCCCCGAGAACGGACGCCGCCGACCGAATGGCAACTGGCCCTGGAGATGCCCGACGAACTCGCCGGCACCCTTTGCGGCCTGCACCTCCGCCGCAGTCCCCGACCCCATCTGGGCCCGCCGCAACATCCTGTGGAGTTCCGGAGTGGGAAGTCGGCAGGTCCGACTTCCCACTCCGGAGCGGTTTGGTGCGGCGGGGGATTATGTAGACCGGTCTAGTGAATTTGTGCACGTAGGCAATTAATATAGAGATCGGTCTACATATTTTGTGCTCCCAGGGCGGATAAGTCAGTAGACCGGTCTGCATATTCGGTCCAGGCCGCCCTCAACGGCCACTCCCGGGCGGGCGAGGGTGTGGCGGTCATGTCCGGCGCGGGAGGTGTGCCGGGTGGCGGCGAGGCAGAGGGCACGCCTCGCCGCCATGGGGAGCTGGTTGGGCGGGAGGGGGAAAGCGGGAGGCGGGAGAGGCGGAAGGGGGTGGCAGGTCACCGGAAGTCGGACGGCAGACAGCGGTCGACAGGTAGCGGGGGCCGGGCGACAAATGGCGAGCGGGGGTAACGGGCAGCGGGTGGGCTGGGGGCGAGGTGGGGTGCTGCTGGGGCGGGCCCTTCCGGAGGGGCGGGGCCGGCACGGAGAGCGGTTCGCCGGGGCAGCGTGGGAAGATGGCAGGGCTGGTGGGAACGATCTCCGGGCGGTTCTCTGGCTATGGTGAACGAGCAGCGAGGTACCGGTCGGGGGCAGCACCAGGACGCCCTGTTGATGGTGCCGATCGCGACCGCGCTGATCGAGGCCGACGGTCGCATCCTGCACTGGAGCAGTGACGCGGAGGCCCTGCTCGGCTTCTCCGCCAAGGAGGCGATCGGCGCCCGGGCCGCACAGCTGCTGGCCACGGACAGCCAGCGGCCGGAGATCCTGGAGCTGTTCCAGGGGATCCTGGACGGCCGCGGCTGGTCCGGCGTCTTCCCGGTCCGGCACCGGGACGGCCACCATGTGAACCTGGAGTTCCGCACCCACCCGATCTCCGGTCCCGGCGGCAGCCCGCTGGTGCTGGCCGTCGCATCGGACGTCACCACACTGCGCCGGATCCAGGCGGACCTCGCCGTCCTGGACGGGTTCTTCACCCAGTCGCCGGTCGGCATGGCGGTGTTCGACTCCCGGCTCGCCTTCGTCCGGCTGAACGAGGCCCTCGCCCGGGTCAACGGCCTCAGCGTCGAGGAGCATCTGGGCCACACCCTCAGCGAGTTGCTCCCGGGGATCAACGGCGAGGAGAGCGAGGCGGTGATGCGGCAGGTACTGGAGAGCGGCGAGCCGGTCATCGACGCCCGCTCGCACGGCCGCACCCCGAACGATCCGGAGCACGACCACGCCTGGTCCGCCTCCTACTTCCGGCTGGAGGAGCCCGGCGGCGAGGTCCTCGGCGTCAGCTCGACCCTCATCGACATCACCGAACGCTTCCGCGCGGACGCCCGCGCCGCCCGGGCGCAGGAGCGGCTGTCCCTGCTCGTCGACGCCACCACCTCCATCGGCACCACGCTCGACCTGCGGCAGACCGCGCGCGAACTGGCCGACGCGATGGTGCCCAGGGTCGCCGACATCAGCGGAGTGTTCGCGCTGGAGGTGCTGGTCTCGGGCCGCAACGTGGAGCCGCTGGACCCGGCCGTCCCCCAGCTGGTGCGCCGCCTCGCGCTGGCCACCGACGACCCGCTGTACCCGGCGGACGCGCTACCCGTCGAGGCGGTGTACGAGGTGGCGCCGGACTCGCCCTACGCCCGCGCGATGGCGAGCGGCCGAACGGTGGTGGTGCCGTCCTGGGAGCTGCCGCTGCTGAGCAAGGGGATCACGGAGAGTCGCCGCCAGGCCTACCTCGGCGACCGCCCGCGCTCGGTGCGGATCACCCCGCTGGTGGCCCGCGGCACCACGCTGGGCATGGTGGTGTACTCCCGGCGCGGCGAGCGGGAGTCCTTCGTCGCGGCGGACATCACCCTCGGCGACGAGTTGGCCTCGCGTGCCGCGGTCGCGATCGACAACGCCCGGCTCTACCTGCGCCAGCACCAGACCGTGCTCGCCCGCCAGCAGGCGCTGCGCGAGGCGAAGGCCGCACAGGAGCGGCTGGCGCTGGTCAACGTGGCATCCACCCGGATCGGCACCACACTCGATCTCGCCCAGACCGCCATGGAGTTGGCGGAGGTCGCGACGCCGAGACTGGCCGACACCGTGGTGGTCGAGGTGCTCGACGACCTGGTGCGCGGCGAGCGCGAGGCCCGGGTGCAGAAGGACGGTTCGGCGGTACTGCGGCGGATGGCGTTCCACTCGGCGCAGGGCTCCACGCTGGAGCCGATCGCCCGGACCGGCGGAGTGCACCGGTTCCAGCCCGGATCCCCGTACGCCTGGAGCCTGGCGAACCGGGCCCCCGTGCTGGTGCCCCGGATGGACGAGGCCGGCATGGCCTGGTTCGCCGACGACCCGGTGCGGCAGTCGGCCGTTCGGAAGCAGAACGTCCGGTCCTTCATGGTGGTGCCGCTGATCGCCCGCGGTGCACCCGTCGGCGTCGCGGGCTTCTACCGGACGGTGGTGGAACGCCCCTACGAGGACGAGGACCTGGCGCTGGCCGGGGAGTTGGCGGTCCGGGCGGCCGTGTCGATCGACAACGCACTGCTCTTCACCCGCGAGCGCGACGCGGCGGAGGCCCGCCAGCGCGCCCTGGACGAGGCCTGGGCGGCCCAGCAGCGGCTGTCACTGCTCAACGAGGCCAGCACCCGGATCGGCACCACGCTCGATCTGCACCGCACCGCCCAGGAGTTGGTGGAGGTGGTGATCCCGCGCTTCGCCGACTTCGTCACCGTCGACCTGCGCGACGCGGTACTCAGCGGCGAGGAGCCGGGACCGGTCCCGGACGACGGCTCGGTGCTGATGCGGGCGGTGGCCGTCGGCGAGTTGGGACCGGAGGGGACGATGTCCTCGGCGGCGGACCAGATCGGCGAGACCTCGATGTCCGCGCAGGTGTACGCGGAGAGCCTGCGGACCGGGCGGTCGATCCTGGTGTCCGAGGTGGACGAGGCGGCGCTGCGTCGGATCGTGGCCTCGCCGGACCGGGTGCAGCCGGGCCTGGACGCCGGGGTGCACTCCTATCTGATGGTGCCGCTGCTGGCGCGTGGCGTGGTGCTGGGCGGCGCGGAGTTCATCCGGATCCGCAATCCGCTGCCGTTCGGCCCGGCGGACCGGGCGCTGGCCGAGGAGTTCGCCGCCCGGACCGCCCTCGCGATGGACAACGGCCGGCTCTACCGGCGCGAGCGGGACACCGCGCTGATGCTCCAACGCAGCCTGCTCCCCCAGGACATCCACCGCACACCGGGGTTGGAGATCGCCTACCGCTACCTGCCGAGCAGTGTGGTGAGCGAGGTCGGCGGCGACTGGTTCGACGTGGTGCCGCTGTCCTCCGGACGGGTCGCCCTGGTGGTCGGGGACGTCATGGGGCACGGCATCCGGGCGGCCGCCACCATGGGCCAGCTCCGCACGGTGGCAAGGACGTTGATAACCCTCGACCTGGACCCGACCCGGGTGCTGCACCGGTTGGACGAGGCGACGACGGCGATCGGCGAGGGCCAGTTCGCCACCTGCGTCTGCGCCGTGTACGACCCGGTGGACCGGCTCTGCACGGCCGCCTGCGCCGGCCATCTGCCGCCGGTACTGGCCGACACCGAGGGACGGGCCGAACTGGTCGAGATGCCGCCCGGGGCGCCGCTGGGCGTCGGCGGAGTGCCCTTCGAGAGCGTCGAGTTCACCCTCCCCGAGGAGGGCATCCTGGCGCTCTACACCGACGGCCTGGTCGAACGGCGGGGCCGCGACCTGGACGAGGGCCTGCGACTGCTCTGCCGGACGATCGCCGACCGCCGCGGCTCGCTGGAGCAGACCTGCGACGCGGTGCTTGCCGAACTCACCGGCCGCACCAGCGAGGACGACATCGCGATCATCCTGGCGCAGGTCCAGCCGGTCGGCACCGACCGGATCGCCACCCTGCCGCTGACCGGCGACCACTCCATGGTCGCGCACTCACGCCGGTTCACCCGCGAGACGCTCGCCGCCTGGGGGCTCGGCTCGCTCGCCGACTGGGCCGAGCTGCTCACCAGCGAGCTGATCACCAACGCCCTGGTACACGCCGGATCCCCCACCCAGCTGCGGCTGTTCTGCAACCGGGTGCTCACCATCGAGGTCGCCGACCAGGAGAGCGAGGCACCCCGGATGCGGCGCGCCCGGGAGGAGGACGAGGGCGGGCGCGGCATGCACCTCGTCAACGAACTGGCCCACCGCTGGGGCAGCCGCCGCACCCGGGACGGGAAGGTGGTCTGGTTCGAGCTGGAACTGCCGCCGGGGATCCACACCGACCACTAGCCGTTGCTGCTGTCGGACGAGGAGCGTGCGGCGCTCACGCGGTGGGCCCGCGGAGCGACGTCCGCCCAGGCGCCGGCTCTGCGGGCGCGGATCGTGCTGGCCTGCGACGGCCCCGATGTGCCGTCGATCGTCGGTGCGGCAAGGGAGTCCTCGTGGATCAACCAGGTCGAGCGCTGGTTCGGCTTCCTCACCGACCAGATGATCCGCCGCGGATCCCACCGGAACGTCCAGGCCCTCGAACGCGACATCCGCACCTGGGTCAAGCGCTGGAACGAGGACCCCACACCGTTCACCTGGAGCAAGACCGCCGACGAGATCCTCGACTCACTCGCCCGATTCTGCCGACGGATCTCCGGCGCAGGACACTAGTACTGGAAGAGTACTTCCGGATTGTTCGGCGAGGGGCCGTCCAGCAGCGGACTGTGGATCCCCTTCAGCGTCTGGTCGAAGAACGCCGTCACGTACTCGCGGGTGATCACCACCCCGCGTTCCGGGGAGAGGGGCGGCGACGGGAACCCGGCCTCCTCCAGGAGCAGGTCCAGGTCGGTGAAGCTGAAGTGGTCGGCGTCGGTGACCGTCAGCCACTTCTTGTAGCCGCCGAGGGCGGCCCAGGTCTGCTCCCACTCGCCGCCGGCCGAGTGGTGGTCGGCGGCCGCACCCAGCATGAGGAACGGCCGGTTGATCTGGCCGGGCATCGGGGCCGGGTGGAAGGAGCCGTCCATGTTCACTCCGGCCCGTACTCGCGAGTCGGCGATCATCGTGGCGGCGGCCGCCGCTCCGCCGAGGGAGTGTCCGGCCATTCCGATCTTGTGCTTGTCGATGAGGTGTGCCAGGCGCCACGCGGTATTGCCGTGCGTCAACTGGTCGATCACGAACGACACGTCCAGCGCGCGGCTGGCGGCGACGGAGTCGAAGTCGAGCCGCGCCGGGTCATCGCAGATCGCGCACGGCGGCGTCTGGCCGTTCGCCAGCGTCTCGCCGCTGTCCTCGTATGTGTGGCCGACGAGCGCGACGATGTAGCCGTGACTCGCCAGGTCGGTCGCGAGCGAGGTGAGCACCATGCGCGGGTCCTCGTACCCGGGTGAGAGGACCACCAGCGGATGCTTGCCGCGTTGCGGCCGCGCGCCGTCGAAGGCGTGAGTGGTGACGCTGGAAAGGTTCTGTGGGGTGACGCCGGAGCTCGCCGGTGTCTTCCGGTGCTGGAGGGATCCGGCTGCCTCGGCGAGGGTCATATAAGGGGCCGGAGTCCCGGTCCCGGGGACGGCCGGGTAGACCATCGTGACGGTCAGTTGGCGGGGGCCCGATGACGGCACCCACGGGTCGGGACGACTCGCGTCGGTGAGGTGGATGACGTCCTCGCCGGCGGCGTAGGGGCCGGTCGGCACGGGGAGCGTGCCCTGGAAGGACCGCGGGGGCGCGGCGGCAGCTGTGGCGGCGGTCGCGTGCACGGTGGACGGCGGGGTCGTGGCGGCGAGTCCGGTGCCGGTCGCGGCCACTGATGCGGCGAGACCCAGGATTGCGACAGTGCTGATACGGCGCTTGCGGTTCGAGGTGGTGTTCACGGGCACGATCCTGCCCGGCCCCGCCCTGACGCTCGATCATGCGGGCTTCCGCCTTGAGGGTGGTGCTGGCTACACCCTGAGATCCCCAGCGGCGCGAGGTTCCCTTCGTCGGCATCGTCGAGCGCCACCTTCAGGGCTTCGTCCCGTAGCCGAAACGGTGGGTGGTGGAGCAGACGAACGGCACCTTGATGCTGCATCGGCGCCTCGCCCGCGAGTACGACCACCGGCCCGACAACTCCGCCTCACGCGTCTACTGGGCCTCCACCGCGAACATGACCCGCCGCCTCACCACACCGGCCCCGGCCTGGCGCGACACCCTCGGACTGGCCGCGTGAACGTCGCCGAACTCCTGGCAGACCTCCAGACCCGGCAGGACGAGGCCACCGCCCGGGCCGCGGAACCACGCGCCCGGATCGAAGAGCTCGCCACCGACCTGACCGAGACCGAAGCGCGGCTCACGGACCTGGCCACCACCCGAAAGATCATCGCGGAGGTCACGCCGGCAGGAACCGAATCCGAACCACCCGAGACGAACACCACCTACCAGGCCATCGTGAACGCCTTCAACCAGCACCCCGACCAGGCATTCCGGGCAGGCGAGCTGCACGAACTCCTCGGCATGCCCACCGACGAGGCGTCCGTCAACATCACCCGCAGCCGCCTCGGACGCCTCACTCGCCAAGGCCTCCTCACCCAACCCGGACGAGGCCGCTACCAGAACGGACTTAACGTCCACTCAGTACCTGTCGATCGGCTCGCGGAGGGCATACCTTTCCGTCGCGACCGGCCCGCTACCCCGGTATCCGGGCTCGCAAGGCCCGGATGAACCAGCCGAGCTCCCGTGCCAGGCTTTCCGGGGCAGACCAGCCGTTGATCACTGCGAGCAACTGAAGGTACCGCTCCCGGCGAGGGTCGTTCACGGTCTCCAGCCGGGTCAACAGCCGACGCCGAAGATCGACGTCGTCGGGGCTGTGCAGAACGTGCGCGTACTGAGCCATGACCGCCGCGACGACCGGATCGGCCTGGTGCGAGGCCGGGTCGATGCCGGCTACCAGGGCCGGGCCGACGTGGTCGCGGACCGCTGCGGCAGGATCGCGGCGCAGGCCCGCGGTGCCATCCTGAGCACGATCGGCCACATAATGGCCAGCCATGCGCCGCATGCCGGCGCGGAAATCCGGATCCTGGGACAGCTCGGCCAACTCCACCCACGCCTCGACCTGCTCGGCCTCGGGGCTGTCGGGCAACTCGGGGGTCATCGACCGCATGATCCCCACGAATTCGGGATTGGCGTCCAGGCCGCCGAAGGCAGTGTCGAGGAAATCGCCGATCAGACGTCGGCGTTCGTCCTCGGAGAGCTTGGCCAGCTTGTGCATGAGATCCATCTCCTCAGGGGTGGACCCGCGCTTGGCAACCGCCGTCAGCACCGCGCGCCGCAGGCGCAGGGTGCTGATCTGCACCGCCAGCGCTTCGGCGTGCGCTGCGGCGACCTCGGGAAGCGAGATCTCCCGGTCCACGACCTTTCGGATCGTGGGCAGGTCCAGTCCCAGGTCACGCAGCGTCCGCACGAGGTCCAAGCGTGCAACAGCTTCGATGCCGTAGAGGCGGTAGCCAGCCGGGCTACGGTCAGTCGGCGGCACGATCCCGCAGTCGGAGTAGAACCGAATGGCCTTGACCGTCAGCCCGGTCCGCCGGGCCAGATCACCGATCGAGTAGAGCGTGTCGCCGTCCATTCCCACACCCTCTCGCCTCCCCCTACTGGAGACTCAAGCCCACGGAACCCAAGGGCCATCGCAAGAGAGTGATTTGAGTCACGTCAATGCCTTCGGAATGCAACACCACGTAATTCAAAGGCAGCGAACGCGTCTTCCGGGCACCACCAGCTCGATGACAACACGGGACCATCTGCACACGGCCTCTGCGGACAGGAGGCGGACGCTGGCCTGGTTCATCGCCCGCCGCCCCGGCGGCGTCATCGCCGGCGCGCTGCAGTACCGGCACCTGCGAGTGCAGATGTTCGAGGGCTACGCCGGTAACTCCAGCTCCGGGTTCCGCGACGAAGTCGAATCCGAGGAGGCCATCGCCCGCGGCGAGAAGCTCGGCGACCTGATCATCAAGGCCGCCCTCGCCGGCCAGTCCTTCGTCGGCCCCGACGAGATCGACCAGGCCACCCGCCTCGCAACCACCCAGCTCAACGCACGTGCCAAGCCCTGGATCTGGGGCGGACCGCTCCCACCAACCCGCCAATGCCGACGGCGATTTGTGTACCGCCTTTGAGGAATCCAGCACTAGAGCCAGTCCGTGTAGCGGGTGGGGGCGAGATGGGCGTCCTTGTCGGTGAGGACGTCGCCCCTGACGGCGGCGAACATGCCGGCGGTGCGGTCGGTGACGACGGTACGGCTGTCGCCCTTGTGGGACAGGGTGATCCGGCCCAGCTCGTCCAGGGGGAAGACCTCGGGGCCGGCGATGTTGCGGATGCCACCCAGCGGGGCGCCCGCCGCGACTTCCGCCACCGCGGCGGCCACGTCCTTGGAGGCGATCGGCTGGATCGGCGTGGCGGGCAACCGGACGGTGTCGCCGTCGGCGGTCCAGGACAGGACGGCGTCCATGAACTCCATGAACTGCGTCGCCCGGACGATCGAGTAGGCGATCGGCCCGGCAGCGAGGATGTCCTCCTGGAGCGCCTTGGCGCGGTAGTAGTCCAGCTCCGGGACCTGGTCCACGCCGACGATCGAGAGGATGACGAAGTGGCCGACGCCACCCTTCTGGGCCGCGGCCAGAAGGGTGGTCATCGAGGTCCGGAAGAAGGCGAGGGAGGCTTCGTCGAAGGTCGGGGAGTTCGTCAGGTTGACGACGACGTCGGCCCCCGCCACCGCCTCGTCCAGTCCCTGGCCGCTGATGACGTCGACTCCGGTGGACTGCGAGTGCGGCACCGCCTCGTGCCCGGCGGCGTTCAGGTTCCTGACGACCTGTGACCCGATCAGCCCGGTACCGCCGATGACTGCGAACTTCATGACATGCCTTTCGTCGGGAGCCTGTCCGAAATATGGCATATGGACCCACCGATGGCGGCCCGGGACGCATCCGGGGACGGCGGCACAGCCGGACGGCGGAAGGCGGGGACGGTCGATCTGACCGGGTTGCGACCTCGGCCGACAACTGGCGGTTGTCGGCGCTCCCGCGCGGTTGTTGGACCGCTCGGGCGGCCCGGGGTTGGCTTGGTCCCGGGCAACCGGCCCGATCCCGATCCCGATCCGCCAGCACAGGAGTCACCGTGGACCAGCTCGACCCCCGGACCGTCGTGGAGCGCTACGTCACCGCCGTCGCCGAGGGCGACCTCGACACCGTCGTGTCCTCCTTCGCCGAGGACGCCACCTGGACGTACCCGGGCAACCTGCCGCTGTCGCGGCAGTGGCGCGGCCGGGACGCCATCGTCCGGGACTTCCTCGGTTCGGTCGGCACCCTGTTCGCCCCCGGCGGCGCCCCCGCGGTGGCGCTCACCGGCCTTCTCGCGGACGGCAACCAGGTGGTCGCCGAGTGGAGCGCCAAGGGCACCGCCGCGAACGGGTCGAGCTACGACAACCAGGCCCTGGGCATCTTCACCGTAGAGAACGGGCTGATCACCTCGGTGCGCGAGTACCTGGACACCCAGCACGCGGCGCAGACGCTGTTCGCGGCCCCGGCGGACCCGGCGGACCCGGCGACCCCTGCTGCCTAGGCAAGCTGAGGCAGCAGGCAGGCGCCGACCGCCGTCAGAGGCTCGCCCGGAGGCCGGGCGGCGGGACGATCCCGAACTCGCCCTCCAGCAACTCGACCACCTCGTCCGGGCTTTCGAGCTCCCGGACCGCGGTAGTGCCGTCGGCAGCGGTACGGGTGAAGGTCATACCGTCGAGCCTCAGGTGGCCGGCACCCTTGGTGTACTGGATGTACAGCCGCTTGAAGGGCGAGCGCGGGTACGTCGCCACGTGCCAGTTGGCGACCCCGATGTCCGGGGTGGGCACCCGGTCCAGGGTGAAGGCGACCTGGCCGTCCCAGACACCGTCCGTCTCCGCCTGGAGCACCCAGACGGGCGCGGGACCGTCCGGCTCCTCGACCAGGAGGCGGTGGTGGCGCCCCGCGCCGTCCCGGACCTGGTCGGGAACCATCGGGAGGGGCTCCAGCAGCGCGCCGCGCCCACCGAAACCGACGTCCGCGAGGTGGCGGCCGGACTCCCCGGGCACCCGGACGGCCAGCACCATATGGGTCCGCGGACGGATCTCCCCCGGGCGTGCGCCGACCAGGACGCGGCCGGTGAGCCGGGTGACCTCGAAGCCCAACTGTTCCAGTACCGCGGCGAACAGGGTGTTCTGCTCGAAGCAGTAACCGCCTCGGGAGCCTTCGACGAGCTTGGCCTGCAGGTCGGCGAGGTCCAGTGACGGGACCGAGCCGACGACCACGTCGACGTTCTCGAACGGGATGCCGAGGACGTGCGCGCGGTGCAGGGAACGGAGGGTGGCGAGGGTGGGCTCGGGCTCGCCGTCCCATCCGATGCGTGCGAAGTACTTCTCCAGATCAACGGTCATACGGCCACCCTACGAACCGTGCAGGGCCGTTGACCTCCACCCGTGGGCCTGACCGCGATGGACCGCGCGACCTAGGACCTGCTAGGACCAGCTAGGACCGGTCGGCCTGGTCGGCCTGGTCGGTCCGGTCAGCCCGGGCGGCTCGTCGGCGGCTCGATGGGCGGCATCAGTTCGGCAGCAGCAGGTTCACATCGCCGAACTCGTGCCACAGGTACCGCTGCTGGACGGCCTCCGCGTAGCAGCGCCGCAGCAGTGGGCGGCCGGCGACGGCGGCGAGCATCAGCAGGTGCGAGGCCTGCGGCTCGTGCCAGCCGGTGAGCAGGCCGTCCACCACCCGCACACCGCGCTCGGGCGTGATGACCAACTCCGTCCAGCCGTCCGCCTCCTGGACCTCTCCCCCAAGGCCGCCCGCCGACTCCAGGGCCCGGACGACGGTCGTCCCGACCGCGATCACCCGCCCGCCGCCGGCCCGGACGTGCCCGACCAGCCGGGCGGTGGCGGCCGGCACGTGGAACCGTTCCGCGTACGGCGCCTCGTGCGCCTCCGGCGAGGCCACGCCGGTGTGCAGCGTGACCGGCGCGACCAGCACCCCCCGACCAGCCAGCCGGGCCACCACCTCGGCGCTGAACGGCCGGGCGGCGCTGGGCATTTCACTGCTGCCGGGGACGGTGGCGAAGACCGTCTGGTAGGCCTCGATCGGCCAGTCCCGGTCCACGTAGCCGTACCGGATCGCCCGCCCGTGGCGGCCCAGGTAGCGCAACAGCGGTACGGGAAGGTCCAGTCGGGCGCGCCAGAGCCGGGGTGTGAACGGTTCGGTCAGCTCGGCCGACGCACCGCCGGGCAGCGCCACCCGCAGCCCCGGGCGGGCCGGCGACTCGGCGGGTGGATAGTAGGCGGCGGCCTCACCGGGGGCGACCCGGCGCAACTCCACCAGGAAGGCGCCGCGCTGGTCCGGCTGGGCGGAGGAGAGGTGCAGCGCGACCGGGGTGCCGTCGGGCAGCCGGCCGGACAGCGCGGCGGGCAGGGTCGCCGAGTTGTTGACCACCAGCAGGTCCCCCGGGCGCAGCACCTCGGGCAGGTCGGTGAAGCGGTGGTGCTCGACGGCCGTCCCGCTCCGGCGGCCGACCAGCATCCGTACGCCGTCCCGGGCCGTCCCGCGGGCCTCCGCCGGTGCGCGGGCGGAGAGTTCGGGCGGGACGACGAGGTCGATCCCGGGATCCGTGCGTGCGGTCACCGGTCCTCCCGGGCGGCCGCCAAGCCCGCCTCGGCCGGCAGGTCGGCGGCGCGGTAGCGGCCGGAGGCGGCGCCCTGCAGCAGGCCGAGCAGTGCGGGTGCCACGGCCTCGGGCGGCAGTTCGCCGGAGATGTCCTCGCTCGGGTAGGCGTCCTGGTACATCCTGGTCCGCATGGTGCCGGGGTCGACCGCCCAGACCTTCAACTCCGGCTCCTCCCGGGCCAGTACGGCGGAGGCCTGGTCCAGCGCCGCCTTGCTCGCGCCGTAGCCGCCCCACCCGACGTAGGCCTCGACGGCCGCGTCGGAGCTGATGTTGAGGACGGCCCCGGCGTGCGCCCGCAGTTGGGGCAGGACGAGCTGGGTCAGCGCGATCGGCGCGAGGGCGTTGACCTCGAAGGTCTCCAGCAGGTCGGGCAGCGGGACGTCGGCGAGCCGGGGCAGCGGCGCACCCTGACCGTCCGAGCCGTTGAGCGTCCCGGCGTTGTTGACCAGCAGGCTTGCCCCGCCCAGGCCCGCGGCGGCCTCGGCGAGCTGGGCGCGGTGGGCGTCGTCGACGACCGACCCGGCCAGTGCGACGACCTTGGTGACGGCGGCCAGTTCGGCCTCGGCGACGGAGAGTTCACGCTCGTTGCGGGCGGTGACGACCAGCTGCCAGCCAGCCTCGGCGAGCGCCTGCGCGAGGGCGCGCCCGAGGCCGCGCGAGGCCCCGGTGACCAGCGCGACCGGGGCGGCGGGAGCGGAGGGAGCGGTGGACCGGGTGGAGCTGTCGGCGTTCTGCGGTGCGTTCATGGCACCACGATCGCTCCGCAGGGGTCCGGAGTGGATCGGCCGCCGGTCCGGTGACCGGGTCGTTCCTTCGGCGTAGTCCTTCGGCGTGGGCGCTGCTGATCGACTTCGCCGTCAACGTATTGCCGTCGAGAACCTCGGCGTCCTCACTCCTGGCAAGCCAGGAGCGAGGACGCCGAGGTTCTCATGGATTCAAGAATTCGAATCCGCTATGGCAACAATGCGATCCTCAGGTCAATCTTCCAATTGGATGCCAAGCTGACTGAGATAATCCAACTGTTCCGCATCCAGCATCTCGGACTTGAGCAGCCGCAGCGGATAGAGCAAATCATTTCCCACTGCGACCGAGTCGGAGATTTCAAGGATCGCATGGAGCTGAGCCTCGCGAACCCGCCCGTGCCGCTCAACCGAAGCCGAGACCGCGAGCATCCGAACAACCGAATCCGCCTCTTCCTGAGAAAACAGACGCGACCAGTCGCTCGCGTTCTCAGCACCAGCCTCCCGCTCGCCAGGAGACTCCGAGACGATTCGCCTCACCAACTCAAGCACGCTCTCAAAACTGACAGTCATCGCAACCCCGGAAACCTCTTGGGCCATGGAATGTGCGTATCATTTGCCGCACCCGAATTGTAGTGTGGACTCTTGTCGTTATGCACCTGACGATGGTAAAGGGTCCCCGCCTCGTCCTGGTACTGATTTCCAATCTGCACTCTGTACGTCTCCCCCGTCGCGGAGTTTGATCCTGCGGGGGCCGTGCCGTCCGGACCATGGATCCGAAGACGGACAGTCTTGCCCTCCTCGTTCTGCCACTTGAACTCAATGCCGTACTGCGATCCGCCGTCCGGGTGCGGCTTCAGTTCTCGCACGCTCGCATTGTCGGGGACGATGCTCAGCGGGTCCTTTCCCCTCAGGTCGTATCCCTCGCAGTTATGAACGAGGACCGGCGTGATGTCTGCGAGCACGTAGTACGTGTGGAGGTTCGAGACTGTGAGGTCGTAGGTGCGCCCCTCGCCGACACGCTGGTCGACTGCGGTCAGCGTGGCGGAGCTCCCGTCCGAGCTCTGGAGCAGATCGCCGGCCCGAAGGTTGCGGGCCTCCTCCCATCGCTGGGTAGCGGCGTTCCAGAACGGATGGCGCGCGGTCGTCGTGAGGGTGGCGGGCTTCGTGCCGGACGAGCCGATGGAGAGGTCGGTGAACTCCTTGTCGTCGTCCGTGACGATCACATCGGTGACGGGCTCGGGACTGGTAAGTCCCTGGTGGGGGTCGGCGGACAGGACCTGGTCCCCCGTCTGGACCTGCTCGATCGGCACCAGGGTGCCATCCGCCATCAACACCAGTGTCCCAGCAGGGAAGCTGTGACACACCATCCGCCAGCCGCCACCGTAGTCGATGTCGTAGGCGCCCGGACCGGAGTTGTTCTTGTCGCCGAATGTCCCTTCGTCGTCCGTGACGAAGGTGGCGTTGTTGCCGCTTCCGCAGGAGCTGTGGAAGGCACAGGAGTTGACCAGCATGCTGGCCCGCTCCATGGGAGCATCCTGCCCGTTGCCACCGAAGCCGTTGATGATGGCGATGTGCTCGATCATCTCCTGGACTTCGCGCGTGCAGGCCGGGCCGATGGCCTTGCACGCGGCGGCGAGGGCGGAGTTCTCGTCCTTCACCGTCATGTACTCGGGGTACGGGACCTTCTTGACCTCGGCCTCGTAGGCCTTCTGGAGCTTCCGGGCCAGACCGGAGCCGTCGTCCTGCACGGCGACGGTCATCGTGATGGCCACATAGACCCGCTGGGTCGAGGCGGCCACCGGGGCCGGGCCCGAGCCGCTGCCGCCACCGCCCCCGTCCCCACCGGTGCCGGTGGTCACGCCGGTCCCGCCGCTTCCGCCGTTGCCGGCGGCCTTCTTGTCCTCCTCGGCCTGGGTCTGCTCGGCGCAGGCCTGGGTGGCGCACCAGCTGCCGTAGAGGCCGCTGGGGTCGCTGGTGTTGACCGGGTCGTTGTAGCTGTAGGCGTAGGCGTTCCACTGGAGCGGGTTCGCCGGGTCGAGGATGGGGTCGGGGCTGATGAAGCGGCCGGTGGCGGGGTCGTACTGCCGTGCCCCGAGGCTGGTGAGGCCGGTGGTCTCGTCCGTGAGGCCGCCGACGAAGCCCTTGGTGCCGGCCCAGGCGGAGGCCGCGGGCTGGGTGCCGCGCGGGTTGCCGAAGGGGTCGGTGGCCCGTCGGGTGACGGTCATCGCGGCGTCGATGCCGATCTGGACGCCGTTGGTCCCGTGCGGGTCGGCGGCCTGGATCACCACGGTGCCGCCGCCGACCGGGGCGGTGACGCGGGTGAAGGTCAGCCCGCCGCCGCCGGCGAGGGAACGGGTGTTGGTGGTGGCCCCGGTGGCCGTGTCCAGGGTGAGCTCGTCGCTGCCGACCACGAGGGTGGTCTTGCCGGGGCTGTGCCGGACCAGCTGGTTGCCGTCGGCGTCGTAGACGTACGTGGTGTCGCCGGTGGTCCCGGTCCTGCCGATCGTGGTCGGCTTGCCCTCGGCGCTCCAGGCCAGGCTGGTGGTACCGGAGGTGTCGGTGATCGCGGTGGTGTTGCCCGCCGCGTCGTACTGGTAGCGGGTGGTCTTGGTGCCCGCCGGGCCCGTGCTGGTGGAGTTCAGCAGCGCGTGCGGGCCGCCGGTGCCGCCACCGGTGTTGGGGGCGCTGGTCGGGGTGTTGCGGGTGCCGGTGGCTCCGAAGGTCTGGGTCGTGGTGGTGTCGTTGAGGCTGTTGCCGGAGATGTCGTGCTGGACCAGGCCGGTGCGGTTGCCGGTGGCGTCGTAGCTGTAGGTGTTCCAGTACGGCGCCGGGCCGCCGACGGTGCGCCCGCCCGGGTTGACGGCCGCCGGGCCGGTGGCGTTGTCGCAGCCGCCCACACCGGGGACGTTGGTGGAGCTGCCGGTGCCGTGGGTGACGCCGGAGGAGTCCGTCCAGTCCGCGGTGGTGTGGGTGGCGCCGGTGTCGGTCCAGGCGTTGGTCAGCCGGCCGAGCGCGTCGTAGGTGAAGCACTGCAGGTCCCGGTCACGGGCGTCCTGCAGGTCGGTCACCGAGGTGAGGCGGCCGGAGGCGGTGTAGGTGTAGGTGGTCTGGTCGGCCGAGACGGTGCCGTTCTGCCGGTCGACGAAGGAGTTGACGACCCGTCCGGTGGCCCAGTCGTACTGCTGGGTGGAGGCCACCTGGCGACCGTACGGGCCGACGGTGGTGCGCACCGGCCGGGCGGCGGCGTCGTAGATCACCTCGGCCACCACGGACTTCTTGAGGCTCTTGCTGGAGACCAGCAGCCCGGTGTCGTTGTAGGTGTAGCCGATGGTCTCCGACGGGAGCCCGCCGGCGGCCGGCAGCGTGAGGGTGTCCACCAGTCCGAGGACGGGATCGTAGGTGGCCGCCGTCTCGTAGATGCCGGCCAGCGCGCCCTCGGCGGAGGGGATGGTCACCGCCGTGCCGGTCGGCCGGTAGCCGACGTCGTAGCCGGTGACGGCGTTGACGTAGGCCGCGCCGTCCGCGCCGCCGACGTAGCGGGTGGACGAGGTGGGCTTGCCCTTGGCGAGCGTGTCGTACGTCCAGGAGCCGAGCTGGTTCGCCGGGGCGACGCTGCCGTTGTACTGACCGGTCTTCCGGCCGATCAGGTCGTAGGTGTAGGCGAGCGTGTTGCCCTTGGCGTCGACGGTGTGGTCGACCCGTGCGTTGGCGTCGTAGAACGTCCTGGAGGTGCCGGCGTCCGGGTCGGTGATCGAGGTCTGCCGCCCGAGCAGGTCGTAGGTGTAGCTCCAGGTGTTCCCGGCGGAGTCCTTGTGCGTGGCCGGCTGGCCGAGCGCGGTGTAGGTGTAGGTGCTGATGTCGGCGTCGGCCGGGTTGCCGGTCGGCGTCGCGGTGCGGTACTGCCAGGCGGCGACGGTGCGGCCGCGGGCGTCGGTGATCGTGGTGGTCGGCGCGCCGCCCTCCGGCGGGGTCACGTCGACGCGGTCGGCGCCGCGGTAGGCGGTGGTGGTGGCCCACTGCAGGTTGGCGTTGGAGCGGAACTCGGCGCGCACCGGGCGGCCGAGGCCGTCGTACGAGGTCCAGGTCTGCGCCGGCACCTGCGAGTCCTGCGGGAGGTACAGCGCGGTGCTGGGCGCGGTGGTGGCCTCGTAGTAGGGCGCCGAGGTCTTGATCACCCAGCCGTGCGAGTCGTACACGGTGTCGGTGATCAGCCGGCCGGTGGCCCGGGCGTCGCTGGTCTGCTGGACCTGCCGGGTGCGGCCGAGGCCGTCGAAGAGCTCACGTCGGCCCGAGTAGGTGCCGCCGCTGCGCTGGAGCCACTCGCTGGTGATCACCGAGGGGCCCGAGGTGCCGTTGACGGCGTAGCTGAACCGCTGGTTGGGCAGCTCGGCGAGGTCGCGGCCGGCGCTCCACACGGCGGTCCGACGGCCGAGGCCGTCGTACTCCTGCGTGGTGGTCCGCTGGTTGGCGTCGGTCTCGTCGAGCGCCAGTCCGCGGCCGGGCTCCTGGTTGACCACGGCCGTCCAGTCGGCGCCCAGCGGGCCGGTGGTGGTGACGGTGGTCGGGAACAGGCCGGTGGCCGGGCTGCGGGTGGTGCCGGTGACGGCGGGGGTGAGCGTCGCGCCGCTCAGCTGCGCGCCGTTGGCGTCGTACGACGACCCGTTCGAGGTGGCGGTGGTGACGGTGCGGCCGTAGGCGTCGTAGGTGGTGCTGCCGCCGTGGGTGTAGACCGGCTTCCCGGCGCCGTCGTAGTGGTCGAGCACCTGGACGCCGGTGGCGTCACCGATCGTGCCGGCCTGCTTGAACGGCCGTCCGTCGTACAGCGTACGGCTGCCGCCGACGGTGTTCGCGGCGGTCGCCGTGGTGCCGCACGGGCCCTGCACGGTGGTCCGGCCGGCCGGCAGGATCATCAGCACCGGGTTGTCGGAGGCCGCGTACTCGATGGTGGTGCACAGCTCCGGGGTGGCGGCGGTGCCGTCGCCCTTGTCGGTGGTGGTCAGCACCCGGTTGCCGTGCGCCGGGTCGGTGGTGGTGACCGACGTGGTGGTGTTCCAGGTGCCGTTCGCCAGTTTGGCCCTGCTGATGTCGGTGACCTGGGAGTCCGGGTAGCGGGCGTAGATCTTCGGCGCGCCCGCGCTCTGGGTCTGGGTCGCGGTGTTCTGCTGGCCGGAGCGGACGCTGCCGGCGACGGACACCACGGCGCCGCCCGCCTGGTCGAGGACCTCGGTGGCGACGACCGTGCCGGCCAGCCAGTCGCTGTCCTTGACGGTGCCGCCGAGCGGGCTGGCGACGTCGACGCTGCGGGTGGTGCCGTTGGCGAGGTAGTCGCCGTCCATGCCCCGCAGGTAGGTGACCTTCCTCTGGGTCTTCGGGGCCTCGCCCGGGGCGGCGCTGCCGGTCGTGGTGGTGACCGCCTCGTAGCCGCGGAAGTAGTCCCAGGTGCGGGCCTTGGGGTCGGTGAACTCGGCGTCGTCGCGGTGCCAGGCGGCGGGACCGTGGTAGGTGTACTCGGTGGTCCGGGTGGTCGACGGGCTGGTGACCAGGTCCTGCTCGGTGACCGTCTGGACCAGCGGCTTGTTGAACCAGTCGTGGACCGGTTGGACCTCGGTCTGGCCGGGAATCGGGATCCGGCCCGGCGGGTACCAGTTGACCGGCATGCAGGCCCTGGTGTTGCCGTCGGCCGAGGCCGGCATGGTGTTGTTGACGCGCGAGCACTCGGCGTCGGTGTAGCGGACGTTGATCCGGCCGCCGGTCTCGGTGGTGATCTCCCGGACGCGTGGGCGCATGAACATCGGTGAGGGCGGCACCAGGCCGTCCACCCGGTTCGCGATCATCTTGTAGGCGAACGTGACGGCCGGGAGCTTCGCCTCGGGGTGGCCGTTGGTTCCGGTCCGCGTGATGGAGTCCAGCCACAGCGTCCGCTTGGTGCCGTCATCCGGGTCCACCAGGGACTGGCCGAGGGCCCAACTGTCCACGGTGACCGGACCGGAGGCGGTCGTCACCTCGGTGCTGATGGAGGTGAGCCGCTTGGTGGAGAAGAAGCTCGGCGCGTAGTTGGTGCAGGTGCCCGAGGAGGCGCAGAGCTGGTCGACCGGCACGTCCGGCCAGGCGTCCGCGTTGGCGGTGGTGCGCTCGCTCTCGGCGCAGGTGACGGCCCCGCCGGGGTTGCAGCGCTCGGCGGTGGCGTCGAACCGCACCAGGGCGCCCGGGGTGAGCGCGCCCTTCGCGGCCTTCTGCTCGTCGTAGCGCTGGTTGTAGCCGATCTGCGTCAGGGTGACGGCCCGCTCGTAGGGGCTGAGGGCGCCGTTGCCGTTGTTCTGCCCGCCGCCGCGGCTGTAGTGGTTGGTCTCCGGCGCGTAGCGGTAGGTGATCAGGTTCTTGTGCGTGTCGACCACGTGGTCGAGCTGCCAGCGCCACGCCATCTGGCACCAGGAGCCCTTGCCGGTGGACGCGCTGTAGCAGGGGTCGCCCGCGTTCGGCGAGTAGACCGGGCTGGTCAGCACGGACTGGGCCGCCGGGTCGGTGCCGTCGCCTCCGGGCAGGTGGTTGCTGCCGAAGTAGTACTCGGTGCCGTCCGGGGTGGTGATCCGCCAGTACTCGGTGTCCCGGTACTCCCGCTCGCCGGCCCCGCGCGGGGCGCCGGTGAGCTGCTCGACCTTGGACCCGTCGTCGCTCTGCAGGTGCCAGGCGCCGGTGGTGTCGTCGCGGACGAGCGTGCCGGAGCGGCCGGCCAGCGACAGCGTCGCGTTCTGCCCGCCCCAGCAGCGGTCGCCCGAGTCCTTGATGCCCTTGTCGCCGGCCTTGTCGCAGGTGCGGTAGGAGCGCTCGATGAAGCCGGGCTCGTACGACCAGCCGTCACCGATCCAGGAGGACTGGGAGTTGGTGGCGGAGGTCCGGCCGTCGACGGCCGAGGAGTTGTAGCCGAGCACCACGGACGGCGCCAGGCCGCCCAGGGTGGGCGGGGTCTGGACGGTGTAGTTGTAGGTGAAGCTGCCGACGTTCGAGCCGGCGCTCCAGTCCATCGACGGTGCCAGCGGCGTCGCCGCGTAGCTGCCGCCGCCGCCCGACGCGGTCGACTCGGCGGCCAGGACCATCGGGGCCGCCGGGCTGCTCTGCGCGGCCGGAGCGGCGTCCGTGCCCGGTGCGGCCTTCGCGGCCGGCTCCTTCGCGGACTTCGCGGTGTCGGCGGGCGGGAGGAGCACGTCGGCGGAGAGCCTGCCGCCCGCCTCCACGGTGGACTCCACCGGGGTCCTGGTGCGGCACACGTCCCGCTCGGGCGTGGTCAGCGCACAGGCGGGCAGCGCCACGAGCCGCGCCCGGTCCGCCCAGCCGGCCGCCTGGAGGCCCTTCAGGTCCAGGGTGACCCGGGTGCGTCGCCCTTCGGCGGACGGCGCGGGGTCGGTGTCGGTCAGCGCGACCAGGGCGCTGCCCGCGCCGGCGGCCCGGCCCTTGGCGGTGTCCGTCACCTCGACGGCCACCGAGGTGGCGGGCGGCGCCGCGGTGGCGGATGCCCCATCGGCGGCGGGCGCCGAGCCTGCGGGCGCCGAGGCCGCGGACGCCGAGCGCGCGGAGGCCGCGTCACCGGCGGCGGGTGCCAGCAGGACCGGCAGCGTGCCCGCCCGGCTCGCCGTGGCCCCGCCCGAGGCCGGGGAGGCCCCACCGGTCGCCGCGCGGGCGGCCTTGGCCGCCGGCCCGTCGGCGCCCAGCAGCACGGTGGCCTTGCCGGGCACCACCGGGGGCGCCACGACGGGCGTCCAGGACTCCGGACGCGGCGCCGTCTTCCCACCGTCCTTGCCGCCCTTGCCGCCTGGCAGGTGGTCACGGCCGGGAACCGACGGTGTGTCAGCGCCCAGCGGTGTCTGCGAAGGGGACCAGACCAGGTCCTCCGGCTCCGGTGCCGCCCAGGCCACACTCGGTGGCACCACCACGCCGGTCAAGGTCAACGCGAGCAGGGCGGCCAGGCCGGGAGACCAGCGGCCGCGCCGCCTCGCCCTCCTGGCCCGCCCCAGGGCATGCCGAAGCTCCACTACTGTCCCCTCCGTCAAGCGGTGTGACGCCGCCTCAGTAGTGGGCGCGCCCCCTCCGTGCACATCAATCGCGCACGGACCTTATTGACCGTCGGCCCCGGCCTGCCACCACGAATCGGGCAAACCGGAATTGGTTTATACCTTTGTTACCGAGCATCGGCACACCAATGGGATATGTGAAGACAAAGCACCGAACGGGTTTGACGATTCGCCAGGTCAGCCAGCATCGTTCGTTCCCGTACGCGCCGCCCGGGACGGGCGGGCTTCACCGGAGGGGACCGATGTCGTCCATCAGATCCGCACAATCACCACAGAACCGGATACCTCGCACCGGCCGTCGCCGATCACCGAACCGGGCCCTCGCCGCGCTCGGCACCAGCCTCGCGCTCGGTCTCGGGCTGCTCGGCGGGACGGGCGCCCCCGTGGCGGCGGCCGCACCGGGCCCGGCCGGCGGCACCTCGGCGACGGCCGCGCCGATGGGCCCCGCGCCGGCCCGCACCCCCGAGCAGCAGGCGATGCTCGACGCGGTCACCACGGCGAAGTCGACCGGCAAGCCGGTGGTCGTCGAGGCGATGACCACCGAGGCGTCCCGGACCGTCGCCAACCCGAACGGCACCCTCACCACCACCGACGACAGCGTTCCGGTCCGCACCAGGCGGTCCGGCGGCTGGGTCGAGCTCGACGCCACGCTGCGCGCGAACCCCGACGGCACCCTGGCGCCGGCCGTCGCCTCCACCCCGGTCTCCTTCTCCGGGGGCGGCCGCGGTCCGATGGCCACGATCAGCACCGACGACGGGAGGAAGCTCTCCGTCGAGGCCCCCTTCACCCTCCCCAAGCCGACCCTGGACGGCGCCACCGCCACCTACCCGGACGTCCTGCCGGGAGTCGACCTCCAGCTCACCGCGCTGTCCGTCGGCGGCTGGCGCGACGTGATCGTCGTCCGCACCGCCGAGGCCGCCGCCAACCCGGCCCTGAAGACCCTGCGCTTCCCGCTCAAGGCCGAGGGGCTCACCGTCTCCGCCTCCGAAACCGGCGAGGTGAACGTCAAGGACGACGGCGGCACCGTCCGGTTCCGGTCCCCCGCCGCACTGCAGTGGGACTCCTCCCGGCCCGCCGCCCAGCCGGCCTCCTCGGGCAGGTCGGCCAAGTCGGCCGCGGCGGGCAACAGCCTCGACGCGCCCCCGCCGCCGCCCGCCTCCACCGCCCAGGCCCCCGGCGACGGTGCCAACGTCGCCGCGATCGCCACCAAGGTGGTCGGCGACGCACTGGAGCTCGTGCCGGACCAGACCGCGCTGCGCTCGGGCACCGGCCCGTGGTACCTCGATCCGACCCTCACCGCGGTGGCCAGCCACTCCGAGGGCTCGGTCCAGGTCCAGGAGAACTACAAGTCCGCCGAGAACTACGACAAGAAGACCAACCTCTCCACCGGCTACTGCGGCTACACGAGCGCCGACCCCAACCTGAACTGCGCCGTCAAGGGCCGCGAGCGCGCCTACTTCCAGTTCCGGATCAACCCGGCCGTCTACACCAAGCCCAACGGCGCCGACGCCCCGCCCACGCTGTACACCTCCACGCTCAACGCCCAGGTCAACAACCCCTCCAGCCCCGGGACCCCGACCGAGCTCGGCGTCTACTCGGCCCCGCAGGGCAGGATCATCCACGGGCACAGCAACTGGAACGACCAGCCCTGCGGCGACAACGGCAACGTGGTCATGCAGAACTGCGCCTTCGTCGGCAGCCAGACCACCACGGGCGGCGGACCGATGTCCGTCGACGTCACCGAGTGGATGAAGCAGGCCGCGGCAGGCCAGTGGTCGGTCTGGACGGTCGGCTTCGCACCCAAGGCCAGCGAGTACGAGAAGCTCTACCGGGTCAAGGTCGCCAGCAACCCCAGCATCGCCACCACCTACGACATCGCCCCCACCGTCTGGTACCCGCGGACCAGCCCCGGTCCGGGCTTCGCCAACAGCCACACCTCCGCCGAGTGCACCAGCGGCGGCACCCGGCCGTGGGACAACCCGGGCTGGATCGGCAACAACATGAACATCAACCTGATCGCCAACAGCTGGTCCCCCACCGGGCAGAGCGTCTACACGCGCTTCCACCTGTGGGACGACAACGACGGCAACTTCGGTGTCGTCAACGGCGGCTGGCTCGGGAGCTACAACGACCCCGGCTACAGCCTCCCGGTCGGCTCGCTCTCCGACGGCCACAAGTACGGCTGGTACGCCGAGGCCACGGACGAGGCCCTGACCTCGCCGATGAGCGCCTGGTGCTACTTCCGCGTCGACCGCACCAACCCGCGCCTCAGCATCAGCTCTCCCGACTTCCCGCCGTCCGGGACGCCCAACGACCACCCCACCCGGTACGCCAACGACACCGACCCGGCCACCTTCCTGATCAACGCCGAGGACCCGGCCCCCGGAGCGGGCCTGGAGGCCTCCGGCATCGCCTGCGTGCGCTTCAGCAACCAGCCGACCCCGGTCACCGGCTGGCAGTGCGGCGACGCCGGCACCTCGGACCCGGGCGCGCCGGTCTCCTTCACCCCCACCCGGTGGGGCACCAACAGCGTCTACGCCTGGGCCATGGACGTCGCCGGCAACTACAGCCAGCGCGCGGACTACTCGTTCTACGCCCCCTGGCGGCCCGGTTTCGTCCCCGTCTTCGGCGACACCGACGGTGACCAGGTCCCCGACATCGTCACCCCCGACGCCGGCGGCAACCTGCGCACCCTGAGCGGCAACGCCGACCCGGCCCGGGCCATCACCGCCACCGGGGTCAGCGCACCGCGCAACGGCGTCAACGACACCACCACCAGCTGGGCCGACTACCAGGTCACCCACCGCGGCACGCTCAACGAGTCCGGGTCGCTGGACCAGCTCATCGTCCACAACACCCGGGACGCCAACCTCAAGAAGTACCTCTACCTGATCGACAACGACGGCACCGGCCGCTACGACATCTACCAGAAGATCCCGCTGACCAGGCAGAAGTCCACCAACTGCGCCGCCGTACCGACCTCCGGTCTGGCCTGCCCGGCCGGCCGGCCGTACGCCGCCGACTGGTCCGAGGTCAGCCAGGTGGTCGCCCTCGGCACCCCCGACGGCGAGCTGACCAGCACCACCCAGCCGACCCCGACCGACCCGGCGAAGACCTCGATCATCAGCCAGACCTCCCTGCTCACCGTCGAGGGCGGCCGGCTCTGGCTGCACGACGCCAGCGAGCTGAAGTGGAACGAGGTCAACTCCCCGGCCCTGCTCATTCCCACCGCCCCCGGTGCGGGCAGCTGGGACGACTACGACCTCGTCAACCCCGGCCCCGCGAACGGCGTGACCACGACGGCCGGCTTCGAGGACGCCAAGCAGGCCACCCTCTGGGCCCGGCACCGCACCACGGGCCAGATCTTCGCCTACCCGATCACCCGCAGTGCGAACGGCAAGGCCGACTTCAGCGCGCTGACCAACCCGAACGGCGGCAGGCCGATCGAGACCGCCAGCGGTCTGAACTCCACCAGCCACCCCGGGATCGGCGCCGCCGACTTCAACGGTGACGGCTTCGCCGACCTCTGGGTCATCGACAACACCGGTGCCATCGCGGTCTTCACCGGCACCGGCGGGGCACCCGGCCGGGTCGACGGCTTCACCGGCTACTCCGTCATGGGCTACGCCAACACGAGCGTGTCCCTGAGTTCCAACCAGGTCCCCTGGCAGTGCGTCGACGCCGAGGGCGGCCCGCGCGACGGGGCCGAGATCTCCGTCTACGGGTGCTGGCAGACCGTCAACCAGCGGTTCACCTTCGGCATCGACGGCACCGTCCGCGCCTCCGGCTACTGCCTGACCGTGCAGGACCCGTCGCTCGACAACGGTGCCAAGGTGGTCCTCGCCGTCTGCCGGAACCAGCCGAGCCAGAAGTGGGCGACGACCTCCGACGGCCGGATCTACCTCCCGGCCACCGTCTCGGCCGGCGCCCCCACCGGGCGCTGCCTGGACCGCCCGGGGTGGAGCCCCGACCAGGGCATCCGCCTCGGGATCTGGGACTGCCCCGTCCTCCAGGCCAACCAGCAGTGGACCCTGAACCCCGAGACCGGTCCCTGACCTCCTGAGGGGCCCCTGGGCCCTGGAGCCCGGGGACAGCCAGGCGCCGCGAGCAGCTCCGTGCTGCTCGCGGCGTCCGTCTGTCCGTCTGTCTGCCCCGACCGCCGTACGGCAGGCGGGAGTTCGACGACAGGCCCTAGCGACCCGGGCTGACGGGCTCGGCCGCCTGCTCGGCCCAGATCTCCGGGGCGGACCAGGCGGTCAGGCTGCGGCGGCTCTCGAAGCGGTGCGGCCTGCCGGTCAGCGGATCGGTGAACTCGACCACCGAGGCGAGCAGTTGCAGCGGCCGACGGAAGTCGTCCGGGGCCGGCTCGGGCAGCAGCACCGGGTAGACCGGGTCCCCGAGGATCGGCAGGCCCAGGCCGCTCATGTGCAGACGCAGCTGGTGGGTGCGCCCGGTCAACGGCCGCAGGCGGTAGCGGCCGAGCCCGTCGCGCAGCTCGGCGAGCTCGATCAGGCTCTCGCTGTTCGGCGGGGCGTCGACCTCCTGGGCGGCGATCACCCCGCGCTCCTTAACGATGTGGCTGCGCACCGTGCACGGCAGCGCGAGCGCCGGGTCGTACCCCGCGACGGCCTGGTACTCCTTGCGGACCAGCCGGTCCCGGAACAGCGTCTGGTAGGCGCCGCGCTCCTCGGGCCGCACCACGAACATCGCCAGGCCCGCGGTGAGGCGGTCCAGCCGGTGAGCGGGGCTGAGCGCGGGCAGGGCGAGCGAGTGCCGCAGTCGGGAGAGCGCCGTCTCCACGACGTGCCGCCCGCGCGGGGTGGTGGCCAGGAAGTGCGGCTTGTCGACCACCACCAGGTGCTCGTCCTGGTACAGCACGTCCAGCTCGAACGGGACGTGCACCTCCTGCGGGAGGTCGCGGTGGAGCCAGAGGTGGGCGCCGGGCCGGAACGGTTCGTCCGGGGCGACCGGGCCGTGCTCGCCGACGATCTCGCCCCCGCCCAGCAGCGCGTCGATCCGTGCCGGGTCCACCGTCGGCAGCCGGTCGGCCAGGTACGCCCGCAGGGTCGGCCACTCCCCCTCGGCGGGCAGCCGCAGGTGCACCGGATCCACCCCGTTGCGCTGTGGCAGGGGGGTGGGCGGCACCTTCCGCTTACGTCTCATCTCCCGGTCAGCCTACGGCCTCTCCTTCGACCGCCGGACGGCGCGGCGGGTCCGCCCCGAGGTGCTGAGGGGGGCGGCCGCGGTGGAGAGTGGACGGAGGAGGGGTCGGACTCCGACCGGCCCGCCCGTTCAGAGGAGCGCGCGTGACCGCCGATCGCCCGCAGGACGCGGTGCCGCCGCACCTGCCGCGGCGGATCCGGGTGCTGCTCGGCTGCGCGTTCCTCCTGCTGGTCGCGGCCGTGGTGGCCGACCTGGTGACCGGGCCGGGGACGACGCTGTCCCCCGTGCTCGCGGTCGCGCCGGTCCTCGTCGGTGTCACCACCCGCAGACCCCGGGTGCCGATGATCACCGGGGCGATCGCCATCGCCGCCGTGGCGCTGCTGGAGCTGAGCAACAAGGGCCTGCCGGACTCCGTCCACGTCACCGCGCTGATCACCGTGCTGGCGGCGACCCTGGCGAGCGCCGCCAACGTCGGCCTGGTCGCGGCCAGGGAGCGCGAACTGTCGCAGGTCAGGACGGTCGCCGAGGCGGCGCAGCGGGCGCTGCTGCGCCCTCCGCCGGAGCGGATCGGGCCGCTGCGGATCGCCGTGCGGTACGCCGCCGCGGCGGCCGAGGCGCGGATCGGCGGGGACCTGTACGAGGTCGCGGACACCCCGTACGGCATCCGGATCCTGCTCGGGGACGTCCAGGGCCACGGACTGCCGGCGGTGGAGACGGCCGCCGACGTGCTCGGGGTGTTCCGGGAGGCTGCGCGCACCGAACCCGACCTCGCCAGGGTCGCCGAGCGCCTGGACGCGGCGCTGGCCGGGCGCCCGGCGAACGAGCGGTTCGTCACGGCGCTGTTCCTGGAGGTGCCGCCGGGCGGGGCGGCCGGTTTCGTCAACTGCGGGCACCCGCATCCGCTGCTGCGCCGCGACGGCCTGGTGGTGGAGCTGGAGCCGCCGCTGCACGCGCCGCCGCTGGGCCTGCTCGGGCTGGTCGGCGGGCAGTACCTGGCGGGCCGGTTCGAGCCGCGGACGGGCGACCTGCTGCTGCTGCACACCGACGGCGTCTCGGAGGCCCGCAACGCGGCCGGTCGCTTCTACCCGCTGGCGCAGCGCTGGGCGGAGCTGCACCCGGGAGGTCCGGAGGACCTGCTCGACGCGCTGCTCGGGGATGTCGGCGCCTGGGTGGGAGCGGGCGGGCTGGACGACGACGCGGCGATGCTGGCGGTCCGCTGGGAGTAGCAGCAGTGGTGGTCCCCTGCGCGGGCGGGCGGGCGGCGGCGCGCTCGGGCGCGGTTGTCAGTGGCCCGTGCGAGGCTGTGGGCGCGGTCGGCGGAGGGCCGGGCGCTCGGGTGCTTCGAGGGGACAGAGCCATGGGGAACACGGCGGGCGGGGCCTTCAAGGTGACCGGCTTCGAGCCGGAGGAGACGGACGAGCAGCCGGGTGCGACGCTCGGCCGGGTCCGGATCACCAAGGACTTCACCGGCGGGATGACGGGGAGCAGCGTGGTGCGGATGCTGTCCGTGCTGGACGGCGCGGGTGCCCCGGCCTCGTACGTGGCGGTGGAGCACTTCACCGGTGAGCTGGAGGGGCGCAAGGGTTCGTTCGCGCTGCAGCACGCCGCGTTCGGCACCGACGGGGTGACGATCCAGGTGGTGGCGGGCACCGGTACGGGTGAGCTGGCGGGGATCACCGGGACGTTCCGGCTGTCCGTGGACGAGGCGGGCGGGCACACCTACGTCCTGGAGTACGAGCTGGGCTGACCGCCGACGCCTGCCCGGCCGACCTGACGCCTGCCCGGCCGCCTGCCTCGGCGGATCACCCTGACGGGCGCCCGTTCGCGCGGCGGCCCCGGCGCGTGGGCGTGCCGCTGTCACGATGATGCGATCAGTGCACGATCGACATCGGAGGGTGGCGCATGCCGGGTGCAGCGATGCGGGCGGGGAGCGGGCTCGCCAGGGTCGACGCGGTGATCGGCCGGCTGCGGGCCGTCGGGGCCGGCCTGCCCGAGGAGGACGGCGTGGCGGTGTTCAACGCCGTGTACCTCACCGTCACGGAGCTGGTGCGCCGGCGCCTCGACGAGCCGTGCTTCGCCGACCCGGCCGCGATGGCCGAGCTGGACGCGGTGTTCGCCGGGCGCTACCTGCTGGCGGTGGACGCGGTCGGGGCCGGGCGGCGGCCGCCCGCCTGCTGGCGTCCGCTGTTCGAGCTGCGTGCGCACCCGGGCGTCCACCCGGTGCAGTTCGCGCTGGCCGGGATGAACGCCCACATCCAGCACGACCTGCCGCTGGCGGTGGTCGAGACCTGCGACCGGCTGGGCTGCGAGCCGCAGGCGCTGGCCGGGGACTACCAGCGGATCGGCGGGCTGCTGGCGGAGGTGGAGACGGCCGTCCGGGAGCGGCTGATGCCCGGCCCGGACGTGCTGGAGCTCGCCGAGCCGCTGACGCACCTGCTCGGTGCCTGGACGGTCGACGCGGCCCGGGACGCGGCCTGGGCGAGCGCGCTCGCGCTGCGGGCGCTGCACGGGGTGCCGCTCGCGTCCCGGGCGCTCACCGCCGCGCTGGACGGCTCGGTCGGGCTGCTCGGCCGGGCCCTGCTCACACCGCTGGGCCTGCCCGGCCAGGACCGGCACCAGCCCCCGGGCCACGCCGACACCCACGCCGACGCCCACGCCCACGCCCACGCCCACGCCCACAGCACAACGGCCGGCCGGCTCCCCGAGGCGAGGAACCGGCCGGCCGTGAGCTGATCGGGATCAGGCCCAGCTGGAGTGCAGCGGCTTGCCCTCGGCGTAGCCGGCGGCGCTCTGGATGCCGACCACGGCCTTCTCGTGGAACTCCTCCAGACTGGAGGCGCCCGCGTAGGTGCAGGAGCTGCGCACGCCCGCGACGATCGAGTCGATCAGGTCCTCGACGCCCGGGCGCGCCGGGTCGACGAACATCCGCGAGTGCGAGATGCCCTCCTCGAACAGCGCCTTGCGGGCCCGGTCGTACGCGGAGTCCTGGGACGTGCGGTTGCTCACCGCACGCGCCGAGGCCATGCCGAAGCTCTCCTTGTACTGGCGGCCGTCGGCGGTGGTCTGCAGGTCGCCGGGCGACTCGAAGGTGCCGGCGAACCAGGAGCCGATCATCACGTTGGAGGCGCCGGCGGCCAGCGCCATCGCGACGTCGCGCGGGTGGCGGACCCCGCCGTCGGCCCAGACGTGCTTGCCGAGCCTGCGCGCCTCGGCGGCGCACTCCAGGACGGCGGAGAACTGCGGCCGGCCGACGCCGGTCATCATCCGGGTGGTGCACATCGCGCCGGGGCCGACACCGACCTTGAGGATGTCGGCGCCCGCCTCGACCAGGTCGCGGACACCCGCGGCGGAGACCACGTTGCCGGCCACGATCGGGATCTGCGGGTCCAGCCCGCGCACCGCGCGCAGGGCGCTGATCATCGACTCCTGGTGGCCGTGCGCGGTGTCGACGACCAGCACGTCGGCGCCGGCCTCGACCAGGGCCTTGGCCTTGCCCGCCACGTCGCCGTTGATGCCGACGGTGGCCGCGACCCGCAGCCGGCCCTCGGTGTCCACGGCCGGGGTGTAGAGGGTGGCGCGCAGCGCGTTCTTGCGGGTCAGCAGGCCGACCAGGCGGCCCTCGCCGTCGACCACGGGGGCGAGCTTGCGGTGCGCCTCGCTCAGCTTGTCGAAGGCGGCGCGCGGGTCGATGCCCTGGTCCAGCAGCAGCAGGTCGCGGGACATCACGTCGGCGAGGCTGGTGAAGCGGTCGACGCCGTGGCAGTCGGAGTCGGTGACCACGCCGATCGGCTTGTCGTCCTCGACCACGACCAGCGCGCCGTGTGCCCGCTTGGGCAGCAGCGAGAGGGCCTCGGCGACGGTGGCGCCGGGGCCGAGGGTGATCGCGGTGTCGTGCACCAGGTGGCGCTGCTTGACCCAGCCGATGACGTCGGCGATGACCTCGGTCGGGATGTCCTGCGGGATGGCGACCAGGCCGCCGCGGCGGGCGACGGTCTCGGCCATCCGGCGGCCGGCGATGGCGGTCATGTTGGCCACGACGAGCGGGATGGTCGTGCCGGTGCCGTCGTTCGACGAGAGGTCGACACCCTGCCGGGAGCCCACGGCGGAGCGGCTGGGGACCATGAAGACGTCGTCGTACGTGAGGTCGTACGAGGGCTTGAGGTCGTTCAGGAAGCGCATGAAATGGGGCTCTCTGGCTGGGAGAAGGTACACCTCGGGTGCGGTTGCGGCGGTTCCGCGGGGCGCACTCGGGCGCCCCGCACCCAACATTCGATTCTCCGGCACGCCGGAGGCAAAAGCCAGTTCGAGCACGATTGCTGGTGCAGTGCACAAAGCATGATCATCGCATCGGCGCCAGGACTGTAGGTTCCTCCAAGCGATCGGCTTTTCGCCCCCGCCACCCCTGCTCCCGTAGCATTCACGCGGTAACGGCGGTGGCAACAGGGAAGCGGCAAACAGGCATGACGGCGGGCGTGGACATCCAGCAGGACCCCATCACGGACAGCGCGAACAGCACGGACGGAGACGGCATCGAGACGGCCGAGGAGATCGACTTCGGCCCGGGGCTCGACCCGGAGCGGCTGAAGCTCTGCCTCGACGTGATCGCCGAACTGGACGGGCTGCACGTCGACCACCCGGACGCGATCACCGTCCGCCAGGCCGTCGGCGGCATATTCCGCACCCTCAAGCAGCGCCGCCGCCAGGAGACCCGGGCCCGCAAGACCGCCAACGACCGCGAGGTCACCGCCCGGACGGCGACCGGCGCCCCGACCCGGATCGACGACGAGACGGCCGGCGCCTTCGGCCTGACCACCGTCACCACCACCGAGATCGCCGGGATCCTGGAGCGGCCGCGCTCCTGCTACACCTGCAAGCAGCGGTACGTCGAGGTGGACGCGTTCTACCACAACCTCTGCCAGACCTGCGCCGTGAAGAACCGCGCCCGCCGCGACGCGCGTGCCGACCTCACCGGCAAGCGCGCGCTGCTCACCGGCGGCCGGGCCAAGATCGGCATGTACATCGCGCTGATGCTGCTGCGCGACGGCGCCCACACCACCATCACCACCCGGTTCCCCAACGACGCCATCCGCCGCTTCACCGCGATGCCGGACAGCGCCGAGTGGCTGCACCGACTGAAGATCATCGGGATCGACCTGCGCGACCCGGCCCAGGTTCTGGCGCTGGCCGACGAGGTCGCCGCCGACGGCCCGCTGGACATCCTGATCAACAACGCCGCACAGACCGTACGGCGCCCGCCGGAGTCCTACCGCGAGTTGGTCAACGCCGAGTCCGCGCCGCTGCCGGCCGGCGAGCTCCCGCAGTCCACCACCATCGGCCGGTTCGGCAGCGGCAGCGTGGACCTGCCCGCCCTCCCCGCCCAGGCGAGCGGCGGCGGCGAGCGGATCTCCGCCGAGGACGTCACCTCCCTCGCCCTGGTCACCGGCTCCGCCACCCCCGCCCGGATCGAGGCCGGCACCGCGATCGACGCGGGCGGCCTGGTGCCCGACCTCGCCCCCACCAACAGCTGGGTGCAGACCGTCAACGAGGTCGGCCCGGTGGAGCTGCTGGAGGTCCAGCTCTGCAACTCCACCGCGCCGTTCATCCTGATCAGCCGGCTGCGCCCGGCGATGGCGGCCGCCGCCTCCCGCCGCAAGTACGTGGTCAACGTCTCCGCGATGGAGGGCGTGTTCCAGCGCGGCTACAAGGGCGCCGGCCATCCGCACACCAACATGGCCAAGGCCGCGCTGAACATGCTCACCCGCACCAGCGCGCAGGAGATGTTCGAGACCGACGGCATCCTGATGACCGCCGTCGACACCGGCTGGATCACCGACGAGCGCCCGCACCCGGACAAGATGCGCCTGGCCGACGAGGGCTTCCACGCCCCGCTCGACCTGGTCGACGGCGCGGCCCGGGTGTACGACCCGATCGTGCGCGGCGAGCAGGGCGAGGACCTGTACGGCTGCTTCCTGAAGGACTTCGACCGCGCCGCCTGGTAACCCCTGCGAGGAGGAACCGAGTTGACCACCGCACCGCTGCTCGGCGCCGGCGTCATCGTCCCCACCGGGGACGGCCGGGTGCTGCTCGGCCGCCGGACCACCGCCGGCGAGCCGCCGACCTGGAGCCTGCCGGGCGGCAAGGTGGACGACCCGGGCGAGTCCTTCGAACAGGCCGCCGCCCGGGAGCTGGCCGAGGAGACCGGCATCGTGCTGCCGGCCGGGCGGATGCGGGTGCTGGCGGTGCTCCTCGACCACGAGCTGGGCCGCCCCCGGCTGACCGCGGCCGTGCTCGCCCCGCCGAGCCTGGCCGCGGCCGAGGTCACCGAGCCGCACGCGTGCGCGGGCTGGGAGCGGTTCCCGCTCGACGCGCTGCCCGGGCCGATGTTCTACCCGTCCGCGCTGGTCCTCGGCAGCTGGCTGCCGGACCTCGCCGACGTCCGGCGCGCCGGGACGTACGCGTACCCCGTCACCCGCGGTGCGCGGGTGACGGGGTAGGGCGCGCAGCCGGTCAGCCGTTGCGGGCCGCCTCCGGGCCGGTGATCCGCCTCAGCAGCGGCAGCGTCGAGGCGATGATGCCCAGCGAGGCCGCCAGGCCGAGCGCCACCAGGACGAAGTACACCGCGCCCGGCGACACCAGGTCGTACTCCATCTGCGACTTGAGGAACATCGCGGACGCCGCGAAACCGGTTCCGGTCGCGATCGCCGCCACCACCACCAGCGGCAGCGCGCTCTCCAGACCGATCACCCACTGCAGCAGGCGCAGCGGCGCGCCCGTCAGCCGCAGCATCGCGAACGGCCGCCTGCGGTCGGACAGGCCCGCGACCACGCTCACCGCCAGGCTGCAGCCGGCGATCGGCAGGGTGGTCAGCAGCACCACGTTCGCCAGCTGCCGCCAGCCGGCCAGCTGCTTCTGCTGGCTGGATCCCCAGTCGCCGACCGTCCTGGACCGGTACTGCGGGTAGGCCTTGGTGAGCGCGGTGCGGACCTGCTCCTTGGCCGCGGCGGAGCCGTCGGTGGTCACGTAGACGTTGCGCACCGGCAGCCGGGCCGCCTCCTCGGCGGAGATCGGCGCGGCCGTCCACTCCTTCGAGGCGTTGGAACGCACGTCCAGGAAGGCCCACGGCGGGACGCCGACGACGCTCGCACCGGCCGGGCAGTAACCGGCCACCGGGGTCTGGGCGAGGTCGGTGCAGAGCACCAGGCTGGGGGCGAACCCGGGGCGCTCGCCCGGCTCGGCGCCGATGGCCTGCGGGTTGTCGTGGCCCACGGCGAGGCCCCGGAACCCGGGCACCGCGCGGAGCTCCGCCAGGAGCCGGTCCGGCAGCGCGTCCGTCATCGGCGCTTCGTCGACGAGGGCGCCGTGCGAGACCACGGCCCTGGTCTCCGGGCCCCCGCTGAGCGAGCCCCGGTTCTCGTTGATGGTGCCGATGATGCAGACCGTCGCCGTGGTGACGAAGAGGGCGAGGACGAGGCCGGCGACGGAGCGGAAGCCCGCCTTCGGGTCGTCGGCGAGGCGCCGGACGGCGATCAGCGTGGCCGGGCGGCTGGTGCGCCGGGCGACGCCCCGGGCGGCGGCCATGGTGAGCCAGGGGCCCGCGACCACCAGACCGAGCATGACCGTCAGGAAGCCGGTCAGATAGGCGGCCGTCTGCCCGTCGGTGCTGTCGGGGCGCCGGTTGACGAAGTAGGCGAGCTCGGCGAGGCCGGCCAGCAGCGGGGCCAGCCGCCAGAGGCCCGGCGGCTTCGGGGTGACCCGGCGGGTGACGCCCAGCGGCGAGATGGTGACCCGCCGCAGCGCCAGCCGGGCGGCGATCGCGGCCGCCACCGGGACGCCCAGCGCCGTGGCCGCCGCCTGGAGCGGAGTGAGCGTCAGGTCCTCGGCGAAGAACCGGTCGCCGGTGAACGGGATGGTCGCCACCAGCGGGCGCAGCAGCAGGAAGAGGCCGAAGCCGACGACCGCGCCGGCCGCCGCGGCCACGGTGGACTCCACCGCCGAGATCGCCGAGACCTGCCGCGGCGTGGCACCGACCAGCCGCATCGCGGCGTAGCGCTGCTCGCGGGTGGCGGTGGAGAGCCTGGTCGCGGTGCCGATGAAGATGACCACGGGGAAGATCAGCGCGCCGGCCACCACGGAGAGGATCAGCGTCATGGCGTCGCCGCGGGTGCCCAGCCCGGGGCAGTCGTTGTCGCAGGTGGGCGGGAGCGCGGTGGCGATGGTGGTGACCTTGCTCGCCCCGGCTATGTGCTCGATCTCCGCGGGCGTCCGGCCCTCGATCACGTACAGCGAGTCCGGGGAGGGCAGTGCCTCGTCGCCGAGCACTCCGGCCATCCGGCCGGGGAAGCGGTCGCCCAGCTCCACGGCCGGGGTCGTACGCAGCAGGTCGGCCAGCGCGGGCGAGGCGTAGTACTCGCCCGGCGCGGGAAGCCTGGTGAGGCCCGGCGGGACGGGCGCGGTCGGCCCGGTCGCGGCGACGTCGACCCGGAAGATCTCCTTGCCGTCGTAGTAGTCGCCGTGGTCCCACCACCAGAGCGGGTCCACCGGGGCCGTCTCGGTGCGGCTGGCCGCCCCGGTGTTGGTCCACAGCACCCGTTCGTTGGCCTTGCCGACGGCGTTGATGCTGGCCAGCGTGGACAGCAGCAGGCCGACCCCGATCGCCACGGCGGCGGCGATGACGATCAGCCGGGCCACGGCCTCCCTCCCGCCGCTGACCGCCAGGCGCAGTGCGAACCGGATCATGAGGCGACCCGCTCCGCCGCGCGGCCCACTGCCGGGAGCGAGGTGGCCCTGCCGTCCCGGACGATCGCCTCGCGGTCCGCGTAGGAGGCGACCCGGGGCTCGTGGGTGACCAGGATGACGGTGGTGCCCTGCTCGCGGGCGGCGCCGACCATCAGCTCCATCACCTGCTCGCCGGTGAGCGAGTCCAGCGCGCCCGTCGGCTCGTCGGCGAACAGCACCTGGGGCCGCGCCACCAGGCCGCGGGCGAGTGCGACGCGCTGCGCCTGACCGCCCGACAGCTCGCCGGAGCGGCGCCCCTCCATGCCGTCCAGGCCGAGCCGGGCGAACCAGGGCCGGGCCTCGGCCAGTGCGGCCGCCCGCCGGGTGCCGCTCAGCAGCAGCGGCAGGGCGACGTTCTCCTCGGCGGTCAACTCGGGGACGAGCTGGCCGAACTGGAAGACGAAGCCGAACCTGTCGCGGCGCAGGGCGCTGCGCTGGGCCTCGGCCATGGTGTCGATCCGCTGCCCGTTGAAGTGGACCTCACCGGAGTCGGGGGTGAGGATGCCGGCGAGGCAGTGCAGCAGCGTGGACTTGCCGGAGCCGCTGGGGCCCATGATGGCGAGCACCTCGCCGGCGTCGACCGCCAGGCCGGCGCCGCGCAGGGCCGGGGTCTCGCCGAAGGCGAGCGTGATGTCGCGGGCCTCGATCAGCGGCGTCATGACCGCACCGCCTCGGCGAGCGCGTCCAGGCGGGCGGTGGTCAGGTCGATCCAGCGCAAGTCGGCCTCCAGGTGGAACAGTCCGTGGTCGGCGAGCAGCGCGTCGACCAGGGCGCCCTTGCGGCGCAGGTCGGTCAGTTCGCGCATCCTCGCCATGTGGGCGGCCCGCTGGGTGTCGAGGTACACCTCGGCGTCGCGGCCGAGCATCAGGGCCAGCACGACCTTGGTGAACAGCACCGTCTGCAGGCTGGGTTCGGGCGAGACGGGCTCGGTGAGCCAGTGCTCGAACTCCGTCACCCCGGCCTCGGTGATCACGTACCGCTTGCGCTCCGGTCCGTCGCCGGGCTCGGCCTCACCGGGGACCACCTTGCCGTCCCGGGCCAGCCGGCCGAGCGTGGCGTAGACCTGGCCGTAGGGCAGGGGCTTGCCCCGGCCGAAGAAGGCGTCGTAGTCGCGCTTGAGGTCGTAGCCATGGCTCGGCTCTCGCTCCAGCAGCCCCAGAAGGGTCAAAGGAACACTCATGAGATGACCATACATCAGATGTATACCCCGAGTGTATAGCTGGCGAGAATAGACCGCTGACCTGCGGTGACAGGAGATTCTCCGGGCTGACCCGACCCGGGACCGGCGGGAGCCGGAGGCGGCCCCATGTCCGCCCCCGGCTCCGCACCACGGGCCGGCAGGCCCCCACAGCAGGCCGGCCCCTGCCGCGCCCCCGGCACGGAGGACGCGATCGGAACCAGCCTGCCCTCCCGCCCCCTCCCCCGCCGAGGGCCGAACGTCCCGGTCCCGCGCGGCCCGTTCCGGCGGCGCCGGTCGGGCCGGCCCTTGTGCCCGGGTGGGGAGCCGGGGGAGATTGGGACCAAGGCCCAGCCGGCGGCACCGCCCCGGGCGCTGAACACCCGTGAGGAGGAAGCGCCTTGCCCCGCACACCCCGCCTGCCCCGCCCGCCCCGCACACCTCGCCGGCCCCGGCCCGCCTCGCCGCTCCGCCGGGCCGCCCGGCAGCTCCGGCGGACTGTCGGTTCCCGCCGCGATCCCCTGGTCCGGCCGGTGGACCGGGCCCGCGGCCGGGCCCTGCTCGCCGCGGCGCTGGGCCTGCTGCTCGCGCTGCTCCTCGCCGCGGGGGCCGCGCTGCTCGCCCACCGGCTCACCGCCCGGCACGCCACGGCCGACCGGGCGCGGCTGCACCAGGTGGAGGCCGTGCTCCTCACCGAACCGCGCCACCCCGCCGCGGGCGGCCGCCGGGCGGGCGGGTACGGGAACCAGGGCGACGCCGAGGCCGCCTGGGCCTCCCCCGACGGGCAGGCGCGCACCGGCACCCTCACGGTGCCCCGGTCCGCCCGGACCGGCTCCACCGTCACCGCCTGGGTGGACGGCGCCGGCGCACCCGCCGACGCTCCGGCCACGGTGACCGGCCTGGTCGTCGACGCCGTCTGCACCGGCCTGTTCGCCTTCGGCGGCCTCACCGGCCTGGTGGTCGGCGGCCTGGCCCTGCGGCTGCGGGTGCTCAACCGGCGGGCGGACCAGGAGTGGCAGCGCTCCTGGGCCAGGCTGGAGCCCGGCTGGAGCGGCCGCACCAGCCGCCACCCGGGGCCGGGCGGCCCGCCGGAGTAGTAGCAGCGCCCGTGGTGTCGACGGGCCGTCGACCACAACGACCGCACCGACCACGCCGACCCGCAGGAGACCGAACGTGTTCCACACCGAGCGACTGACCGCCCGGCTCTGGGAGGAGCGCGACGAGCAGCGCGCCTATGAGATCTACTCCCGGTGGGAGGTCATGCGCTGGCTCGGCGCCCGGCCGCGGGCCCTGGAGTCCCCCGCCGAGGTGCCCGCCATGATCGCGCGCTGGCGGGAGCGGTCCGCCGACCCCCGCTACGGGGTGTGGGCGCTGGAGCGGCGCGACAACGGCGTGGTCGTGGGCTCCGTCCTGCTCGTCCCGCTGCCCGACGGCGACGGCCGCACCGAGGACGGCCGGGTCGAGGTCGGCTGGCACCTGCACCCGGACTCCTGGGGCCACGGCTTCGCCACCGAGGCCGCCCGCGGCGCGCTCGCCAAGGGCTTCGCGGACGGCCTCACCGGCATCCACGCCGTCCTGCGCCCGGACAACGGGCCCTCGGCCGCGGTCTGTCGTCGCCTGGACATGGCCCCGCTCGGGCGCACCGACCGCTGGTACGGCGTCGAGCTGGACGTCTTCCTGGCCACCCGCCCCTGACCGGTCCAGACCCCAGCCCCCAGCCCCCAGCCCGAGGCTCAGCCACCCGGGGCCCGGCCGGGCCCCGGGCTCAGGTCCCCGGGTTCAGGCCCCCGGCGGCCGGGTCCAGGCGGGGTCGGGTGCGCCCGGGCGGTCGGCGCAGGCGCGGCGAGTGATCACGGCGACCGCGGCCACCAGGGCGAGTGCCACCACCAGGGCACTGGTCACGTTCACGTGCAGCACGAGCAGGGCGCCGAGCAGCGCACCGGTGAACATCGAGACCGCCGAGGCGATCCGCCGGACGCCCGCCCGGTCGGCGGCCAGGGCCGTCAGGGTCATGGTGAGCACGGTGGTGGTCAGGTCCGGTACCCGGAGGTCGCGCACGACGGCGTTCTGCAGGCCCACCGCGAAGGCCAGCAGGGCGATCAGGGCGTGGCGGACCGGGGTGGCACCGTGGCCGGCCACACCCTCCAGCACGACGGCGACCGCCACCAGCCCCGCCTGGACCGCCATCGCGGCGACCAGGGTCCGGCCCCGGTGGGCGGGCCGGCACTCGCAGAAGCGCCCGCCGGCGAGGGCGCCCGCCAGGAAGGCGGCCAGCGCCGTGAGCGAGGAGGTCGCGGACAGGCCCGCCGTGCCGGCCAGCGCGAAGCCCAGGAAGATGACGTTCCCGGTCATGTTGGCGACGAACACGTGGCCGAGCGCGAGGAAGCTGACCGCGTCCACCATGCCGGTGCCGAGGGTGAGCAGCAACAGCATCGGCACCAGCGGACCGTGGCGGTCGGGCGCCACCGCCCGCCGCACCCCGGCCGACCACCTGCGCTCCACCACGCGTCCTCCCGTCGTACGCCCCCGGGGATCCCCGGCACCCCGTTCTACGCTCGGCGGGCCGGGTGGGGCGAGCGCCGCCCGGGCGCGTCGCGTCCGTCCTGCGGGCGCCAGTGCGCCCTGCACCCGGTCGGACGGTGCGGGCCGCGCCGGGGAGGACGGTCCGGGCGGTGCCCGGGAGGAGGGTGCGGAGCCTCCGCGAGGTCGGCGGATCGCGGAGGCCCCCGCAGGTCAGAAGGCCAGCGCGGGCCGGTGGTGGTCCAGCCAGAGCCCGAGGTCGACCACCCGCTCCAGACGCAGCCGGTGGCCCCACTGCAGCTGGTCGGCCGGGGTGTCGAGGGCGGCCTTGATGACGGTCTCGTCGGCGATGTCGCGGACGTGCGGCGCGTCCAGCGCCTCGCGGGCGAGCTGCTGCAGGCCGCCGTTGTAGTCGGCGTGGTGGGTCGCCGGGTAGTGGTTCTTGGGGCGCCAGAGCACCGACTCGGGAGCCAGGCCCTGGCCGGTGGCCCGCAGCAGGCTCTTCTCCCGGCCGTCGTAACTCTTCATCGCCCACGGGGCGTTGAAGGCGTACTCGACGAGCCGGTGGTCGCAGTAGGGCACCCGCACCTCCAGGCCCTGGGCCATCGACAGGCGGTCCTTGCGGTGCAGCAGCTGGCGCAGCCAGCGGGTCAGCGAGAGGTGCTGCATCTCGCGCTGCCGGTGCTCGACGGGGCTCTCGTCGTCCAGGTGGGGGACGGCGGCGAGCGCGCTGCGGTAGGTGTCGGCGCGGAACTCGCCGATCCGCAGGTGGGCGGCGAGGTCCGAGTTGATCGGCATGGCGGCCTGGTCGCCGGTGACCAGCAGCCATGGGAAGGCCTGCGCGGCAAGCGCCTTGGGGTTGTGGAACCACGGGTAGCCGCCGAACACCTCGTCCGCGGCCTCCCCGGAGAGGGCCACGGTGGAGTGCTTGCGGATCTCGCCGAACAGCAGGTAGAGCGAGGTGTCCATGTCGCCGACGCCGATCGGCGAGTCGCGTGAGACGACGACCGCCCGGCGGTGCTCGATGTCGAGCAGGGCGCGCGGGTCGAGGACGACGGTGGAGTGGTCGCTGCCGATGAAGGCTCCGGCCTCGGCGGCGAACGGGGTGTCGTGGCCGGTGCGCAGCACGTCGCCGGTGAACTGCTCGGCCTGGTCGCTGTAGTCGACGGCGTAGGAGCGCAGCCGGGCCTCGGGGCCCTCGGAGAGCCGGAGTTCGTCGGCGACCAGGGCGGTGACGACGGTGGAGTCCAGGCCGCCGGAGAGCAGGCTGCAGAGCGGGACGTCGGCCTCCAGCTGGGCCCGGGCGGCGCGGTTGACCAGCGAGCGGACCCGCTCGACGGTGGTGTCCAGGTCGTCGGTGTGCGGGCGGGCCTGGAGCTCCCAGTAGCGGCTCTCGCGGACGCCCCGCCGGTCGAGGACGAGCAGGGCGCCGGGGTGGACCTCGCGCACGCCGGCCCAGACGGTGGGGCCGGTGTTGAAGAGCAGGCTGTAGGCCTCGCGCAGCCCGTCGGCGTCCACGGTCGGGGTGAGGCCGGGGTGGGCGAAGAGCGCCTTGGGCTCGGATCCGAAGACCAGTCCGCCGTCGACCTCGGCCCAGAACAGCGGCTTGACGCCGAGTCGGTCGCGGACCAGCAGCAGCCGTTCGGCGCGCTCGTCCCAGATCGCGAAGGCGTACATCCCCTCCAGCCGGTCGACCAGGGCATCGCCCCACTCCTGGTAGGCGCGCAGCACCACCTCGGTGTCGCTGCGGGTCGCGAACCGGTGCCCCCTGGCCTTGAGTTCGGCGCGCAGCCGGTGGTGGTTGTAGACCTCGCCGCTGTAGGTCAGCACCACTGCGGGGTTGTCCCGGACGTCGGCCATGGGCTGGGCGCCGCCGTCGAGGTCGATGACGGACAGCCGCCGGTGGCCGAGGGCGGCGTGCGGGCCGAGCCAGACCCCTCCGGCGTCGGGCCCCCGCAGGGCCATGGTGGCGGTCATCGCCTCGATGACGGGGGCGCTTTGGCGGACGTCCTGGTGGAAGGACACCCAGCCGGTGATTCCGCACATGTGCGTGCACTCCTTGTTGCGGCGGGTCGGACCGTAGGGGAACCGGCGGGGCACGCGGGTCGGTGTCCGCGGGTCCGGGTGGCCCGGCCGGCGCCGCCGCCCGGAGGTGCCCGTTCCACCAGTCGGGCGGCGGCCGCCCGGGGTTCCAGGCGTTCGGACGGTTTCCCGGTATTCGCTCTCCCGTACGGACGAAGCCCGTGCCGGGATGCCCGCCGACCCCCGCCCGAAGGCCCGCCGGAAGGCGCCGGAAGGCCCGTCGGAGCCGCTCCCCGCCGGCCCTCGCGCCGAGGAATTCCACCCCTCGATCCGGAACCGGGGCTGACTAGTCGCCTTCCTGCATATATAGTCACCCGACATATGCAGTCCGCCTGACCGAAGGCCGGACCACAGAACTGAGGGGGAAGTGTGTCCTACACCGATCCGACCGGCCGTCCCGGGCGTACCAGCAACACCGTCCTGCACCTCGACAACGTCACCCGGGTCCACGGCCAGGGCGCGTCCGAGGTGCAGGCCCTGCGCGGCGTCGATCTCCGGGTGCACCCGGGCGAGTTCGTCGCCGTGATGGGCCCGTCCGGGTCCGGCAAGTCCACCCTGCTGACGCTGGCCGGCGGCCTGGACACCCCGAGCACCGGCCAGGTCCTGGTCGAGGGCACCGCCCTCGGCGGGCTGAGCCGCCGGAAGCTGGCCGCGGTCCGCTGCCGCTCGATCGGCTACGTCTTCCAGGACTACAACCTGATCCCGGCGCTGACCGCCGCCGAGAACATCACGCTGCCCCGCGAACTCGACGGCGCCTCCGGCCGCTCCGTCCGCCGCGAGGCCCTGGCCGCCCTGAAGGAGCTCGGCATCCCGGAGCTCGCCGACCGCTTCCCCGACGACATGTCCGGCGGCCAGCAGCAGCGCGTCGCCATCGCCCGCGCCCTGATCGGCGAGCGCCGCCTGCTGCTGGCCGACGAGCCCACCGGCGCCCTCGACTCCGCCACCGGCGAGGCCGTCCTCGGCGTCCTGCGCGCCCGTTGCAACGCCGGCGCCGCCGCCGTGATGGTCACCCACGAGGCGGCCCACGCCGCCTGGGCCGACCGCGTGGTCTACCTGCGCGACGGCCGGATCGTGGACGAGAGCATGAACGTCTCCCCCGGCGGGCTCGCCCAGCTCGGCGGCTACGGGCAGGCGGGGGTGGCCCTGTGAAGCTGAGTGCCATCAGGGTCGCCCTGCGCATCGCCCGCCGCGACGCCCTGCGCGCCAAGGGCCGCAGCGCCCTCGTCGTCGCCATGGTCGCGCTGCCCGTCCTCGGCGTCGCCGGAGCGGACATCGTCCACCGCAGCGGCCAACTCACCCCCACCGAACGGGTCGAGCGGCTGATGGGCGGATCCGACGCCCTGATCAGCGGCTTCTCACTCGGCCGGACGATCGAGCAGGCGCCGTTCGCCGAGGACGGCACCCTCGTCACCCAGGTCGTGCAGGGCAGGCCCGCCACCTCCGAGGAGAGCAGGAGCGCGAGCACCGACCCCGCCACCCTGGTGACCGGGTTGCTGCCGCCGGGCAGCACGCTGATCTCCGCCCGGCCGGGACCGGAGGCGAGCGCGGGCTCCCGCGAGGGCCTGCTCCGCACCACCACGACCGAGGCCGACCTGACCAACCCGGTCTGGAAGGGCCGGCTCGACCTCGTCGACGGGCGCGTCCCGAGCGCCCCGCACGAGGCGGCCGTCACCCGCGCCTTCCTCGACCGGTCCGGGCTCGGGCTCGGCGGCTCCACCGCGATCAAGGGCCTGGAGAAGACCCCCTTCACCATCACCGGTGTGATCGAGCACCCCGACGACCTGCGGAAGGTCGAGATCGTCGGACGCCCCGGCGAGCTGATCGACCCGCTCGCCGCGAGCGACGCCGCCGCCAAGGCGGCGCCCGCCGAGGCCGCGCCGGCCAAGCAGGCCTGGCTGGTCAAGCTCCCGGCCGGCGCAGCGATCGACTGGGCCAAGGTCCAGGAGTTCAACAAGTACGGCTACACCGTCACCTCGCGCGCCGTCGCCCTCGCCCCGCCCGCCCGGCCGGCCGTCCCCTATTACGCGCACGCCTTCAGCTACGCCGAGGCGTCCGTCCCGGACACCACCAGGCTCGCGGCGGGCACCGTCACGGGCATGGCGCTGCTGGAGGTCACGCTGCTGGCCGGCCCCGCCTTCGCGGTCGGCGCCCGGCGCTCGCGCCGACAGCTCGCCCTGCTCGGCGCCGCCGGCGGCAACCGCGCCCATGTCGGCGCGGTGGTGCTCGGCGCCGGCCTCGTCCTCGGCCTGACCGGCGCCC
Organism: Kitasatospora sp. NPDC048239; assembly: GCF_043202015.1. Lineage (NCBI taxonomy): Bacteria > Bacillati > Actinomycetota > Actinomycetes > Kitasatosporales > Streptomycetaceae > Kitasatospora > Kitasatospora sp. NPDC048239. The sequence continues at coordinate 516,017 of NZ_JBICZP010000006.1, read as the reverse complement.
TCGCGGGTGTCGTCCTCAGCACCGGCCTGGTCGCGCTGCTGCGGCCGTGGATCGAGCGGGCCGGCGGCAGCCGCTTCGGCCACTTCGCCGTGCCGCCGGTCGACCTGCTGGCCATCGCGGGCATCGGCCTGCTCACCGCCCTGCTGGCCGCCGCGCTGCCCGCGGTGCAGGCGGCCCGGCGGAGCGTCACCGCGGGCCTCACCGGCCGCGACTCCGTCCGCCCGCCGAACCGCTGGATCACCCTGCTCGGCCTGCTGATGCTGCTCGGCGGCGCCGCGATCGCCCTGTTCGGCGCCGTCACCCGGACCGGTGTGCCGGGCCCCCCGGTGGTCGCCGGATTCGACGCCCGCACCCTCGCGGTGCTGGGCGGCGCCGCCACCGCCGAACTCGGCCTGCTCGCCTGCACCCCGCTGCTGGTCTCGCTCTTCGGTCGGCTCGCCCGCCACCTCCCGATCAGCCCCCGGCTCGCCCTGCGCGACTCGACCCGACACCGCTCCCGGACCGCCCCCGCCGTCGCGGCGGTGATGGCCGCCGTCGCCGGTTCCGTCGCCGTCGGCCTCTACACCAGCGGCATGGACGCCGAGGGCCGCAACAGCTACCACCCGCAGACCCCGAACGGCGCCGTCACCCTCCGGGTGGTGGGCGACTCCCCCGCGCTGCCGCAGTTGCGCAGCACGATGGAGCAGGAGATGCCGGGCCTCGGCGTGCGCGCCGACCTCTACCAGCCCGTGTACCGGTTCTGCGGCAACTGCTCCAGCACCGTCAACCTCAAGGGCGACCCGGTGAAGCAGCGGTGGGTGGACCCGGGGAGCCTGGTCGTCGGCGACGCCACCGTGCTGCACAACCAGTTCGGCGTGCAGGACCAGGCCGTCGAGCAGGCGCTCGCCGCAGGCAAGGTGGTCGTGTTCGACCGCGCGTACCTGCACGAGGGCAAGGCCGTGCTCGTCCTGCGCGGCGGCGGCGGGGCGACCCAGCCCGGCGAGACCCCCAAGCCCGAGCTCCAGGAGGTCGGGGTGGAGGCGGTGCTGGTCGAGAACGCGTCGGCCGCGCGGTTCGGATCCGGCCTGGTGGGCGCGGCGACCGTCCGCAAGGCCGGGCTCACCCCCGAGGCCACCGGCTCGGTCTGGCTGCCCGCCACGCCGCCGGACGACCGGACGCAGCAGCGCGCCGACGCCGCGGTGTCTCGGCTGGACCGGCTCGCCCAGGTGGAGGTGGAGCGCGGCTACCAGCCGAAGAACGACGCGATGACCCTCGCGCTGACCGGCTTCGCCGCCCTGGTGGTGCTCGGCGCCGCCGGTATCGCGACCGGTCTGGCGGCCGCCGACTCCCGGCAGGACCAGGCGACGCTGGCCGCGGTCGGCGCCCCGCCCCGGATCCGCCGCACCCTGGCCGCCCTGCAGTGCGCGCTGATCGCCTTCCTCGGAGGTGTGCTCGGCACGGTCAGCGGGTTCGTCCCGGCCCTGGGCCTGTTGCGGTCGAGGACCCTCAACCTGGACATGCGCTCGGCCCTGGCGGCCGCGCCCTGGGGGACGATCGGGCTCATGATGCTGGCCCTGCCGGTCGTCGCCGGGCTGGCGGCGGCGGCGCTGACCCGCTCGCGGGTGTCGCTGGTGCGACGCCCCTCCTAGACCGGCCCCTTCTGAAACCGGCTCCTCCCGAGACCGGCCTCTTCTGAGACCGGCCCGGCCGTCGGGCCGTCAGACCGCGCCGCCTCCGCAGCCCTTGTGCTGCGGGGGCGGCGCAGCCGTGTCCGGCGGCGGTCGCAGGCGGTGCGGAACGGTGGCCGGGACAGAATCGGGACAGTCTGACGATCATCTGATGATCGGGGGCGAAGTAGCGTGCTGTCACCGCCCACTGAGGTCACGTCAACCCACCGGAGAAGGCCATGCGTCCCCGCCGCACCGTACGTACGGTCCGCCGGTCGGGCCGCGCTCTCCCGGTCGCCGCGGAGGTCTCCGCCCCCTGAACCACGGTGGCCCGGCAGGGGCCGTGCCGCCGGGGGGCGGCACGGCCCCACCGCCGGGCCACCGTGTCGACCGCTCCGCGGGCCTCCTCCCCGGACCTCCACCGCCGGGTCGGAGCGCTCAGCACGGACAGAGAAGCCTGCCGAAATCCGGGCGGACAATACTGGGCTCACCCCGATGCGGCACTGATCCTGGGTGTCGGTCGGCGTCGGACGCCCGGACCCGCTCGACCAGGGGATCCGCTCCGCTCCGGGATCCGCTCCGCTTGGGGATCCGCTCCACGCACGGTCCGCTCCGCGCAGGTCCGCTCGACCGGAGGATGCCCCTCCGTCACCGGCGGGCCGACACGGCGAAGCGGATGTCGGCGGTCCGGTTGGGCCGGGAAAAAGTTTTTCGCGACCATGTCGAGAACGGCGCATCGGCGCCGACGAAGAAGTAGAGGGGCGCCGCGGGGCGTCTCACGTCGCAAGGAGCGGAACCATGAAGTACCTGATCATGATGTACCCGAACGCCGAGGTCCTGGCCGCGCTGTCCGAGGACGAGCGCAACGCCGTCTTCCAGGGGCACGGCCCGTTCATGGAGAAGATCAAGGAGACCGGCGAGTTCGTCGGGACCCTGGCCCTGGCCGGCCACGATCAGAGCGCCGTGGTGCGTGTTCGCGGCGGCGTGCCCGCGGTGACGGACGGTCCGTACGCCGAGGCCAAGGAGTACGTGGGCGGCGCCTACATCATCGAGGCCAAGGATCTGGAGCGCGCGCACGCGATCGCCGCGATGATCCCGGACGCCGCGGTCGAGGGCCTGGGCATCGAGGTCCGGCCGATCGTTTTCAGCGAGGGTGCGTCCGCCTGACCGGTTGCCCGGGGGCCTGCGCGGCCCCCGGGCACCCTTTTTTCCCCTTTCCTGATCCGTGCGCCCTTCATCGAGAGGACTGACACATGGACGAACACATCGAGGTTCCGGAGCTGCTCCGCGACAAGGTCGTCGTCGTGTCGGGTGTGGGCGCCGGACTCGGCCGGACACTCGCCGTGCGGTGCGCCCAGGCCGGCGCCGACGTGGTGCTCGCGGCGCGCACCTCCTCCTACCTGGACGAGGTGGCCAAGGCCGTCGAGGAGACCGGGCGCCGCGCGCTGGCGGTCCCCACCGACATCACCGATCCGGCTGCCGCCGAGGCGCTCGTCGCCGCAGCCCTCGCCGAGTTCGGCCGGGTCGACACCCTGATCAACAACGCCCTGGTGGAGCCGCCGCACACGGAGCTCGCCGTCACCGAGATGGAGGACATCCGCCTCGGTATGGAGGTGACCGTCTACGCGGCGCTGCGGCTGTCGAAGCTGTTCACCCCGGCGCTGCGCGACAGCGGCGGCTCGATCGTCATGGTCAACTCCTCCGTCCTGCGGCACTCCAAGCGCGCCTGCGGCGCGTACAAGATCGCCAAGTCGGGGCTGCTCGCGGCGGCCCAGATCCTCGCCACCGAGCTGGGCCCGGAGGGCATCCGGGTGAACACCGTGGCGCCGGGACCGATGTGGACGGACAAGGTGAAGGACTTCATCGGGGAGCTCGCGCAGATGCGCGGCCTCACGCTGGAGGAGGGCTACGCGGAGGTGTCCGCCGAGATGGACCTGCGCCGCCTGCAGACCCCTGAGGAGACCGCCGACGTGGTGATCTTCCTCGCCTCACACCTGGCGCGCGCCGTCACGGGCCACTGCTTCGACGTCAACTGCGGCGAGTACCACCACTGACCCCCGCTCCGTCGCCACGGCCGCACCACGCGGGCCGTGCCGGACGGCGCGGGCTACGGACCTGACACCGGCTGCCGACCCGATCGGCAGCCGGTGATCCGTTTTCGGGGCGGCGACGCCTTGCCGCCATGCCGCGGTGCGCAGAGCGGTGCGCCCGCGCAAGGGACGCCTACGCAAGGGGCGCCCGTACAAGGAGCGCCCACGCGAGGGCAGTCCGACGGCCCCACGTCCCGTCCGAGCGGCGCGGCGGCCCACGCGAAGAGGTTTCGCGAAAAAAGTTCCGCGAACCGGCGCAAGAATCGGCCCGCTGCTTCGACAACGTAGTGAGCGACATTCCGAAATGAGCGAAAGGACGGCCATGTCCGTCACTACAGCGGAGACAGACCTCCCGCGCACGAATGCGAGGCCGTGGCTGGCACTCGCGATCCTCGCACTGCCGACACTGCTGGTCGCGCTCGACTCGAACGTCCTGTTCCTGGCGCTGCCGCGGCTCACCGCCGAGCTCGGCGCCAGCAACGTCCAGCAGCTGTGGGTCACCGACGCCTACGCCTTCATGGTGGCCGGCCTGGTCATCACCATGGGCACGGTCGGAGACCGGATCGGGCGCCGCCGACTCCTCATGGCGGGCATGGCGGTGTTCGCGCTGGCCTCGGTGGCCTGCGCCTGGGCGACCAGCCCGCTCATGCTGATCGTGGCGCGCGGCGTGCAGGGCATCGCGGGCGCGACGCTGATGCCCTCCACCCTCGCCCTGATCACCAACATCTTCCGCGACGACAGGCAGCGCGGAAAGGCCATCTCGATCTGGGCCACCTGCACCTTCACGGGTGCCGCGCTCGGGCCCGTGCTCGGCGGCGTGCTGCTGGTGCCGTTCTGGTGGGGCGCGGTGTTCCTGCTGGCCATCCCGGTCGCGGCGGTGGTCCTGATCGCCGGGCCCATGGTGCTCCCGGAGTTCCGCCCCGAGCAGGCGCGGCGCCTGGACCTCGTCAGCGTCGTGCTCTCCCTCCTCGCGATCCTGCCGGTGGTGTACGCGATCAAGGTGCTCTCGCTGGGCAACGGGAGTGTCCTGTCCGGCCTGGTGCCGCTGGCCGTGGGCCTGCTGTTCGGCATCTTCTTCGTGCGCCGGCAGCTCCGGGGTGACGACCCGCTGCTCGACGTGCGGCTCTTCGCGAACAGCTCCTTCACGCTCATCCTGACCGCCCTGGCGCTGGCCGGGATGATCCTGGCGGGCACCGCCCTGAACGTCACCCAGCTGTTGCAGACGGTGCTCGGCTACTCGCCGCTGGCCTCGGCCATGTGGTTCGTCCCGATGGGGCTCTGCATGGCGGTGGGGACGATGTCCACGCCGGCCCTGACCCGCTCGGTCAAGCCGCGGACCGCGATCATCGGCGGCATGCTCCTCTCCGCGATCGGCGCGGCCGTGCTGATCGTGGTGAACGGCGACCACGGCGCCTGGCCGATCGTGCTCGGCACCGCGGTGATCGGCCTGGGTGCCGGTCCGATGTTCGCGCTCGGCATCGGGCTGGTGGTGGGGTCGGTGCCGCCGGAGCGCGCGGGTTCGGCCGCGTCGATGGCCGAGACCGCGAACTACCTCGGCGGTGCGCTCGGTCTGGCCGTCCTCGGCACGATCGGCTCCGCGGTCTACAGCAGCCAGATGGACGGGGTCGGCTCCGACCGCGCCCAGGAGACCGTCGCCGGCGCCGCCGACGAGGCCTCGCAGCTCGGTTCGGACGCCGCCGCGGCGCTGCTGAAGACGGCGCACGCGGCGTTCGTGAGCGGGCTGAACACCGTCGCCGCCGTCTCCGCCGGGGTCTTCGTCGTGCTGGCGCTCCTGGCGGGGGTCTACTTCCAGCGGGCGAGCCGCACCAGCGGCGACTGACCCTGCGCAACCGGTACGAGGAGGCCGGCGCGGGACCTTCGGGTCCCGCGCCGGCCTCGTCGTTTCCGGCTGGTCGTTCCTGACGGGTTGGTCCCGGTCAGTCGCTCCGGTCAGTCGCCCCGGTCAGTGCTCGATCAGGGACAGCGTGCGCGTCGGGCAGTCGTCGACCGCCGCCCGCGCGCCCTCCAACTGGGCGCCCGCGACGCGGTCGACCAGCACCACGACCGTCCCGTCGTGGTCGTTCTGGTCGAACAGCTCGGGCGCGGCGAGGAAGCACCGGCCCGCGCCGATGCAGCGGTCCCGCTCGGTGCGGATCTCCACGGCGTCCCCCCTCACCAGGTGACCGGCAGCGCGTGCAGGCCGTAGTTGACGTGCTGCTCCTTGAACCGCAGGGCCTCGACGGACTCGGCCAGCCGCAGCTCGGGGACGCGTTCGAACAGGGTGGTCAGGGTGACCTCCAGTTCGGTCCGCGCCAGGTGCTGGCCGAGGCACTGGTGCGCGCCGAACCCGAAGGCCAGGCTGCGCTCGGCGCGGTCGATGTCGAAGGTGTCCGGGTCCGGGAACCGCCTCGCGTCCCGGTTGGCTCCCACCGTCAGGCCGAGCACGCCCTCGCCGGCCGCGATCCGGACCCCGCCGAGCTCGACGTCCTCCAGGGCCACCCGGGAGTTGGCGATCTCGGCGATGGTGAAGTACCGCAGCAGCTCGTCGACCGCCGCCGGCCAGCGCGACGGGTCGGCGAGCAGCGACTTGCGCAGCACCGGGCGGTCGAGGAGCAGCATGGCGCCCAGGCCGATGACGTTCGCGATGGTCTCGTGGCCCGCCATCAGCAGCATGAAGGCCATGCCCACGAGGTCGCGGTGGTCGGGCACGCCCGGCTCGCCGCGCCGGGCCGCCAGCCGGCCGATCAGGTCGTCGGTCGGCACCCGCTCCTTGTCGGTGACGAGCTTGTCCATGTAGCCCATGAGGTCCGCGGTGGCGCGGGCGCCAGCCTCGGGGGTGGCGGCGTTCATCAGGGTGAACGAGGTCTCCAGGAAGAACGCGCGGTCGGCGAAGGGGACGCCGATCAGTTCGCAGATCACCAGCAGCGGCACCGGGTTGGCGAAGGCGTCGATGAGGTCGACGGTACGCGGCCCGGCCAGCAGCCGGTCGACGTACTCGTCGGTGATCTCCTGGATCCGGGGCCGCAGGCGGTCGATGCTGCGGGGGGTGAAGTCGGCGGCCACCGCGCGGCGGGCGGCCGTGTGCTCGGGCGGGTCCATCCCGACCAGCGAGGTGGAGAACTCGGGCGGGGGAGCCTGGTGGTCCATCATCAGCGGGTACCCCGGGCGGCGCAGGTCGGAGCTGAACCGGTCGTCGCCCAGCATCGCCTTGACGTCTTCGTACCGCGTCGTGGCCCAGGCGAGCTTCCCGCTGGGCAGCCTGATCTTGCCGAGGGTCGGCCGGTCGCGGAGTTGGCGGTACCCCTCCGGCAGGGCGTACGGGCAGGTCCGGGGCATCGGATAGGACGGGGGCTCGGGGTGCTCGGTTATGTCGGCCGCGTCGGCCATGACTTCCTCCGATGGTGACGTGTTGTCAGGTCTGGGGCTGCGGCTCCGGCTTCGGGTGGTTGGGCGCACGCCGGGCCGCGGGGCGGCTCCAGCGGCGCATGGCGGGCACTTCGACGGTCTTGTGAAGCACCCAGGCGAGCGCGACGCAGAGGGCGTAGAGGCCGATGATGAACAGGATGGCGACGGGCGTGCTGAACGCCGTCGGGGTGTACGAGTGCGCGTAGCCCACCAGGTCACCCGCGAACGCCGCGTGTACCGCGAACATCACGGTGATGTGGATGATGTAGAAGGCGAAGGACAGTTCCCCGAGCCACACCATGAAGGGCGTGCTGAGGATCGTCCGGCGGCCGGACTGGTCCCGGACGGCCAGGGCGCCGATCAGCAGCGCGGCGGGGACGGGGTAGAACGCCGCGATCCCGAAGGGGATGGGCAGGTGGTACAGCAGCAGGAAGGCGGCGAGGTTGAGCAGGACGGCCGGCATGATCCGGATCTTCGGCCACCGCCCGGAGGCGATGATCCGGGCGAGGAACATGCCGATCACGAAGTCGATCGACCGGACGGGCGGGAAGAAGTACAGCGCCCACAGCTGGGGCCAGGAGCCGGCCGGGTAGAACTGGCTCGGCGGGAACCCGGAGAGCAGCGGGTAGCTGATCACCGGGAGCAGGATGGCGGTCGCGCCGAGGCCGATGATCCAGGACCACAGCGCCCGGTAGCTGAGCCCGCGGACGAACCGGAGCAGCAGCGGGAACATCGCGTAGCAGAGCAGTTCCACCGCGAGGGTCCAGGTCGCGCCGTTGAACTGGTACATGATCAGGCTCTGCGAGGGCCACCAGTTCTGCACCAGGAAGAGGTTGGCGAACGCCGGCCCCCAGCGGATCGTCTCGCCCGCGGCGGCGAACTGGCTCAGGGCGATGACCGCGATCAGGACGTGGGCGGGGCCGATGCGCACCATTCTGCGCCGCCAGAAGCCGACCGCCGTCTGGCCCGGCTTGGCCGACCAGGTGAGCACGAACCCGCTGAGGACGAAGAAGAACGAGACCGCGAGGAATCCGATGCGCCCGTTGCCCGTCAGGGTGTTGAAGACGGAGAGGGGGTGCGGGTCCTTGAACGCCCCGAGGACGAGCGCGTGGCTGGCGAAGACGAAGATGACGGCGATGGCCCGCAGGCCCTCCAACGACGGCAGGGTTGCCGCACGGGCGGGTAACGGCGAGTTCGGCGGGGTCATGGGAACCTCTTTCTCCCGGGTGGGGAACGGTCGGGCGGTGGCATCCGGTCTTTCGTTGGGCGCGGCGGCGCCACGCGGCGCCACTCGTAGCTGAGTCGGAACCGGACAGCCGGATTCGACATCGTGATTTCTTCTCCCTTGCTGCGGTTCGAAGGCGGGGTGGGGCGTGTCTGACGGCTGTGGCCGGAGCGTTCCCGACGGACCGACGGGTCGCGGTCGGGGACGCGGCTGACGGACCGAGGGCCGTGGCCCGGACGTGGCTGACGGACCGACGGCTGTGGCCGGGGCGGACGCCCCGGCCACGGATCAGCGGTTGTTGCGACGGGTTCTCCGACCGGCAGGGGCCGGCGGTCACCGCCGCCAGAACAGCAGGTGGGTGACCCCGCTGGAGCTGGGCACCGTGTCGAGGTGGAAGCGGTCGAGCAGCTCGGTGTGGCTCCTCCAGAGCCGCTCGCCCCGGCCGATGTCGACGGGCGCGACGGCGAAGTGCATCGTGTCGACCAGGTCGGCGTCGAGGAACTCGCGGACGGTGGTGACGCCGCCGCTGATCCGCACGTCCCGGTCCCCGGCGACCTTCCGCGCCTCCTCCAGCGCCTCGGCCGGCTTCGCGTCGATGAAGTGGAAGGTGGTGTCGGACAGGGTGAAGGAGGGGCGCTCGTAGTGGGTGAGCACGAAGACCGGCGCGTGGAACGGCGGGTTCTCCCCCCACCAGCCCTGCCACTCGTGGTTCTCCCAGGGCCCGCGCTGGGGGCCGAACTTGTTGCGTCCCATGATCACCGCGCCCGGCGGGCGGGCGTGGTCGCGCGTCAGGTAGTCGTCCAGGCCGCGGGTGCCGCCGGGGTCGGTGCGGTTGACCCAGCTCGCGGTGGCACCGGCCCAGGAGAAGAGGGGGCCCGGGTCCGCGTGGCCGAACGGCCGTTCCAGGGACTGCCCCTCACCGGTGCCGAACCCGTCCTGTGACACGTTGAAGCACTGCACCCTCACCAGCTGCGACATGCCTTCCACACCTTTCCTCGGGGGGCGGTCCCGGCCCTCCGTACGGCCCGGCGCCCGCGCCTCCCAACGACCGCCGCGCGGGCGGGGGCACGGCGTCGTGGGCCGTCCGGGTGAGCACGCCGTCGGACCGGGAGACAGCGGCCCGATGTCTCCGGCGGAAACCGGGGCGAAACGCAGTGGGCTCGGCTTGGATGTCGAGGGCGGCCCGCCTGCGGCGACGTCTCAGGTACAGAGCACCAGTCGGCCGCACAAGGGATCAAGGAATGATGAGATGAAGTACATGCTGCTGATCCACATGAACCCGGTAGTCTGGGACGGCCTGTCCGAGAGAGAGCGGAACGCCGTCTTCTCCGAACACGCCACCTTCCAACAGGACATCCTCGACTCCGGTGAGATGGTGATGACCCAGGCCCTCGCCGATCCGTCCAGCAGCGCCACGGTGAGAGTCCGCGGTGGCCGACCCGCGGTCACCGACGGCCCGTACCTGGACGCCAAGGAGTTCCTGGCCGGCTACTACCTGGTCGACTGCGCCTCCAGGGAGCGCGCGGTCGAACTCGCCGGTCTGATCCCCGAGGCCCGGTACACCGGCATCGAGGTCCGCCAGGTCGTCTTCGAAGCCGATACGGAGAGTTGAGCCGATGAACCGTGACGCCCGGGTCGAGGATCTGCTCCGATCGCTGGCACCGCAGGTCCTCGGCGCGGTCGTCCGCCGCTACGGGCACTTCGACGCCTGCGAGGAGGCGGTCCAGGACGCCCTGCTGGCCGCCGCCGTCCAGTGGCCCGACCAGGGCGTCCCCAACAACCCCCGGGCGTGGCTGATCACCGTGGCCGCCCGCCGGGTGATCGACGGGCTGCGCAGCGAGCAGGCCCGCCAGCGCCGTGAGGCCACCGCCGCCGCGCTCACCCCGGCCGACGAGACGGTGACCCCCGGCCCGGGTGAGGAACCCAAGGCGGCCGAGCAGGACGACATGCTCACCCTGCTCTTCCTGTGCTGCCACCCCTCGCTCACCCCCGGCTCGCAGGTCGCGCTCACCCTGCGGGCCGTCGGCGGTCTGACCACCGCGCAGATCGCACACGCGTTCCTCGTACCCGAGTCGACCATGGCCCAGCGGATCAGCCGGGCCAAGCAGCGGATCAAGGCCACCGGGCTGCCGTTCCGGATGCCGCCGCAGAGCGAGCGCACGGAGCGGCTGGCGGTCGTGCTCCAGGTGCTCTACCTGGTCTTCAACGAGGGCTACACCACCACCAGCGGCCCCGACCTCCAGCAGCCCGAACTCGCCCGCGAGGCCATCCGGCTGAACCGCGAGCTGCACCGGTTACTGCCCGAGGAGGGCGAGGTCGCGGGCCTGCTGGCGCTGATGCTGCTGACCGACGCCCGCCGGCCGGCCCGCACCCGGCCCGACGGCAGCCTCATCCCGCTCGCCGAGCAGGACCGCTCCCGCTGGGACCAGACCGCGCTCAAGGAGGGTCTGGCGCTGATCGCCGAGACCCTCCCGCGGATGGTGACGGGGCCGTACCAGGTGCAGGCGGCCATCGCGGCCGTGCACGGCGAGGCCGCGCACGCCGAGGACACCGACTGGCCGCAGATCATGGCCCTGTACGAGGTGCTGGAGCAGATGGCCCCCGGCCCGGTGGTGACCCTCAACCACGCCGTCGCCCGCGCGATGGTCCAGGGCCCGGCGGCCGGGCTCGAACTCCTCGCGACCCTGGAGGCCGACGGCCGCCTTGAGGGCCACCACCGGCTCGCCGCCGTCCGCGCCCACCTGCTGGAGATGAGCGGGGACCGGACGGCGGCCCGGAACAGCTTCCGGGAGGCCGCCCGGCGTACCGGCAGCATTCCCGAGCGCCGGTACCTGGAGAGCCGGGCCGACGCGCTGGACGACCGGTGACCGGCCGCCGGTCCGGCAGACCCTGAAGCCCCCGCCCGCAGCCGACCCCGGGCCGCCCGGCGGGAAGGCGGGAAGGCGGGCGGGCCGCCCGACAGCCGGGCGGTCGGGACAAAGGCAGGGGGGTGGCAAAGGGGGGAGCGCGCCCGGCCACCGCCCACTCCCGGGCACCCCGGCAGCAGACGCCCCTCCGGTCGCGACCCCCCTCTTCACCCCCCTCTCCTTCCCCGCCCAGCCCCCTCCCCGCGCGCCACTCGGCCCCCTCCCGGCGCGCCCGCCGCCCCCTCCCCCCGTCCGCCCACCCCCCTCTGCCCCTCCTCCCACCCCCCAGGCGTGTGACCAGGAGTGCAACGGAGTGCAAAGGGAGGGAAAGGTCACACCCTCCGCCTCTCCTGCGCTCCCGCCGACGACCGCTAACCTGCGGGGCATGACGGTCCCGCCCGAAGGGCTTCCCCTGGCCGCCGAGTTCCCGGCCGGCACCCGTGAGCAGTGGCAGCACCTCGTCGAGGGTGTGCTGCGCAAGTCGGGTGCGGCGCCCGCGGACGGCGCGGCCGCCGAGGAGGCGCTCACCACTGCGCTCCAGGACGGGCTGCGCGCCCGCCCGCTGTACACCGCCGAGGACACCTCGGCCGACGCCGGCTACCCCGGCTTCCCGCCCTTCGTACGGGGCGGGCGGCCCCAGGGCGCGGCCGTCTCCGGCTGGGACCTGCGCCAGCGGCACGCCGATCCCGACCCGCGCCGCACCAACGAGGCGGTCCTCGCCGACCTGGAGAACGGCGGCGGCTCGATCTGGCTGGAGCTGGGCGGCAACGGCCTGCCGGTCACCGAGCTGTCCGCCGCGCTGTCCGGCGTCTACCTCGACCTGGCCGCCGTCGTGCTCGACGCGGGCCCCGAATCCGTGGACGCCGCCGAGCAGTTGTTCACGCTGCTGCGCGAGCGCGAGGTCTCCCCCGCCGCCGCCACCGGCAACCTCGGCGCCGACCCGCTGGGCCTGCTGGCCCGCACCGGGGACGACGAGCCCACCGACGCCCTGCTCGCCGACGCCGCCGCGCTCGCGGCCCGCTGCGCCGCCGAGTACCCGGGCATCCGGGCGCTGACCGTCGACGCCCTCCCGTACCACGAGGCCGGCGGCTCCCCCGCCCAGGAGCTCGGCTGCTCGCTGGCCACCGGCGTCGCCTACCTGCGGACGCTGACCGCCGCCGGCCTGACCGTCGACGCGGCGCTCGGCCAGCTGGACTTCCGCTACGCGGCGGACGCCGACCAGTTCCTGACGATCGCGAAGTTCCGTGCGGCGCGCCGCCTCTGGGCCCGGATCGCCGAGGTCTCCGGCGCCGCCGCGGAGGCGTCGGCGCAGCGTCAGCACGCCGTCACCTCCACCGTGATGATGACCGAGCGCGACCCCTGGGTGAACATGCTGCGCACCACGGTGGCCTGCCTGGCCGCCGGGGTCGGCGGCGCGGACGCGGTCAGCGTGCTGCCCTTCGACAGCGCGCTCGGCCTGCCGGACGCCTTCGCCCGCCGGATCGCCCGCAACACCCAGTCGATCCTGCTGGAGGAGTCGCACCTGGCCCGGGTCGTCGACCCGGCCGGCGGCTCCTGGTACGTGGAGCAGCTCACCGACGAGCTGGCCCGGGCCGCCTGGGCCTGGTTCCAGGAGATCGAGGGGGCCGGCGGCCAGCGCGCCGCCCTGGCCTCCGGTCTGGTCGGCGAGCGGATCGCCGCCACCTGGGCCGAGCGCACCAAGGCGCTGGCCAAGCGCCGCGAACCGATCACCGGCGTCAGCGAGTTCCCGAACCTGGACGAGCAGCCGCTGGTCCGCACCCCGGCCCCGGCCCGGCCCGGCGGCGGACTGCCCCGGGTACGCCGCTCCCAGGCGTACGAGGCGCTGCGCACCCGCTCGGACGCGCACCTCGCCGCCACCGGCGAGCGCCCCCGGCTCTTCCTGGCCTCCATCGGCACGGCCGCCGCGCACACCGCCCGGACCACCTACGCCGCCAACCTCTTCCAGGCCGGCGGCATCGCGACCAGCTCCGTGGCGGGCACCGGGGCGGCGGCCTTCGCCGAGGCGTTCGCCGCGAGCGGCGCCACCGTGGCCTGCCTGTGCTCCAGCGACCAGCTCTACGGCGAGCACGCCGAGGCCGTCGCGAGCGCGCTCAAGGCGGCGGGCGCCGCGCGGGTGCTGCTGGCCGGGCGTCCCGGCGAGCAGCGCGAGGCCTACGAGCGGGCGGGCGTGGACGACTTCGTCTTCGCGGGCGGCGACGCGGTCGCCGTCCTGACCTCGCTGCTGGACCGGATCCTCGTCGAGAGCCCGGCGCCGACCCTCGGCGAGGCCCCGGCGCCGACCCTCGGCGAGAGCCTGAACGAGAGCCCTGACGCGATCCCGGCCGGGGTCCTCGACACGGACGGAGTGGCGCGATGATCCCCGACTTCACCGCAATCGGGCTGGACGGCGCAGCCGCAGCAGAGGTCGGCGACGGCCAGTGGCGCTCCGCCTGGCGGCAGGCCACCGGCAAGGACGTCGACGAGCTGGTCTGGGACACCCCCGAGGGCATCGGCGTCAAGCCGCTGTACACCTCGGCCGACCTGGCCGGCCTGGACTTCCTGGGCACCTACCCGGGCATCGCCCCGTACCTGCGCGGGCCCTACCCGAGCATGTACGTCAACCAGCCCTGGACGGTCCGCCAGTACGCGGGCTTCTCCACCGCCGAGGAGTCCAACGCCTTCTACCGCCGCAACCTGGCGGCCGGCCAGAAGGGGCTCTCGGTCGCCTTCGACCTGCCGACCCACCGCGGCTACGACAGCGACCACCCGCGCGTCACCGGCGACGTCGGCATGGCCGGCGTGGCCATCGACTCCATCTACGACATGCGCCAGCTCTTCGACGGCATCCCGCTGGACCGGATGTCGGTGTCGATGACCATGAACGGCGCCGTGCTGCCGGTGCTGGCGCTGTACATCGTGGCGGCCGAGGAGCAGGGGGTGCCGCCGGAGAAGCTGGCGGGGACCATCCAGAACGACATCCTCAAGGAGTTCATGGTCCGCAACACCTACATCTACCCGCCGCAGCCCTCGATGCGGATCATCTCGGACATCTTCGCGTACACCTCGCAGAAGATGCCGCGGTACAACTCGATCTCCATCTCCGGGTACCACATCCAGGAGGCCGGGGCGACGGCCGACCTGGAGCTGGCGTACACCCTGGCCGACGGGGTGGAGTACCTGCGGGCGGGCCTGGACGTCGGGCTGGACGTGGACGCCTTCGCGCCGCGGCTGTCGTTCTTCTGGGCGATCGGCATGAACTTCTTCATGGAGGTCGCCAAGCTCCGCGCGGCCCGGCTGCTCTGGGCCAAGCTGGTCAAGCAGTTCGACCCGAAGAACGCCAAGTCGCTGTCGCTGCGCACCCACTCGCAGACCTCCGGCTGGTCGCTCACCGCCCAGGACGTGTTCAACAACGTCACCCGCACCTGTGTCGAGGCGATGGCCGCCACCCAGGGCCACACCCAGTCGCTGCACACCAACGCCCTCGACGAGGCGCTGGCGCTGCCGACCGACTTCTCGGCCCGGATCGCCCGCAACACCCAGCTGCTGCTCCAGCAGGAGTCCGGCACCTGCCGGTCGATCGACCCGTGGGGCGGCAGCGCGTACGTCGAGAAGCTCACCCACGACCTGGCCCGCCGCGCCTGGCAGCACATCCAGGAGGTCGAGGCGGCCGGCGGCATGGCCAAGGCGATCGACGCCGGCATCCCCAAGCTGCGCGTGGAGGAGGCCGCGGCCCGCACCCAGGCCCGGATCGACTCCGGCCGCCAGCCGGTGATCGGCGTCAACAAGTACCGGGTGGAGAGCGACGAGCAGATCGACGTGCTCAAGGTCGACAACTCCTCGGTGCGCAGCCGCCAGATCGAGAAGCTGCGCCGGCTGCGCGACGAGCGCGACGAGGCCGTCTGCCAGGGCGCCCTGCACGCGCTGACCCGGGCCGCCGAGGCCGGCCCGCAGCGCGGCGGCTCGCTGGACGGCAACCTGCTCGCGCTCGCGGTGAACGCGGCCCGGGCCAAGGCCACGGTCGGCGAGATCTCCGACGCCCTGGAGAAGGTGTACGGCCGGCACTCCGGTCAGATCCGTACCATCTCGGGTGTGTACCGAGACGAAGCCGGGCCGTCGGCCCCCGTGCAGCGCACCCGCGACCTGGTCGAGCGGTTCGAGCAGGCCGAGGGCCGGCGCCCGCGCATCCTGGTCGCCAAGATGGGCCAGGACGGCCACGACCGCGGCCAGAAGGTGATCGCCACGGCGTTCGCCGACCTCGGCTTCACGGTGGACGTCGGGCCGCTGTTCCAGACCCCGGAGGAGGTCGCCCGGCAGGCCGTCGAGGCGGACGTGCACATCGTCGGCGTCTCCTCGCTGGCGGCCGGACACCTCACCCTGGTGCCCGCGCTGCGCGCCGAACTCGCCGAGGCGGGCCGGGAGGACATCACCATCGTGGTCGGCGGGGTCATCCCCCCGCAGGACTTCGACGCCCTGTACGAGGCGGGCGCCGCGGCGGTCTTCCCGCCCGGCACGGTGATCCCGGACGCGGCCTACGACCTGCTGAGGGCGCTCGCCGCGGACCTCGGCCACGAGCTGTGAGCCGCTGAACCGATGGCGCCCCGGACGATCGACCTCGACCAGTACGCGCAGGGGGTGCTGGCCGGTTCGCGCGCGCACATCGCGCGGGCCATCACCCTCGTCGAGTCCACCCGGCCCGACCACCGCGCGCTCGCGCAGCAGCTGCTCACCATGCTGCTGCCGCACGCGGGCGGGGCGATCCGGGTGGGCATCACCGGTGTGCCCGGTGTCGGCAAGTCGACTTTCATCGACGCCTTCGGCACCATGCTCACCGGGCTCGACCACCGGGTCGCGGTACTCGCCGTCGACCCGACGTCCAGCCGGACCGGCGGCTCCATCCTGGGCGACAAGACCCGGATGGAGCGGCTGGCGGTCGACCCGAACGCCTTCGTCCGCCCCTCCCCCACCTCGGGGACGCTCGGCGGCGTGGCCCGGGCCACCCGCGAGTCGATGGTGGTGATGGAGGCGGCCGGCTACGACGTGGTGCTGATCGAGACGGTGGGCGTCGGGCAGTCGGAGACCGCGGTGGCCGGCATGGTGGACTCCTTCCTGCTGCTCAGCCTGGCCCGCACCGGGGACCAGCTGCAGGGCATCAAGAAGGGCGTGCTGGAGCTCGCCGACGTGATCGCGGTCAACAAGGCGGACGGCCCGCACGAGACCGACGCCAAGGGCGCCGCCCGCGAACTGGCGGGCGCACTACGGCTGTTGCAGGCACCGGACGCCCCGTGGACGCCGCCGGTGCTCACCTGCAGCGGCCGCGACGGCAGCGGACTGGACACCCTCTGGGAGCGACTGCAGCAGCACCGCAAGGTGCTCGACGCGACCGGCGTCCTGGCGGCCAAGCGCCGCGACCAGCAGGTGGAGTGGACCTGGGCAATGGTCCACGACCAGCTCTACGCCCGCCTGCACGAACACCCCGAAGTACAGCGCCTCGCCCCGGGTTTGGAGACCCAGGTCCGCACCGGCACCCTCCCGGCCGGCCTGGCCGCCCAGCAGATCCTGGACGCCTTCTTCGGCACCGACTAAAGGTTGTCCCGTAACTGGTCTTCGACAGCACGGGAGTGGCTGGCCGGGTTCCCTTTGGGGAGACGGTGGCCTCGGTTCACCCCTGTGACCGGACGACACGACAGCGGGTAGCAGCCCTCCTCCTGATCACCTGCAGACCCCCTGACCTGCGGAGATGAGCAGGGCCCCTGTTATTGTGCGCCAATGTCAACGATCAAACAGTTCCAAGTGGCCTTCGACTGCGCGGAGCCTGTGCGCCTCGCCGCCTTCTGGTGCGAGGTGCTGGGGTACGTCATGCCGGCGGTCCCGGAGGGCTTCGCCACGTGGGAGGAGTGCTTCCGCTCGCTGCCGCCCGAGGATGCGATCTACTTCGCGTGCACTGATCCCTCGGGTGTGGCTCCGCGCCTGCTCTTCCAGCGAGTTCCCGAAGGCAAGGTCGTCAAGAACCGGGTGCATCTCGATGTGCGGGCCGGTGTCGGGCTCGTGGGCGAGGAGCGCCTGGCCACACTCGAGGCCGAATGCGCACGGTTGATGGCGCTCGGCGCGAAGCACGTGCTGACGCAGCGTGCGGATGGCGTCAATGAGTCGTGCATCACGATGCAGGACATCGAGGGCAACGAGTTCTGCCTCGCCTGATTTCTCCTGCGAGACCGCGAGGTGGGGAGCGTCTCCCGGGAACCTTTCAGGTCCCGCATGCGGCGGGAGTCATCCCGTGAGGGCGAGGTTGTGCAGGCGGGCAACGCCGTGCATCGCGTGGCGCACACCGTCGCCTCTCAGGCGGCAGTCGCGCAGGATCTTCCAAGTCTTCATCCGGGCGAAGGCGTGCTCGACGCGGGCGCGAACCCGTTTGTGGTCGTGGTTGTGTTCGGCCTGCCAGTCAGTCAGTTCGCCGCCTCTGGGGCGGCGGTGCGGGATGACGAGGCCGGTTCCGGGGTAGCCGCCGTCGGCGATCGTGGTTGTTCGGCCGACGGCGGCCTTGGCCCCGGATTCCTCCCATGCCCTGCAGTCGTTGCGGTTGCCGGGCAGGGGTCGGCCCACCACCACGACCAGGCGGGTGTCGGCGTCGGTGACCACCTGGTGGTTCGTCGAGTAGCGATAGTTCTTCGACTGCTCGGCGACCTGGTGGTCGCGGGTGGGTACCAGCGTCCCGTCCACGATCAGCACCGCGTCCTTGGCGAATCGCCTACGCGGGGCAAGCGCGAGTCTGGGGCCGAGATGGTCGATGACGCGATCGGCGGTGGACTTCGACACTCCGAAGAGCGGCGCGAGTTGGCGCAAAGTCAAGTTGGTGTGCCAGTAAGCGGCTACCAATAGCACCCGGTCTTCCAGGGACAGCTTCCAGGGTCGGCCTCGGCCCGGCGCGCCTCCGCCTTCGCGGCGCAGCTGCCTCATCAACTTGCCGAAGGCGCGCGGGCTTAGCCCGGCGAACGGGGCTATCCAGGACGGCTCAGACGCCGTGATCACACCAGCCACGGCCGTGATCATCCCACGGCCAGATCACTTACGGGACGGCCCTTAGGCCTGTGTAGTGCCCCGACCTCGCACGCGGGTCGAGGCACTACTGAAGTTGATCGGGTGATGTCGCGGCCGTTCGTCTGGCAAGCGCCGGACGGCTTCGGTGGTTCTGGCCTGTGAGATACGCGCAGGGCGGCGGTTTGACCGACGTCGAGAGGGACGCACGCGAGCGGATCCGTTGTCCATTCGAAGGGATCGCCGGGCCGACCGAGGCTGGGCGAGAAGCAGAACGCCAAGCTGGAGTTCGAGTTGGGAGCGCGGCCCACTGGTGCACGGCCGGGAGGACCAACGCTGGACGCCTGCCCGGGTGAAGACGCTGATCGGTCGAATGGTCCACGTCAAGTATTGGTGGGCTGTCAGAAGTGGCAAGTAGTCGTGCCGTCCGGGTTGCTAGACATGCCCCCGTCTTCCTGCATGCAATATTTCTCGCAGAGGCTTGAAGATCCCTGCTCGCACGTCAGTTGCGCCATCGGAACGATCTGCATGTCAGTGTTGTGACCTTGCCTCACTACGGAGTATCGGCCAGAGGTCCTGTAAGCGGACGCCTCAGCGGTGAAGCCGGGCATAGCCATGACCATGCTTCCTTTCCTGGTGTCCTGGCGGATCGAACGATAGGAGCCGCCGCAAGCTGGAGGCACGACGCGACTAGGTTCTTGCAGCAAGCCTCACTACTTCCAGCGGGCCGCGTCTCGCGTGGACAGAAAACATCAACGGGGCGACTCAGGACTGCCTCTGGGGCAAGTTCCCATGGGCCCTCAGTCAAGATCATCTAATATGTAAAGTCTACATTCAGCCAGCTGCTGCGGCATGTCGAACAGATCGACCGCCGACGATCTCCCAGCCGTCCATGGGCAGCTGGCCTCAAGCGGCCCCCGCGGCCCGCGCCCGGTACCTCCATGACGGCCTCTCCATATGGTGAGGGCTTCGGGAGCGGCACAGCAGCACCGGACGGGTGGCGATCAGGTGCTCGGCCGGCCAGCCGACGAGACGGGGACGGCCCCGGACCGGTGCGGTCCGGGGCCGTTCGGGCCGTTCGCGTGACCAGGGTCAGGCGGAGGTGGCGGCGGCGAAGCGGGTGGAGACGTCCTGCCAGTTGACGACGTCCCAGAGCTTGGTGACGTAGTCCGGGCGGACGTTGCGGTACTGCAGGTAGTAGGCGTGCTCCCAGGCGTCGAAGGCGAGCAGCGGGGTGGTGCCCTGGCCGACGTTGCCGTGGTGGTCGTAGACCTGCTCGACGATCAGGCGCTGGCCGAGCGGCTCCCAGGAGAGGATGCCCCAACCGGAGCCCTGGACGCCGGTGGTGGCGGTGGTGAGCTGCTTCTTGAAGGCCTCGAAGCTCCCGAAGTGCTCGGTGATCGCATCGGCCAGCTCGCCGTCGGGGCGGTCGCCGCCCTCCGGGGAGAGGTTCTCCCAGAACAGCGAGTGCAGCACGTGGCCGGACAGGTGGAAGGCGAAGGTCTTCTGCAGGCCGACGAGGCCGCCGAACTGCTCCTTGTCGCGCGCCTCGGCGAGCTGCTCCAGGGTGTCGTTGGCGCCCTTGACGTACGCCGCGTGGTGCTTGGAGTGGTGCAGCTCCAGGATCTCGGCGGACATCGCCCGCTCGAGCGCGGAGTAGTCGTACGGCAGGTCGGGAAGCGAGTAGGTGCCCATCAGGACACGGCCCCTTTCGGCGAGTTCAGCTGTGATGATCGTGCCGGGTACACACTATTGCGTATTAGTTGCAAGAACGAAGCATATGCGCCCGCGTATTCCTGGCACTCCGAGGGCTCCGTCCGGCCCGGCCCCTCCGCGCGCCGCGGGGGCTGCGGGGGCTGCGGGGGCTGCGCGACCCGGCGGAGGGGGGCTGGCGGCGCACGCCGGTCTACGGGTCCCTGACAACGTTTCGGTTGCGGTGGGGATCAATCCCGCCCAGGGCCTTCCCGTCACGATGCGACATGTGCCATTTTACATGTCACACATCGAGCGGTCGCGCCCCCCAACACGCGGCCCCGAACGGCCCCGGAGGCCCCCACAGATGCGTCCCTTCCGGATATCCAAGGCCCAGGCGCGAAGGGTGCCGGCGCTCGGCGCCGCCTTCTTCATCGCGCTCGGCCTGTTCGCCCCGCAGAGCTTCGCCGCCCCCGTGAACCAGGCGGCGGCCACCGCCCCCTCGGCCGCCGCGACCGGCGCCCCGCGGGCGATCCCGGTTCCCAAGTCCCCCGACGCGACCCTCGACGGCCGCCCGCTCGCCTCGGACACCAGCAAGAAGTCCGCCACCCCGCAGGCCGCGGCCGCCTCCCCGGCCAAGACCGCCAAGAAGTTCTCGGCCGCCCCGTCGGCCACCGGCTGCGACCTCTCCGCCTTCACCGGCGCCACCGGCGCCACCCTGGTGCGGAACGTCAAGGCCGCGAGCCTGGACTGCGTCGGCACGCTCTTCAACATCAGCGGCACCGACGCGACGAAGGCGTTCCGCGAGGCCCAGATGGCCTCCGTCGCCGACGGCCTGCGCGACGCCTCCGCCACCTACCCGGGTGACAACTCCACCTCCGTCGGGCAGCTGGTGCTCTTCCTGCGCGCCGGCTACTACGTGCAGTGGAAGTACCCGAACGACGTCGGCACGTACGGCAGCACGCTGCAGACCTCGATCCGCGGCGGGCTCGACGCCTTCTACGCCGCCCCGCACAGCAAGGACGTCACCCAGGCCAACGGCGAGACCCTGGCCGAGGCCGTCACCCTGATCGACAGCGCCTACGAGAACGGCCGGTACACCGCCCCGGTGAAGCGGCTGCTCGCCGACTACACCACCAGCTGGCCCGGCTCGATGACCGACGCCGTCGCCAACACCAAGACGGTCATCGAGAACGGCTTCGACCGGGACGGCTTCATCCCCGCCCTCCAGGCCGACCCGGGCTTCGCCACCACCATGTCCTCGTTCGTGACGCGGAACGCCTCGCTGATCAACGGCGGCGACATGGTCACCTCGATCGGCATCGTGATCGGCAACTACGTCGCCCACGACGAGCTCAAGGCCCAGGGCCGTCCGATCATCAAGGACCTGGTCACCCGCTTCCCGCTGGTCGGCGCCACCGGCCCGCTCACCATGAACCTGGTCTGGTTCACGGAGAACAAGGACAAGGGCAACTGCTCCGTCTACGGCCTCTGCGACCTGCCCACCCGGCTCCCCCCGCTGGTGCTCACCAACACCAGGACCTGCAACGCCAACCTGCGCGTCCGCGCGCAGGAGATGACCGAGCAGCAGCTGGCGGACACCTGCACCAGCCTGATCAACGAGGACGCCCTGTTCCACAAGGTGATCCAGGACAACGGCGCGATCCCCGGTGACGTCAACACCAACCTCGAGGTCGTCGTCTTCGACGACTACTACGAGTACAGCCTCTACGCGGGGGCGATGTACGGCATCGCGGTCGACAACGGCGGCATGTACGAGGAGGGCAACCCGACCAAGGCCGGCAACCAGGCCCGGTTCATCGCCCACGAGGCCAGCTGGCTGCGCCCGAGCTTCCAGATCTGGAACCTCAACCACGAGTACACCCACTACCTCGACGGTCGCTACAACATGTACGGCGACTTCGACGCCGGCATGGTCACCCCGACCATCTGGTGGGTCGAGGGCATCGCGGAGTACATCTCCTACAGCTACCGCAACGAGCGCAACGCCAACGCCATCGCCGAGGCCGCCAAGAAGACCTACAAGCTGAGCGAGCTGTTCGACACGGTCTACGACCAGACCCCGGACGCCACCGTCAACTCCACCCGGGTCTACGCCTGGGGCTACCTGGCCGTGCGCTACATGCTCCAGTCGCACCCGGACGACGTGAAGGCGGTGCTCGCCAAGTACCGCACCGGTGACTGGAACGGCGCCCGCACCCTGCTCAAGGCCACCATCGGCACCAAGTACGACACCGACTTCGCCACCTGGCTGACCGCCTGCGCGGCCGACAACTGCGGCACCCTGCCGCCGGTCCAGAGCACTCCGCTCTGCACGCTGCCCGACACCCGGCAGTTCGACAAGAACTGCCGCCGCGACAACGCCGCGGCCACCACCGGCAACCTCAGCTACAGCTTCCTGTACCTGCCGGCCGGGGTGAAGTCGCTGACCATCACCAGCGCCGGCGGCACCGGCAACGCCGACCTGTACTACAACGGCGGCAGCTGGGCCACCAACAGCTCGTACCTCGCGAAGTCCACCAACCAGGGCAACGGCGAGAGCCTCACCATCACCAACCCGCCCGCCGGCTGGGTCTACTTCAGCCTCTACGCCCAGCAGGGCTTCAGCGGCGCGACCGTCACCACCACGTACACCACGAGCTGACGCCCGCCGTCACCTCGCAGCGGGCCCCGCGGAGACTCCTCCGCGGGGCCCGCCTTCCGTCTGCCCGCACACGGGCACGGGTCCGGCCGGCCGTCAGTCCTCGACGGGCGGGTGGAGGGCGAGCACCGAGGGGACCAGCCCGGGCGCGGCCAACCGGAGCAGGCCGTACCCGATGCCCGCCAGGCCGACCATCAGCGAGGGGCTGTGCACCCCGTGCGGCAGCCCGCAGACCCAGCCGCGGTCGTCGAGGGCGTCCAGGGTGGCGGCGGCCTGCCGCAGCCCGGCGGCGCGCCAGGGGCCGCCGGCCAGCAGCAGCGGCTCCAGGTTGCCGAAGTCCCCGTGGCAGAGCGAGAAGTTGAGCCCGAACCCGTGGCCGGCCACGGTCTCCAGGGCGGCCTCCCGCCCCTTGCGGGGCGGCTCGGCCCGGTGGCCGTCCAGCAGCCCGGACAGCTCGACCCGGGCCAGCGCGGCGCCCGCGGCGCCATGGCACCAGAGCACCGGGTACGACGGCCCGAGCGGCCCGCCGTCCTCACGGACGTCCCGCCAGTTGGCCTCCCCCGGGTCGAACAGGGTGTCCTCGCAGGCCAGGGCGGCGAGGGCCAGTTCGGGCAGCCGTTCGTCGCCGAGCAGCCGGCCGGCCCGGGCCAGCGCCCAGGCGATGCCGGAGGCGCCGTGGGCGAACCCGGCGAGCGGTCGGTCCGCGGTGCCGGCCAGCGCGGCGGGCAGCCAGCCCGCGCCGCCCTCGGGGTGCGGGCGGGCCTGCCGGACCAGCCGGTCGGCGCAGCGGGCCAGCGCGTCGGTGACGGCCGCGCCGGGGCGCACCGCCCCCCAGGCGGCCAGCCCGCCGATGGTGCCGGCCCCGCCGGCGATCACGTCGTACGCGGTGTCCTCGCCCGCAGTGTCGGCTGCCCGTCGAACCAACTGGTCGGCGAGGTCGTCGAGTTCGCGGTCCGGTCGGTGGGCGGCGAGCTGGGCGAGGGTGTAGAGCAGTCCGCCGGTGCCGGTCAGGCCGCCGCCGAGCCGGTCGGCCTTGCGGCGGATCTGGTGACGGAGCGTCAACCCTGCTGCACGGGCGGCGTTGTGGTGCTCGCGATCGCCGGTGACCCGGGCGAGGCGGTCGAGGAAGAGGGCGACGCCGGCGGTGCCGCTGTACAGGTCCGGTCCGAGCTCGGCCGGGGCCCAGCGCCCGGGGGGCGCCCAGTTCGGCCCGGCCCAGGCGAGGTCGGCCCGGCCCCGGTACGCCTCGCGCAGCAGCTGTTCGCCGGCCTCGACCGCCTTGGCCAGGGCCCGCGAGCACAGCTCGGCCCCGGCGATCGCGGGCTCCGACACGTCGGACACCGCAGCAGGCGAGGCCGGCGCCGGCGCCGTCCGGCGCGGCTCCCGGGCGCCGTCGGCCGTGGTGACGGAGAGCCGCAGCAGCTGTACCTGGCGGGCGAGGTCCGCCGGGCCGAGGCCGGCCAGCTTCTCCAGGGCGAGGTCCAGCGCGGGGCGGTCGGTGACGCCGGGGATGACGGCGCCGCTCGCCGCCCGGGCGTCGACGCCGTCGGGGCGGATGGTGAACACGGGGACGTCGCCTAGCCACAGGTCCGCGCGCTCGTGGTCGAGGAAGGCGCGGGCGTCCCCCTCCCAGCGGGCGAGGGCCCAGAGGCGGTCCAGATGGCGGTCCTGGTCGAGGGCGTCGCGCAGCAGGTCGGGGTGGCAGCCGGTGGCGAGCAGGCTGCGGTACTCCAGGGTGTCGCGGCGCAGCAGCCTGGTCTCGTCCCCCGCGAAGTCCATTAGCAGAGCGCGTACTTCGTCCTTCCCGTCCGCGAGCAACCGGTAGGCCTCGGTGAACCCGGCCTCCAACTCGGCCGCGTAGTCGGCGGTCCGCAGCGGCTGCCCCGGCGGGACGGGCCGGCTGCCGGCCACTTCGACGGGCATCCGCCGGTACTCGATGCGCAGTTCGTCGGTGCCCAGGCCGACCAGGACGGGCGCGGCGCGCGGCGGCAGGCTGTCCGGGTCCCAGCCGAGGGCCGACAGGTCGGTGCCGCCGTTGCCCTCCTCGTCCCACATCCGTTCGGGGAGCAGGCCGGAGCGGAGTACCGAGTGGCGGGCCTGGTGGCGGGCCAGGCGTTCGGACTCGGAGAGGTCCTTGGAGGGTTCGCGCAGGTCCGGGTGGAGCAGCGCCTCCAGGTCGATCAGGACGGGCTGGTCGCGGACGGCGAGCAGGTTCTGGGCGTGGCAGTCGACCGCGTCCAGGACGTACAGGAGCGCCGCGAGCGAGCCGGCCCGGTGGTGGAAGTCCCGCAACTCGCCCTGGTTGCGGGCGGGTTCGGCGGTGATGTGGGCGGCCCAGCCGTAGCCGTCGCCGGCCAGGTGGTCCGGGTCGAGCAGGGGCAGCCGCAGTCGGGCGTTGAGCCACTGCAGCAGTCGGCGGTAGTGGAGTTCGACGCCGAACGGGCGGGGCTTGTAGACGATCCGGGTGCCGTGCTCGAAGCGCAGGCCGCAGACCGTGGCACCGCCGCGGTGGGAGTCCCCGAGGCCGGTGGCGAGTTCGGTGATCCGGCCGAGCGGGCGGCCGGCGGCGAAGACCCGGGAGAGCTCGGGGAGGTCGGCGGCGAGGCGGCGCAGCAGGGTGAGGTTGGTGGCGGTCCACTGCTCGGCGGCCACGGCGAGGCGGCGGGCCAGGACCGGGTACTCGGTGAGGAGGCGGAGCGCCTGCTCGGGCGCGCTGATCCGGTCCAGGAAGGACTGGTAGCGCTGTTCGGGGGTGTCGCCGGTCAGCCGGCCGGTGAGGCGGTCGATGTGGAGCTCGGTGATCACGGTGCGGACGGCCAGCGTGTGCGCGGCGGCGGTGAGCGCCGGGACGAGCAGGGCGGTGAGCTCCTCGGGGGTGCCCAGGGCGGCGGCGCCGGGGTCGGCGGCGTGGAGTTCCGTGAGTCCGGCCCGCAGGCCGTCCCGGGCGGCGGCCAGCAGCGGGGCGGCGATCGCGGCGAAGGCGTTCTCCGCGGCGAGCTCCAGCCCGTCCGCAGCGAGCTCCAGCCCGTCCGCGGCGGCGGGCGCCTCGTAGGCGGCGGCGAGCCGTTCGGCCCAGGGCTCGGGCGCACCGAGGCGTTCGGCCAGTGCCTCGGGCGGTTCGGCGAGCAGGGCGCGCAGGGCGTCGGCGGTGAGGCCGTCGGCGGCGAGCCGGCGCTCGAACCAGTCGTCCTGGTCGAACGGCGCCTGGCCCCGCCAGCGGTGCAGGACGCGCTCGGCCCGCTCGGCAGTGGCGGGGTCGGGCGCGGCGCCCTGCGCGGCCCGGCCGCGTCGGCCGAGCGGTACGGCCCGGGCCGAGGCCCGCCGGAATTCGGACGCGTCGAGCACGGCCGGTGCCACCTCTTTCGTTTCGTGGACCCGGCCGGGGCGGGCGGGCCCGGGCGCGGTGCGCCCCCGGGCCGAGGCGCCCGGGGACACACCGCGTGGTTGGCGGCGGTGACGGCTCAGAAGCTACAGAGCCGGCCGCAGCTGGACTGCGAGCCGCAGGTGCTGTTCTGGATCGCGGCCGTGACGTAGACCTCGCCCGCCGGGTCGCCGGCCGGGTGCAGCTGGTGGCCCTGGCCGAGGGTCAGGCGGAAGTCCTCGTCCTTGAGCGCGCGGACCTGGTCTGCCGTGGGCAGCATGGTGCCTCCTGAGGAGTCGAATCCGACATGAACGTGCGGATCCTCCCAGCGCACCATCCGCCACACCAGGGTCGTGCCGCGGCCGCGGCCGGGTTCCGGCCAGGATCCGGCCGCCGGCCCGGCCCGGTCCGGGGCTCCTGCGGCCCGCCGACCGGCCCCGGGCCTGCGCCTCGGCCGCCGGGCGGGCTGCGCGTCCGCCGGGACGCATGCGACCGGAATCCGGACGGCGCCGACCGGTCGAACAGGACGGAAGGTTTCGGACGCTCCTCCCGGGGCAGCCGGGGGGCGGCTCTGAGTGGCACCCCCGCTCGGCCGCGACCAGGATGAAGGTCCACGGCGAGCCCGACCCGATCGGAGTGCGATGACCGACCACCAGCACCATGTCGTTCTGCTCACCTTCGAGGGCGGCGAGGACTGCCACCGCGCCTTCGAGGAGGCCGAGCACCTGCCGGGCATCCGGCAGAGCGCCGTACTGGAGCGATCCGCCGACGGCCTGCTGGAGGTGCGGGAGGGCTACACCCGGGGGGCGGGCGTGGCCACGGTGGGCTCCGGCGTGGTCGGCGGCCTGGTCGGGCTGCTGGGCGGCCCGCTCGGGATGCTGCTGGGCTTCGCCGCCGGGGCCGCCCTCGGCAACGCCGCCGAGGAGGGCCGGACGACGGCCGACGGGGCCGGGCTGATCGTGCTGTCGGCCCGGGTGCCGGACGGGGCGTCGCTGCTGGTCCTGGACATCAGGGAGTCCTCCCCGGAGCCGGCCGACCAACTGGCCGCGCGTTTCGGGGCGACGGTGGAGCGCCTCGTGGCCGACGAGTTCGCCGAACAGGTCCGCGCCGCGGAGCGCCGGGCCGAGGAGTCCTCCGAGGACGCCGGCTGACGCCGCTCCCGTCACCGGGAACCCGGTGGCGGGAGCGGAACCCGTGCGGCGTCAGGCGTTGTCCCGCCCGAGGTAGTGTCTGGCGACGTCGTTGCTGCGGTTGCGGTTGTTGAGCATGTCGTCCTGGAGCGCGTTGATCTCCGCGCTGTCCGGGCTCCGGCCGTGGTCCCGCGCCCAGATGCCGACCAGGTCGGACATCTCGCGGTTGGCACCCAGGTAGACGTCCGAGATCTTGGCGTTGGCCTCGCTGTTGTTGTGGTCCTTGACGTCGAGGCTGGCCGCGTACGTCCAGACGTCGACCATGCGCTGCGCGCTGTCCCCGACCCACGTGATCCCGGTGACCGGGGCACCGATGACGTGGTAGAGCGCCTTGGCCTTCCAGTCGGCCTGGGCGTTCTTGTCGTCGCGCTTGTCCATCTCGATGTCGGCCCGGATCGCGTCGTAGGCGCCGAGCCCGGCCGCGCCCTTGCCCAGCACGTCCTTCAGCTGGTCATGGGTGGCGTTGGGCCCGAGGGCCGAGAGCTCCTGGGCGACCTTCGCCGTCTCGGCCTGGTGCAGGGTGCCGTAGCCGTCCGGGTCCTCGGAGACCCCGCGCATGAGGCGCACCAGGCTGTCCTGGCCGACGGCCATCCGGACGGTGTCGCCGTCCTTCCAGACCGAGTCGTGCCCGGTGTGGCCGTTGTAGAGGTCGTTGCGGCCGGTGAGCAGCTCGTGGGTGTCACCGACGTAGTCGGCGAGTGCGTTGGCCAGCGGCCGGCGCAGCGGGCCCTTGAGGTCGTCGCCGCCGTGGTCCTCGTCCAGGGTGACGATGGTGTCGTGCATGATGCGGGCCTCGGCCTCGGTGTGCCTCCCGTCGTGGGGGGCGCCGGCCCGCTCGCCGGTGGAGGCGGCCTCCAGGGCGGCGGCCAGACCGCTCCGGGCGAGCGGGTCCGGCACCTTGACAGGGCCGTAGGCGGAGAGCCAGCCCTCGGGCCAGTCCCGGTCCTTCAGCAGGTAGTTCAGCCGCTTGTTGGAACCGTCCGCGCCCGGGTCCAGGTAGGACGTCGCCGCCTCGGGTTGGCGGCCCATCACCCCGAGCACCTCGTCCAGCGGGTCGGCGCCCAGCGAGGTGCCGTCGTGGGAGGCCTTGTAGCCCCACGGGTTCTTGTCGTGTTTCTCGACCTCGACGATGTCGTCGGCGAGGTTGGTGAGGAAGCCGGTCGAGTACTTGGCGTCTCCCTTGCTCATCAGGGTGCCGAGGATCTGGTAGCCGTAGACCGGGTCGGTGTTGGGGCCGAAGTTCTTCGTCCCGGCCTTCTTCATCCCCTCCCGCCACCTGCGGTAGAACTCGCTGTTGGTGTCCTGGGTGGCGGAGGCCAACGAGCGGGTCAGGTCGGTCTGCAGAGCGGCGTACGCGGCCTTCTTGGCGCCGTCCTTGCCGGGGTCGTTCAGGTGCTCGGCGAGTTTGAGGGTGCCGTCGGTGCCGAGCTTGTCGAGCAGCGTCTGCGAGAACTGCGGGCTGTCGGCGTTGGCCCGCATCAGGTTCTGCAGCTGCTGCAGCTCGTCCGCGTTGAGGCCGTCGATCCGGGTGGCGAGGGCCGCGGCCCGCTGGGCGTCGGCCGCGTCGCCGCCGCCGATGGCGTCCTTGTTGAAGGAGTTCTCGACACTGCCGGCCTTGGAGGCGCTGCGCAGGGCGCGTGACGCCCGCTGGTCGGCGTCGGTGGCGCGCTGCATCCCGGCCTGGATGGCGGCGCTCCACTTGGCGGCGGCCTCCTGGTACTCCCGCGACGCCCCGGGGTCGTGCTGGATCGCGTTCCGGGTCTGCGGGTCGAAGACGCCGATGTCGAACACCACGACGCCCGTACCGGTGACCTTGAGGTCCGCCTTCACGGCCCCGTCGGCGGCGTCCCGGACCTGCTTCTGCGCGGCCGCGAAGTCCGCGGCCGCGTCGTCGAGCAGGGAGGCCATGGCCCTCGCCTCGACCTGCGCGGCGACGATCTGGCTCTTGGTGCCCTGCAGTTCGATGGAGGCCAGGAAGGACACCGGCCCGTTCCACCCTGTGCCGGTCACCGCGAGCACGTCGCGGTCCATCGTCCCCTCCATGGCGCGGAAGCGCTCGGCCATGGCGCGCCACTGCACGGCGGCGGCGGAGAGGGTTTCGGGCTTTGCGTTGAGGACGTCCTCGTATCCGAGCACGGTGCTCACCTCGCCTTGAAGGGGTCGGCCAGGAAGCCGTCGGTGGACTGGTAGTTGAGCGAGGTCTGCTGCATGGCCGCACTGTTCTTGTGCAGCCGCGCGGTCAGTGCCTCCACCTGTTCGTGCCACTCGGTCAGGGAGGCGCGCAGCGCCGCCGCGGTGTCCCACCCCCGGTGCCCCTGGGCCGCGGTCTCGGTGGACTCGTTCGCAAGCACACCGATGTTCGCGCTGTCGAGCGCCATGCCGTTCAGTGCCGTCTGGGCGCTGTTGAGCGCCTGCGTGTTCACGCTGAACCCGCCGTTCGGTCCCGGTGCGGTCATGTCCGGAACTCCTCCCCCATCGGAAAACAACCGGTCGAATGTCACGCACGGGCCCCGCGTGACGGGCTCCACTCAACTGGCCACCACTACTGCCAGCAAGAGGCCTTGACGGGTTGTTACCAACTCATCGAAAGCGAACGACGCCCGGGCGACCCGGGGGGTGAGCGCAGCGAACCCCGGTCCGGTGGAGCCGGCCCGGGGTTCGTGCCGCATGTGCCGCCGCGGATCAGCCCGTCGGACGGGGCGAGGGCAGTGCGCCGGTCAGCAGCGGCCACTCCCGGTGGAACGACGGCAGCGGGAGCCTTCCCTCCACGAGCGGCGTCCCGAAGACCTTCAGGTGCGCCAACAGCGAGCCGTTCAGGTCGATTCCGCCGAAGAGACCCCAACTCCCCTGCACCTGCGGCGGGTTGCCTGAGGTGTCGACCGCGATCGAGCCGTCGACCTGGCCGCGCAGGTACGGCGCCAGCGTCGCCTCCACGCCGACCGTGTCGTACAGGCCGACGCTCACCTCGGCGCCCAGGCCGGCGCGTACCGCAGCCTTGCCCGAGAGCCGCAGTCGGACCGGGGAGACCGTGGTGTTGCCGGCGTCGGTGACCGGGCTCCAGCCGCGGTCGCCCGCGTAGTCGGCCCGGACGCTCCAGGCGCCGGTGACCTCCTGTTCGGCCTCCAGGTGGACCTTGCCGTCGGCGCTGATCTCCAGGTAGCAGGTCAGCCCGAGGTTGACCACGACCGGCAGGCCCGCGACCGTCAGGACGGGGCTCGCCTGGAGCTTGGCGAACGGCAGGCGCACCGGGGTGCCGGTGGCGCGGCCGAGGTCGCCGGTGACCTTCCACTGGGCGTGGGCCCCGAGGTCGAAGCCGATCGACGCGGTGCGCGGGCTGCCGACGCCGGCGCCGTGATAGGCGAAGTGGACGGCCGGGTGCAGCTGCAGGGATCCGGACGCGTCGGCGCTCGCGCCGTCGGGCAGCGGGATCGGCGCCTTGACGTCGACCTCCAGGGTGCCGGAGGCGTCGGCCCGGGTGGTGCCGTTCTCCCGGCCCACGGTGGCCTTGAGGTCCTTGACCAGCGGCGTCACCCTGATGGCCTGCGGGTCGACGGCGACCTGGCCGTCCGCCTCGGCGCCGCCCAGCAGCTCGGCCAGGGTCGCCGGCCGGGTCGAGATGCCGACGGTGTCGCCGGCGCCGGGGCGCACCTCGGTCACCGCGACCAGCGCGCCCTGGGGGGCGGCGGCCGTCGGCGGGCTGGCGATCAGCTGGCCGGGCTTGACGGCCGCGACCTGCCCGGCCGGCGGGGGCGCGGCCGGGACGCCGGAGGACGGCGCGGACGGCGACGCGGGTGTCGATGCGGGCACCGTCGTGGGCGGCGCGGCGGGCGGCGCGGTGGGCACCGTCGTGGGCGAGGAGGCCTGGGCCGGCGCCGGGGACACGGGGGCCCCGGACAGCACCGCCGTGCCCTTGACCGGGTCGTAGGCGGCCAGCTGCAGGGCGCTCGCCGCGGAGGAGACGGCGGCACCTTCCTTCCCCGGGGTCCCGATGGCGACCTGCTGGACGCCGGGCTGGGCCGCCGCCACCGGCAGGGTGCCCGCCGCGGGACGCTGGGACGCGGGCGGGGCGGTGGTCGGCGTCGAGGCGGCGCGCGGCGCGCCGGCACCCGACCGGGCCGTCGGGGCCCCCGCCGGGGAGGCGGCGGCCGGGACGGCCGGGGCGACCGCATCGACGGCGGCCGAAGCAGCCTGCGGCGCACCGGAGTCCGGCCCGCAGGCGGCGGCGCCGAGCAGCAGCAGGGAGACGAGGGCAGGGCGGACGGCCGTGCCTATGGAGCTCTTCAACAAGACTCTTCCGGAGCGGCGGACGAGGACACGACCGCTCGTGATCAGGGGACGCGAAGGCGGCGCGAGTGGCCGCGGGCGTCATGTTACTGATGAGGAATTAGTTTGTCGAAGACATGCAAACAGCCTCAGCGATGGCTTGTGTACATCAACTAGCAGTTCAGTAGCGAGAATTGATGAGACATCAGGTGAATCCGGGCAGCCGCCAAGCCCGGCCTTCGGCGGGAGTCGACGCCCCGTTCCCCCCTCGAACGGCAGGGCCGCACCCCCGCCGTTCGGCAGGGGTACGGCCCGGTAGCCGGTCCGGTCCGGTCACGCCACCACGAGCGTCCCCGTCATGTTCGGGTGGACGTCGCAGTGGTACGCGTACGGGCCGGGGCCGGACGGTGCGGTGATCGTCGTCGACTCCCCCGCCGAGAGCAGGCCGGTGTCGAACTCGCGGCCGGGCGTGGTGGCGGTCAGCGTGTGCCCGGTGTCGTCCTGGTTGGTGACGGTGATGGCCGTCCCGGGCGCCACCGTGAAGTTGTCGGGGTGGAAGGCGAAGTTCTTGATCGTCACCACCACCTTGCCCGAGGAGGGGGAGGCGGATCCCGACGCGGACGCCGAGGCGGAGGCCCCGGCCGAGGCCGCGGAAGAAGCGGCCGACGAGGCGGCCGAGGCCGCGGACGAGGCGAGGGACGAAGCGGCCGAGGCGATGGACGAGACGGCCGCGGCCCCGGAGGAGGCGGACGATCCGCCCCCGCCGCTGGAACAGCCGGTGGCGCCGAGCAGCAGCCCGGCCGCCGCGCCGACCGCGAGAGCGGTCCGCCATGAACGGGAAGAACGGAGGGTCATCGGGCGGCTCCAGTCTCTCTGCCTGCGGCAACTCGGTCTGCGGCAACCCGCCCACGCTAGGCCCTGCCGCAACGACAGGGCGCAGGCACGGCCGTGGCGGCCCGTCCGACCGGCCGCGGGCCACCCGAACGCCGGATCCGGGTGCAGCCGCTCCCGGCACCGGAACACCCCGGAACGCCTCCGGGCCCGGGAGCGGACTGCGCTCCCTGGCCCGGAGGGCACCACGATCGGACGACACAGCCATCGGACGGCACCGCGACCGGCCGGCGCCGACAGCCGCCGGCGTCAGGAGTGGGCGCCTCCCCGGGTCGAGACCGCGACGTAGTCGACCCGCATCGGGTGCCCCGGTTCGGTGGCCGGGCCCGGGACGCCGCCGAGCGCGGCGGGCAGGTTGCCGCCCACGGCCACGTTCAGGATCAGGAACAGCCCGTGGTGCACGGCCCGGTCCCAGGTCGCGGCGTCCATCTGGGCCGCCGTCACCCGGTGGTACTCGCGCCCGTCGAGGTACCAGCGCACCTGCTCGGCGCCGGCCGTCAGATCGACCTCCACCGCGTAGGAGTGGAAGCCCGTCCGGCAGTCCTGGCACGCCCGGTCTCCCGAGCCGAGGCCCTTGGGCTCCTGGCAGGGGCCGCCGTCCAGGGTGCCGCAGTGCATCGTGCCGAAGACGGAGTCGCGGCCGTTGACATTCTCCATCACGTCGAGCTCGCCGATCGCCGGCCACCCGGTGTAGCCGTCGCGCAGCCCGGACCCGAGGGTCCAGAAGGCCGGCCAGTAGCCCGCGGCCGCCGGCCCGGTGACGTCGGGCAGGGCGATCGAGGCCTCGATCCGCATCACCCCGCCCGGCGGGGGCGCGAGGTCCGACCGGCGGGACTCGATCCGGCCCGAGCTCCAGCGGCCGTTCTCCAGGGTGGGCACGATCTCCAGGGCGCCCTTGCCGTCGAGGCGGACGTTGGCGGTCGAGTCGGTCATCGTCTCGATCTCCCCGGTGCCCCACTGGGCGGCCGGGCAGCCCGGGTAGCAGGTGCCCAGGTCGTACTGCCAGTGCGCGGCGGAGGGCCGGCTGCCGCCGGGACCGTCGAAGTCGTCCCGCAGGACGGGCGTCCAGCCGTCCGGCCCCGCTGAAAGGCCCCCAGCAGCACCGGCAGCACCACCCGCGGCCGAGCCGGCCGGTGCGACGGCGGGCACCAGCCCGGCCTCGGTGAGCAGCCGTTCGAGCCTCGGGGTGAGGACGACGGCCGCGACGTTGGTCAGGTGCGCGTCGTCGCGGTAGAGCAGGATCCGCTCCAGGACCGCCGGGCAGGTGCGCCCCGCCCCCGGGCAGAGCACCGAGTTCACCTCGACGGACCGGACGCCGGGCACCCGGCCGGCCGCGATCGCCCCGGCGAGCGGGTCCGGCCACTGGGCGCCGTCCCGGGTGAACGCGCAGGCCGCCGGGTCGTCGGTGTGTCCGGAGACGCAGGCCGGGATGTCCGTCCCCGGGATCGGGGTGTCCTGGAGGTAGACGATCGGCACGCCCATCGCGCGCAGCGGTGCCAGGGTCCTCTCCCAGGCCTGGAGCAGGAGGTCCTGGTCGTCCGTGTAGCGGTTGAGCGAGGA
This sequence comes from Kitasatospora sp. NPDC048239, assembly GCF_043202015.1. Classification (NCBI taxonomy): domain Bacteria; kingdom Bacillati; phylum Actinomycetota; class Actinomycetes; order Kitasatosporales; family Streptomycetaceae; genus Kitasatospora; species Kitasatospora sp. NPDC048239. Next base: position 482,094 of record NZ_JBICZP010000006.1, on the reverse strand, counting down.
GACCACGATCAGCTTGGGTTTCGGCCCCTGCTGGAGCCGGGCCAGGCTGTTCGCCCGCCAGCTGTCGCACTCCCGGTAGGTGCGGCCCAACTGCGGGTTGACCACGGTGAGTTCGGGCAGCGGGCAGCCCTGCTTGACCAGCTCCTCCAGGGCCCAGTGGCGCCCGGCCGCGATGGCCAGTAGCGGCGAGAACCACTGGCCTGCGTGCGAGTCGCCGAGCAGGACGATCCGGTCCAGGCTTCCGGTCTCGCCGAACAGGCAGGCCGGGCTGGTGGTGGCGCTCGGCGCCACCTCGCACTCGCCGTCGGGCGGGAAGTCCTTGCGGGCCTGGACGGCGTCCGGGACCACCGGGCCGCCCTTGAGCGGGGTGGCGGTGCGCGCCAGCAGGGAGGTGCCGTCGGGCGAGCCGGGCGGCAGTCCGAGCAGGTCGACGGGGGCGGCCGGGCCGAGCAGCCGCAAGGTCCCGGTGCCGACGACCAGCGCGAGCACCACCGGGATGATCACTGCGGCGACCCCCAGCGAAAGCCCCCGCCTGGGGAGTTCGGAGACCGTCCGGTTGCGGCGCAGCGGCTGCTCGATCCAGCGCAGCACCGCCGCGGCGGGCAGTGCGGCGGCCACGGTGAGCGCCGCCTTGGCCGGCCAGCCGAGGGCTCCGAGCCGGGCCTCGGCGAGGACGAGGATCGGCCAGTGCCAGAGGTAGAGGTTGTAGGAGAGCCGGCCGATCGCCCGCGGGGCGCGCAGGCCCAGCAGCCGGTCCGCGCCGAGGCCGGTGCCGGGCGCCCGGCCGGCGCCGCTGCGGTCGGGTGTGCCCGCCAGGATGACGGCGGCGGCGCCGAGTGTCGGGACGAGCGCCGCGTACCCGGGGTAGGGGGTGGTGGCGTCGTACCGGAGGATGCACCAGGCGATCGCCCCCAGCCCGGCCCAGCCGGTGAGCACCCGCAGTGCGCGCGGTCCGGGCAGTCGGTGCCAGGGCAGCAGGGCGAGCAGTGCCCCCACCCCGAACTGCCAGACCCGGGAGGGCGTGCCGAGGTAGGCGAGCGAGACGGAGCCTTGCGTCCAGTGCAGCGACAGGGCGAAGGAGCCGAGGGTCGCCGCCCCGGCGACGGCGGCCGCCACCGAGCGCACGGCCGCGCCGCGGCGGGCGGCGCGGGCCGCGAGGAAGACCAGCACCGCGAGCAGCGGCGCCCAGAAGAGGTAGAACTGCTCCTCGACGGCGAGCGACCAGAAGTGCAGCAGCGGGCTTGGATCCCGGCCGGCCGCGAGGTAGTCGGTCTGCTGGGCGACGAAGCGCCAGTTGGCCACGGAAAGGGCCGCGGCGAGGACGTCGTACTCCAGGTCGGCGCGGCGCAGCGGGACGGTGAGCCATGCGCCGGCCAGTGCGACCGCGCCGAGCACGACCGCGGCGGAGGGCAGCAGTCGCCGCGCCCGGCGGGAGAAGAACTCCCCGAGCCGGATCCGGCCGGTGGTGACCGCCTCGCGCACCAGGAGTCCGGTGATCAGGTAGCCGGAGATGACGAGGAAGACGTCCACGCCGACGAATCCGCCGGCCAGGCCGGGGAGGGAGGCGTGGAAGGCGAGGACCGCGAGGACCGCCACCGCGCGCAGGCCCTCGATGTCGGGGCGGAATCCGGCGGAGCGGGGCGTCGGCCCCGGGGTGCCGGACCTTCGGGAGCCGGGGCCGCCGGGTGGCGGGCCGGGAATGGTGTAGGACTCCGGACTGAGGTCCGTCGCCGTGGTCGAAGACATCGGTGTGATGACCTTTCACCCCAGCCAGGGCAGCATCGGGCTGACCCAGCCGGAGGCAAGCAGAGCGGTGAGCACGAGTGTGGCGGTGGCGGCCAGCGCTTCGGGCCAGCGCCTGGGCAGCATGCCGGGGCCGGTCGGGCGCAGGGCCGGAAGCCCGAGCCGGCGTCGGGCCGGTACGGCGGCGCGGTTCGGATCGGCGGTGCCGTCCGGGCGAGCGGTGCCGTCCGGGCCGGTGGCAGCGCCCGGGCCGGCCGCGAGGGCGGCGCGGTGCGCCCGGGCGGGCCGGAGCTCGCCGATCAGGTCGCGGACCAGCGGGAGGCCGACCTGGCACTGGACGGCGAGGTAGAGGCCGAGGCCCCAGGTGTGCCCCCAGCCGCTGCGGACGACGGCCAGGGCGAGCCCGGCGGCGGCCGCGCCGATGGAGAGGCAGAGCCAGCCGAGCGAGACCAGGACCACCCGGCGGGCCAGGCCGCCGGGCTTCGCCCGCCCTGCGCCGGTGGGCACCCAGGCCGCGCTGCGGCCGCGCAGGGTGTGCCAGAAGGCGGCTGCGGCGGCCACGCTCATCAGGACGTTCGAGCGGATCACCTCGATCCGCCAGCGGGTCCGGCTGATCCGGGGCAGCAGGACGTGCCACAGCCAGAGCGGTGCGAGCAGCGGCAGGACGTGCCAGGGCCGGATCTGCTCCGGGTACCAGAACATCATCACCAGCGGTGGCAGCGGGGCCACGAAGAGGTTCACCGAGGCGGCCAGGTAGCCGACGATGCCCTCGTAGAAGCAGAGCCGCATCCGCCAGGGCGCCCGGATCTGCTTGAGCACGGGCGAGCCGAGCAGGTGCAGGTTGCCCATCGCCCAGCGGTACTGCTGGTTGACGAAGGAGGCCAGGTTGTCGGGCGAGGTGCCCTTGGCGACCAGGACCGGGACGTAGAGCGTCCGGTACCCCTGGGCGTAGAGGCCGAGGCCGGTGAACAGGTCCTCGCTGTGGTCGAGCCGGGCGAAGCCGCCGGCCGCGTCGATGGCCGAGCGCCGGTAGACCGCGTTGCTCCCGCAGCAGATGGCCGCGTCGCTGGCGTCCCGGGAGGGCTGGATCCATCGGAAGAACCACTCCTGGGCGGAGCCGGCGGCGCGCTGGATCCAGTCCATCGACTCGTCGGTGTCGAAGCACTGCGGGCTCTGCACGATGCCGATCCGGGGATCGGCGAGGTACGGCACGAGGTGGCGCAGGAAGTCCCGGCGCGGCGCGAAGTCGGCGTCCAGGATGGCGATGTACTCCGCGCTGCTCAGGGTGAGCGCGTGGTTGAGGTTGCCGGCCTTCTTGAGGTGCCCGCGGTCGGGGCGGACGACGTACTCGTAGCCGTGCGCGGCCGCCAGTTCGGCGACCTCGGCGCGGTCGGCGTCGTCCAGGACCCAGACGGTCAGGGCATCCGGCCAGTCGAGCTCCCGGACCGCCCGGTAGGCGTTCTCCAGGACGTCGAGCGGTTCACCGCAGGTCGGCAGGTACAGGTCGACGGTCGGCAGCCTGCCGGGGTTCCAGGCGTTGACCAGGACCTCGTGCGACTGCCTGGTCAGCCGGCGCTGGCGCAGGCTGTTGACCGAGGACAGTGCCAGGGCGACGACGTTGAGGCCGAGGACGGCGAGGAAGCCCCACAGGGCCGGGGTCCGCAGCGAGAAGGTGAACATGGTGGCCGCGGTGAAGACGAAGGCGAGCGAGGTGCAGATCAGCACCCAGCGGCGCTGCGGCCCGAAATACCAATAGAGCTCCTGATCGGAAGGAGGTTGAGGAAGGTGTTGGACGGTCATGAGGCCCCCACAGCCGCGTTTCTGACAGCTCCGGCGGTCACAGTACCTCATTGGTATAGACCATTAACGCCGCTGCCCGAGCGGTGGAACACCTCCCGCCGGGGCTGCGCCCGACCGGTGGCCAGGTGACCGCCCCGCCCGGTCCGGGGTGTGAATCAGCAGGTCGCGCGGGGGTCAACAGCCGTCCAACTTCCGTACGGGGCACGTTCGCCGCCGGGCGCGGCCCGGCCCGTCGGGGCCGGGCCGCGCCGCGTTCGGAGCGGTCCGGGGGAGGTCAGGGGAAGGAGACCACCGTCGACGGGGTGGTGCCGGTACCCGAGGTCGCGGCCCCGGTGGAGTTCACGACGTGTTCATACTGGCCCTGGCCGCCGAGCGAGACGACCAGCAGGTCGTGGAACCGCACGCCCGGCCGGACGGGGGCCTCGAAGCCGTGGTCCATCCGGATCGTCGGGTCCACGTTGAAGTAGCAGTAGCTGCCCAGGCCCCACCCCTCGTGCACCGTCACCGAGTCGTCGACCTTGTAGGCGGCGAAGCCCTTGGTCGGGCCGTTCTGCACGGCGGCCTGGTTCGGGGCGTCGTAGGCCTTCTCGTTCTGGAAGAAGACCGTCCGGCCGCGCTCGCCGGACCACTCGACGTCGTACTTCTTGAAGTGCTCGACGAACAGGCCGGTGCCGAGCACGTCGTCCCCGCGCACCACCAGGCCGTAGTCGGCGGGGTTGGCGTCCCAGCCGACGCCGGCCCCGTGGTCGGCGCGCCAGATCCAGGTGTGGTCGATCAGCACGTCGTCGCTGTTGACCACGACGCCCGCGGTGGTGGAGCCGGGGCCGGCCCCGCCGACCCGGATGAAGACGTCCTGGAGGCTGGTCGGGTCGGCGGAGTGGTCGGCGCCGGAGCCGTCCGGGCCGACCTGCACCAGGGCGGCGGACCTGACCGGGCCGGCGTCCACCAGCAGTCCGGCCAGCTTGACGCCGTCCACGTCGGCCACCTTGATCGCCGTCACCCCGTTGTCGGGGACGACGGTCGCCAGGCCCAGGCCGAGCACCACGGTGTCGGGCCGGGTGACCTCGATCGGCCGGTCGACGTGGTAGACGCCGGGGGTGAAGAGCAGGTTGAGGCCCTGGGCGAGGGCCGCGTTGATCGTCGCCGCGGCGGCACCGGGCTTGACCAGGTAGAAGCGGTCGAGCGGCAGCGAGGAGCCCTGCGGGGTGCCGTCCCAGGAGACCCCGCGGGCGTTGGTCCGCTTGGCCGGGACGAACACCTTGTAGTCGTTGCCGTCCAGGTAGAGGAAGGGCTTCTCACGGGAGACCGGGGTGGTGTCCAGCGTGGTGTAGGGCGGGTCGGGGAAGGACTGCGCCGGGGCGCCCTGGACGCCGGAGAAGGTCTGGTTCCAGACGCCGTTGGAGAAGCCGCCGACGGCGCTGTCCCGGGTGTACCACTGCTGCTGGGAGTAGTTGCCGACGCTCCCGTCGATCCGGCTGTCGGCGATGTAGCCGCCGCTGGCCCAACCGTAGCCCGCGGGCGCGAGGTTGAGACCGCCCTTGACGTGCATCCGGCGGAACGGGGCGGCCTGGGCGACGGCCCAGCGGTCGGTGCCGCTGACCGGGTTCAGCGCCAGGTTCTCGGCGGAGCGCCAGAAGTTCTGCGTGGCGTTGCCGTTGAACCAGCCGGCGTCGACCGTCACGTCGCCGTTGAGGAGGGTGTCGTCGGGCTTCAGTCCGAGCCCGGCGACCGAGGTGTAGAAGCCGAGTTGGACGTTGAGGTTCTGGTAGCTCCCGGGCTTGAAGAGCAGTGCGTAGCGGGCGTCGCCGAACTGGTTGGACTCCTGCTTGGCGAAGACCTCGTCGACCTTGGCCTGGATGCCGGGGGTGGCGGGGTCGAAGACCAGGACGTTGGGCCCGAGGTCGCCGCCGCCCTGCACCGGCGGCACGCTCGGCCCGTCGGCGGTGTTCACCCGGAACTCCCAGAGCGAGTACCCCCAGGCGGTGCCGCGCGCGGTGCCGTTCATCCGGACGTAGCGGCCGCTGCCGCTGACGGCGAGCGTCTCGGTGCCGCCGGCGCCGGTCGCGGTAGCGGCCAGCGTCCGCCAGTTCGCGCCGTCGTCGGATACCTGGATCTGGTACGAACGCCCGTACGCGGCCTCCCAGTCGAGCACCACCCGGCAGAGCGGGCGGACGGCGCCGAGGTCGACCTGGAGCCACTGCTGGTCGCTCGCGGCGGAGGACCAGCGGGTCCCGGTGTCGCCGTCCACCGCGGCGGCGGCCGGCGTACCGGCGTTCTCGGTGGAGGAGGCGGTGGCCGGCCGGCCCTGGGCGGCGTTCGCGGTACCGCAGTCGGAGCCGGCCGGGGCGAAGGCGCCGAAGACCTGGAACTCCCAGAGCGAGTAGCCGTATCCGGCGCCCCGGGTGAGCCCGTTCATCCGGACGTAGCGGCCGCGGCCGCTGACGGCGAGCGTCTCGGTGCCGCCTGCGCCGTTCGCGGCGGTGTACAGCGTCCGCCAGTTCGCGCCGTCGTCGGAGGCCTGGATCTGGTACGAACGCCCGTACGCGGCCTCCCAGTTGAGCACGACCTTGGTGAGGTCGGCGGCGGCGCCGAGGTCGATCTGGAGCCACTGCCGGTCGCTCGCGGCGGAGGACCAGCGGGTCCCGGTGTCGCCGTCCACCGCGGCGGCGGCCGGGGTGCCGCCGTTCTCGGTGGACGAGGCGGCGACCGGCCGGCCCTGGGAGATCAGGGTGTCGGCGGCGTGGGCGACCGGCCCGGGCAGAGCCAGGGCGGTGCCGGAGAGCAGGGCCAGGCCGAGCAGTGCGGCCGGTGCCCTGCGGGGGCGTGCTGAAGCGAGCCTCATGGGCTTCTCCTGCGGTGGGGGATGGGTGGGAGCGGGGGCGCACCACGTGTCCGCACCCGGCACAGCGCAGGCGCCGGGTGGTGGGGGGGGACGACGAGCCACCGGTCCGCGCCGGCCGACGGTTGGGGAGTCGGCGCGGCGCGGGACCGCCGGGGTGGGGCGGTGCCGGAGTCGTGACGGGGCATCCGCCGGGCCCTGGCAGGGCCTGACCCGGCCCGACCCGGGGAGCGCCCCCGACCGGGAGTCTCGGGGCTGGCGATCCGCAGTGTCAACCCTTCGCGCAGACTTTCCTCACGCCGTGAACTAGGCCTGATGGAGGCAAGTTGGCGAGACCTGAGGGTCAGGACCGGCCGGTGGGCAGTGCCCGCGGCCGGTCGGCGGACCGGCGCGGGGGCTCCCCGCCGGACTCCAGGAACTCGGTCAGCGGGAGGGTCGCGGCACCCACCGTGACCGCCTCAGGCCCGAGTGTGCCGAGCACGATCGAGGTCTGCTCCCGCGGGAAGCGCAGCGCGTACGCGGTGGCCGCCGTCCGGATCGCCGGCAGCAGCCGGGGGCCCAGCAGCAGGCCGGCCCAGCCGCCGATCACGATCCGCTCGGGGTTGAACAGGTTGACCAGGTCGGCGATGGCCGCGCCGAGGTACTCCGCGGCCTCGGCGAGCAGGTCGGCGGCGGCGGCTTCGCCCGCCTCGGCGGCCGCCAGCAGGGCGGCGATCCCGGCCTTCTCACCGCCGCCGGACGGCGCCGCCGCCCAGCGCTCCAGCAGCGCCTCGGCCCCGACGTACGCCTCCAGGCAGCCGCGGGCCCCGCACCGGCAGCGGCGTCCGCCGACGTGCACCTTGGTGTGGCCCCACTCCCCCGCACTGCTGGTCGCGCCGCGGAACCGGGCGCCGTCGGCGACCACGCAGGCGCCGACCCCGGAGCCGAACAGGGCGATCACCGCGTGCCGCACCCCGCGCCCGGCCCCGAACCACATCTCGGCCTGGCCGAGCGTCTTGGCGCCGTTGTCCACGAACAGCGGCAGGTCGGTACCGGCCCGCAGCAGCCGGCCCAGCGGGACGGCGTCCCAGCCGACGGTCTGGCCGTGCACGACGATGCCGAGGCCGTCCGAGGCCGGATCCCCCTGCTCGACGATGCCCGGCACGCCGATGCCGACGCCGAGGACGCTCGCCGGGTCGGTGCCGGTGCGCTCCAGCACCTCGGCCAGCCCGGCGAGGATCAGCTCCACCACGTGGTCCACGTCGTGCCCGCAGTCCGACAGCGGCCGGTCGCTGGCGGCCAGCTCGGTGCGGGCCAGGTCGAACAGGGCCACCCGGACCTGCGTCTCCCCGACGTCCACCCCGACCAGATGGGCCCGCCCGGGGGCGACCTGCAGCATGATCCGGGGCCGGCCGCCGTCCGACTCCACCGAGCCGCACTCCTCGATCAGCCCGTCCGCGAGCAGCTCGCCCGTCACGTTGCTGACCGATCCGGCGCTCAGCCCCGTGAGCGTGCCGAGTTCCTGGCGGCTCAGCGGCCCGTCGAAGTACAGCCGCCGCAGCAGCGTCGACCGGCTTCCTCTGCGCAGGTCACGCACCGTCTTCTTGCCTTGCGCGGTCATGGGATCTCCCTCCTGACCCGAATCTACCGTTGCCCGAACCCTTGACGGAAGCTTTCCTCGGACGTTAAATCACGCCTTGAAGTAAGCCTCTGGTCAGGCTACTTCACCACAGAACCGACCCATCCACGCCCATTCCCACCCGAGAGGGTCACCGGCATGCCCATCAGACGCCGCACCGCGGCCACCGCCCTGGCCGCCACCCTGGTCCTCGCCGCCACCGCCTGCTCCGGCGGATCCGGCTCCGGCGGCGACAACAGCAGCCCCGGCACGCTCACCTACTGGGCCTCCAACCAGGGCACCAGCCTGGAGAACGACCGCCAGGTCCTGGAGCCGGAGCTCAAGGCGTTCGAGCAGCAGACCGGCATCAAGGTGAAGCTGGAGGTGATCCCCTGGTCCGACCTGCTGAACCGGATCCTCGCCGCCACCACCTCCGGCCAGGGCCCCGACGTCCTCAACATCGGCAACACCTGGTCCGCCTCGCTCCAGGCCACCGGCGCCCTGCTGCCCTTCGACACCGCCGCCCTCGACCGGATCGGCGGCCGGGAGCGCTTCCTGCCCGCCGCGCTGGCCTCGGCCGGCGCCCCCGGCAAGGACCCGGCGGCCGTCCCGCTCTACTCCATGGCCTACGGCCTGTACTACAACAAGCGGCTGTTCGCCGAGGCCGGGATCGACCGGCCCCCGGCCACCTGGGAGGAGCTGGTCGCCGACGGCAGGCGGCTCACCGGCGGCGACCGCTACGGCCTCGCCATCGAGGGCGGCAACCCCTCCGAGAACGTCCACCACGCCTTCGTCCTCGCCAAGCAGCGCGGCGCCGACTTCTTCGACCCGTCCGGCCGGCCCGCCTTCGACAGCCCCGGCGCCGTCGCCGCCGTCAAGCAGTACGTCGGCCTCCTCGGCACCGAGCGGATCGCCGCCCCCGGCAACGCCGAGTACGCCAACAACCAGTCCGTCACCGACTTCGCCACCGGCAAGGCCGCCATGCTGATGTGGCAGGCGGCCGGCGCCAACCTCAAGTCCCACGGCATGAACCCCGAGGACTACGCCGTCGCCCCCGTCCCCGCCCCGGCCGGCGCCACCGGCGAGCGCGCCACCACCTCGATGGTGGCCGGCATCAACCTCGCGGTGTTCCGCAACACCCACAACACCGACGGCGCCCTGAAGTTCGTGAAGTTCATGACCGGCACCGAGGAGCAGACGAGGCTCAACAAGGCCTACGGCTCGATCCCCCCGGTCAAGGACGCCCAGGCCGACCCCGCCTTCGCCACCCCCGAACTGCGCACCCTGGCCCAGGTGCTGGCCACCGGCGCGGCCCCGCTGCCGCAGGTCGCCAACGAGAGCCAGTTCGAGACCCTGGTCGGCACCGCGGTGAAGAACCTGCTCGCCGGGGCCGCCGCCGGAAAGCCGGTCACCGACGAGTCCGTGAAGGCCGAACTCACCCGCGCCCAGCAGCAGATGCCGGCCGGCTGAGGTGACCCCGACGCTACCCGCCCCCGCCCCGCCCCGGCCCCGGCCGCGCGCCCTCCCCCCGGTCCGCACCCGGCGCGCCCGCAGCCGCCGCACCGCCCTGCCCTATCTGCTGCTGCTCCCCGCCCTGGTGCTGGAACTGCTCGTCCACCTCACCCCGATGGTGGTCGGCATCGTGATGAGCTTCAAACAGCTCACCCAGTTCTTCATCCGGGACTGGTCCGCCGCCCCATGGGCCGGCCTCGCCAACTACCGCATGGCGGTGGACTTCGACGCCCCGGTCGGCAGGGCCCTGCTGCACTCCTTCTGGGTCACCTGCGCGTTCACCGTGCTGGCCGTCGGCCTCTCCTGGCTGGCCGGCACCGTCGCCGCGATCATGATGCAGGACGCCTTCCGGGGCCGCGGGCTGCTGCGCGCCGCCTTCCTGCTGCCGTACGCGCTGCCGGTCTACGCGGCCGTCATCACCTGGTCGTTCATGTTCCAGCGGGACACCGGCCTGATCAACCACGTGCTGCACGACCAGCTCCACCTCGTCGACGACAAGCCCTTCTGGCTGCTCGGCGACAACAGCTTCACCGCCCTGGTCACCGTCTCGGTCTGGCGCAGCTGGCCGTTCGCCTTCCTCACCCTGACCGCGGGGCTGCAGAACATCCCGCGCGAGCTGTACGAGGCCGCCGCCCTGGACGGCGCCGGGATCTGGCAGCAGATCCGCCGGATCACCCTGCCCTCGCTGCGCCCGGTCAACCTCGTCCTGCTGCTGGTGCTGTTCCTCTGGACGTTCAACGACTTCAACACGCCCTACGTGCTGTTCGGCCGGTCCGCACCCGAGGCGGCGGACCTGGTGTCCATCCACATCTACCAGTCCTCCTTCATCACCTGGAACTTCGGCGCCGGCTCCGCGATGTCGGTGCTCCTGCTGCTGTTCCTGCTGCTGGTCACGGCCGGCTACCTGCTGCTCACCTCACGCCGAAGGAGTCCGCGATGATCGGCGCGACCGCGTCCTTCCGATGGATCCGGCGGATCGTCCTGGCCGCGCTCACCGTGTTCGCCCTGGTGCCGGTGCTGGTGATGCTGAGCAGCTCGCTCAAGCCGCTGCGGGACGTCCAGGGCCCGTTCCGGTGGATCCCCAGCACCTTCACCGTCCGCCCCTACCTGGACATCTGGCGGACCGTGCCGCTCGGCCGCTACCTCGTCAACTCGCTGATCGTGGCCGGTGCGTCGACCGCCCTCTCGGTGGTGGTCGCGATCCTCGCCGCGTACGCGGTCAGCCGCTACCGGTTCCGCGGGCGGCGGCTGTTCACCGTGACGGTGCTCTCCACCCAGATGTTCCCCGGCATCCTCTTCCTGCTGCCGCTGTTCCTGATCTTCGTCAACGTCGGCAACGCGACCGGCGTGGCCCTGTACGGGAGCCGCGGCGGCCTGATCCTCACCTACCTCACCTTCTCGCTCCCGTTCTCGGTCTGGATGCTGGTCGGGTACTTCGACTCCATCCCGCGCGACCTCGACGAGGCCGCCCTGGTCGACGGCTGCGGACCGGTCCGGGCGCTGGTGCGGATCATCATCCCCGCGGCGGTGCCGGGGATCGTCGCGGTCGCCGTGTACGCCTTCATGACCGCGTGGGGCGAGGTCCTCTTCGCCTCCGTGCTCACCACCGACCAGACCCGCACGCTGGCGGTCGGCCTGCAGGGCTACGCCACCCTCAACGACGTGTACTGGAACCAGGTGATGGCCGCCTCGCTCGTGGTGAGCGTGCCGGTGGTCGCCGGGTTCCTCCTGCTGCAGCGCTACCTGGTCGCGGGGCTGACCGCGGGGGCCGTCAAGTGACCGCACCCGCCGCCGTACCCGCACCCGCACCCGCACCCGCACCCGCCGCCCCTTCGACCGCACCCCGCACGGAAAGGCACCCCGTGAACGACCTCAGCGCCCTCCCCGACGACTTCCTCTGGGGCGCGGCCACCGCCGCCTACCAGATCGAGGGGTCGGCGGACGCCGACGGACGCGCCCCCTCGATCTGGGACACCTTCGCGCACACCCCGGGCCGGGTGGCCGGCGGCGACACCGGCGACACCGCCTGCGACCACTACCGGCGCTGGCCCGAGGACCTCGGACTGATGCGCCGACTCGGCCTGGGCGCCTACCGGTTCTCCATCGCCTGGCCCCGGGTGGTGCCGCTGGCCGACGGCCGGGTCAACCCGGCCGGACTGGACTTCTACGACCGCCTGGTGGACGCGCTGCTCGCGGCCGGCATCACGCCCTTCCCCACGCTCTACCACTGGGACCTCCCGCAGGCCCAGCAGGACCGCGGCGGCTGGCCCGTCCGCGCGAGCGCCGAGCGCTTCGCCGAGTACACGGCCGTGGTCGCCGCCCGCCTCGGCGACCGGGTCACCCACTGGGCCACCCTCAACGAGCCGCTCTGCTCGGCCTGGATCGGCCACCTGGACGGCGCGATGGCCCCCGGCCTGACCGACCTCACCGCGGCCGTCCGCGCCTCCTACCACCTGCACCTCGCGCACGGCCTGGCGGTACAGGTGCTGCGCGAGTCCGTCCGGGGCGCGCAGATCGGCATCGTCAACAACCTGAGCACCGTGGAGCCCGCCTCCGGCTCCGAGGCGGACCTCGCCGCCGCCGTGCGCGCCGACGGCCACATCAACCGCTGGTGGCTCGACCCCGTCCTCGGCCGCGGCTACCCCGCCGACATGCTCGACGCCTACGGTGTCGAACTCCCGGTCCGCGACGGCGATCTGGAGCTGATCTCGGCCCCGCTGGACTGGCTCGGGCTGAACTACTACTTCCGCCAGATCGTCGCCGACGACCCGGGCGCCGGCCCCGGCCCGCGCTTTCGCCAGGTGCCCGGCCCCGGGCCGGAGCACACCGCCATGCCCTGGGAGGTGCACGCCCCCGGCCTGGAGGAGCTGCTGCTGCGGCTGACCGACGAGTACGGCGTGGAGCGGATCTACGTCACCGAGAACGGCTCCGCCTACCGCGACACCGTCGGGCCGGACGGCAGCGTCCACGACCCGGAGCGCACCGCCTACCTCGAACGGCATCTGGCTGCCTGCGCCCGGGCCGTGGCCAAGGGCGCCCCGCTGGCGGGCTACTTCGCCTGGTCGCTGCTGGACAACTTCGAGTGGGCCTACGGCTACGACAAGCGCTTCGGGCTGGTGCACGTCGACTACGCCACCCAGCAGCGGACGCTGAAGACCAGCGGCCGGCGCTACGCGGAGCTGATCGCCGCCCACCGGGCGCGCTGAGCCGGGGCCCGGCGCGCCCGGGCGGCCGCCGGCGGCGGCGGTCGCCAGCGGCGGCGGTCAACGGCCGCCGGACGGTGCGCCGTCAGCCGGCGCGCCGGTGGCCGCCCCGGGCGCCCTCCGCGGTCAGGTCGGTCAGCGCGCTGGTCAGCAGCTCGCGGGCCTCGTCGGCGCGGCCCAGCTCGATCAGGGCGGTGCCCAGCTCGGTGAGGGTCTGGGTCATGCTGTCGGGCTGCCCGGCCGCCTCGAAGTGGACCAGCGCCTGCCGGTACGCGGCCTCGGCCCCGGCCCAGTCCTGCAGCGCGGCCTGGTCGAGGCCGATCTCGTGGACGGAGAACCCGGCCATCAGGTGGAACATGTGCGAGGGCGAGCCGTCCAGCCACTCCTGGACCTCGGCCAGGACCGCCCGGTGGGCCTCCAGGGCGCGCCGGGGCCGCCCGGACTCGCGCAGACAGGCGCCGACGCAGCGCAGCGCCACCACCCGGCCCACCTCGGCGGACCGGCCCTCCAGCGTGGCGAACGCCTCGGCCGCCTGCCGGTACGCCTCGATCGCCTCCTCGGACCGGAGCAGCCGGCGCAGGGCGGTGGCGCAGTAGGTGAGCGCCCAGGCCTCCTGCTGGGCGTCCCCGATCCGGCGGGACAGCTCCAGGGCCTCCCGGGCGACGTCCAGGCCCGACTGGTACCGGTGCAGGCAGGTGATGTGGGCCCAGGCCAGGTAGTTCAGGTGGACGGCCTCGGCGAGCCGGTCGCCGGCGGCCCGGGCGGAGTCCACCGAGAGCCGGAACACCTGCGCCCACACGTCCCAGTGCAGGAGGCTGTCGGAGAACCAGTGCATGGCCTCGGCGGTCTCCACGACCTGCCGGTGCCGGCCGGTGGCGTTCGCGTGGTGCAGGGCGGACAGCCACTCCGGGTGCTCCTCCTCCAGCCAGCGCCGGGCGTCGGCGAGGGTGGCGGGGGCTCCGGCCGGATCCGGGTCGCCCGAGATGTCGCCCTCGGTGCGCTCGACGTCGAAGCGCAGCCCTGCCGCGGCGGCCCGGCGCAGCAGCCAGTCGCCGGCCCGCTCGCGGGCCTCCTCCACGGCCTGCGGACCGTCGTCGGCGGTGAGCTGCTCGCCCGCGTAGAGGCGGACCAGGTCGTGCAGGCGGTAGCGCTGGGGGGTGGCTGCGGGCTGCAGCAGCCCGGCGTCGGTGAGCTCCTCCAGGTACCGGTCGGTCTGCTGGACCGGCAGACCGGCGTAGGGGGCGACGGTGGCGGCGGTGAAGTCCTCCCCCGCGGTCAGCGAGCAGCGGCGCAGTACCAGTCCGGCGGCGGCCGGCAGTTTGCGGTAGGAGAGCGCGAAGGCGGTGCGCACCCGCAGGTCGCCGGCCTCCAGCACGTCCAGGCGGTACTCCTCGGCGGCGAGCTGGCGGACGAGGTGGCTGACCGGCTGCCGGGGCCGGGCCACCAGCCGCTGTCCGGCGATCCGCAGGGCGAGCGGCAGGTGGCCGCAGAGCCGGGCGAGCTCCCCGGTGGCCTCGGGCTCGGCGGCGATCCGGTCGGGGCCGGCGATGCGGGCCAGCAGGGCGGCCGACTCGCCGGGGGCGAGCACGTCCAGCGGCAGGCGGTGCACCGATTCCAGGCCGGGCAGGACGTGCCGGCTGGTGATGATGGTCAGGGCCGGGCCCGAGCCGGGCAGCAGCGGGCGGACCTGCGCCTCGTCGGCGGCGTTGTCCAGGATCAGGACCAGGCGCTTCTCGCGCACCAGGGTGCGGAACAGGCTGGCGCGCTCCTCGGTGTCGGCGGGCACCGAGCGGTCGGCGACGCCCAGGGCGCGGAGGATCTGGGCGAGGGCCTCGCGCGGCGCGAGGGGCGTCGGGGCCATGCCGCGCAGGTCGAGGGAGAGCTGGCCGTCGGGGAACAGCGGGGCCAGGGTGTGGGCGGCGTGCAGGGCGAAGGCGGTCTTGCCCAGGCCGGGCTGCCCGTAGGCGAGCACGATGCGGGGGTGCGCCGGGTCCGCGTCCCTGGCGAGCCGGTGCAGCCGGTCCAGGGCGTCCTCGCGGGCGGTGAAGTCGGCGATGTCCCGGGGCAGCGCGAGTGCGGAGTAGACGGCCTCCCCGGGGCGGCCTGCCTCGGCCGGGCGGTCGGCGCCGGGACCGGCCGCGGGCTCCTCGGGTGCGGCGGCCTGGGCGGGCACGGCGGCCTCGGCCCGGGCGGGGGTGCGGCGGGGGCGTCCGCTCTGGGCGGCCTGGTCGAGCGCGGCGGCCTGGGCCTGGTCGAGGCGCAGTGCGGCGGCCAGCGCCTGCACGGTACGCCGCTGCGGTCCGCGGGTGCGGCCGCGCTCCATGTCGCCCAGCGCACGCAGGCTGACCCCGGCCGCCTGGGCCAGCTCGGCCTGGGTCAGACCGGCCAGCACCCGGAGGCGGGCCAGCAGGAGGCAGAAGTCGTCGGACGTGCCGGAATCGCCTGTCGGTTTGCCTGCCGGTATGCCTGTCGCGCCCATCGCCGCCCCTGTCACCCACGGTGTCGGCCTCTTCACCGAACACGTCGAGGTCAGACAGTATGCCTGGTCAAGATCGCGCGCCGGACACGGATGGGTGGCCGGACGGTGCGACGCCACCGCACCCGCCGGTAACCTGACGGTCCGTCCGGTCCGGCGTCGCGGGGGCGGATCGCGGTGCGGGGGCAGCGGCCCGACCCCCGGATCCGCCCGGTACTTCCGCCTGTGGTTCTGCCTGTCCGGCCCGCTGTGACCGTGCTCGTTCCGCCTGTCGGGGCAGGGCCGCACGGGCAGGGGCATCCGGGCTGAGCTGCACGGGCACGGGCTACACGGGCGGGGCCGCACGGGCACGGGCTGCCGGGTGGAGCTCAGCGGTGCGCGGCCTCGGCGGCCCGGCCCTCCTCCGCCACGGCCTCGGCGGTGCGGCCGAGGGCGTGCAGGACGGTCGCGATCAGGGCGTGCGACCGGGCCTCGATCGCCGGGTCGGCCTGGGTGCGGCCGAGGGCGAGGGCCAGCCGGGCCGTGGTCAGGGCGTCCCCGTGGCGGCCGAGCGCGTGCAGCGCCTCGGCGCGGGTGTGGGTGGCCCGGACGGTCTCGGCCGCGTCCGGGTGCGCGGCGAGGATCCGGACGGCCTCGTCGGCGTGGGAGAGCGCCGGTTCGAGCGTGCCGCCGACCACCTGGGCGCTGGCCAGGTCGTTGAGCGCCCGGGCGAGCAGGCGGTCGTCGGCCAGGGCGCGGGCGCGGGCCACGATGTCCGTCATCAGCGGCACGGCGCGGTCGGGCCGACCGGCCCTGACCAGGCCGTCGGCCGTCCGGGCCCGGCAGTGGTGGCGCAGCACCGGGTCGCTGACCTCGTCGGCCGAGGCGAGGGCCCGGTCCAGGTGGTCGGCGGCGGCGCGGAAGTCCCGTCGGTCGACCAGGATCACGGCGAGGTCGGTGGTCAGCCGGGCCACGGCGGCCGGGTCGGCGCAGGCCCGCGCTGCCCGCAGGCCGGACTCGGCGGTGGTCCACCACTCCGCGCGGCGGTGCCTGGCCTTCGCGTAGAGGACCCCGGCCCGGTGGGCGAGCCGCCAGGCCGCGGCGAACCGGCCGTGCTGCTCGGCGCGCAGCACCATGCCGCGCACCGCGGGCTCCTCGCGGCCGAACCAGTCGGCGGCCTGGCCCGGGGTGGCCGTCGGCGGCAGGCTGTGGCCGGCCGGTGGGGTGATGACGGACGGGGTGACGGCGGACGCGGTGACGGCGGACGGCGCGCCGCCGGTGTGCGGGCCGGCGCAGGCGACGGTGGCGGTGGCGGTGGCGGTCAGGTAGTGCTCGATCAGCCGGTCCAGGGCCGCCAACCGCTGGTCGGCGGGGAGCTCGGCGGCCAGCCGGGCGCTGTGCAGACGGACCAGCTCGCGCCGGGCGAAGAGGCCGGGTGCGCTCTCCTCCAGCAGGTGGACGGTGTCGAGTTGGGCCAGCAGTCCGCGGGCGGCGGCCGGGGACACGTCGGCGAGGACCGCGGCCGCCGCGGGGTCGATCACCGCGCCGGGGTGCAGGCCGAGCAGCGCGAAGAGCCGGGTCGCCGCCGGCGTCAGGGTGCGGCAGGTCAGGTCGAGGGCCACCCCGACGCCGGGTGAGCCGAGGTCGGCCCGGGCAGGCGCGGTGAGTCCGGCGCGCTCCGCCGAGAGCTCCGCCACCAGGTCGTTCAGCGCCCAGTCCGGGCGGACGGCGAGCCGGGCGGCCGCCAGGCGCAGCGCCAGCGGAAGGCGGTCGCACTGCTCGGCGAGTTCGGCGGCGGCCTGCGGTTCGGCGGCGACCCGCGCCGGGTCCACCACCCGGGCCAGCAGCTCCCGCGCGTCGGCGGGGGACAGCGTGTCCAGCGGGAGCGTGGTGGCGCCCTCGTGAACCAGCAGGTCGCGCAGCCGGCTGCGGCTGGTGATGACGGTGACGGGCCCGGCCCAGCCGCCCGCCGCCGCGGTGTCGTGGGCCGAGGTGTCGTGGGCGGCGGCCTCGGGCGGCGGGTCGGGCAGCAGCGGGGCGAGCTGCTCGTAGCAGCGCGCGTTGTCCAGCACGATCAGAATCCGGCGGCCCGCCAGCAGGTCGCGAAAGCGCCGCGAGCGGCCGTCGAGCGAGGCGGGCAGGGCGTGCGCGGCGACCCCGAGGGCGGTCAGGAACCCGGCAAGCACCTCGGTCGGCTCCCGCGGGCCGCCCTCGTCGAAGCCGCGCAGGTCGGCGTAGAGCCGGCCGTCGGAGAAGCGCTCGGCCACCCGGTGGGCCCAGTGCTGGACCAGGCTGGTCTTGCCGACCCCGGCCGGTCCGGTGACCAGGATCGGACGGGCCTCCCGGCCGGTGGCGATCGCCCCGTCCAGCCGGTCGAGTTCGGCCGACCGACCGACGAACCTCCGGTTGGCACGCGGAAGTTGGGAGGGGGCCGGGGACAGCCGCCGGGCCGCCGCGGCGGTCGGCCCGAGTGCGGCGGTGGCGGCGGCAGTGGTGGCGGTGGCGCGCTCGGCAACGGCGCCGGCACCTGTGGCGGGTACGGCCGTCGGGCGGCCGGGTACGGCCGTCGGGCCGCCCGCGAGCCGCTCGCCGGCCAGCCGCAGGGCGGGCCCGGGGGCGGTGGGCAGTTGCGCCGTCACCCGGTCGTACCAGGCCCGCGCCTCGGCCCGCCGCCCGGCCTGGTCGAGGCAGTCGATCAGCCGGGCGGCCAGCCGCTGGTGGGAGGGGTGGGCCGGCACCGCCTCGACGAGTTCGGCGACCAGTTCGGCGCCGCGGTCCAGCCGGCAGAGCCCCTCCGCCAGCCGGTCCAGGGCGCGCAGCCGCAGATCGGTCAGCCGGGGGGCGGCCCGCTCGCGCAGCAGGGCGGAGCCGCAGTCGGCCAGGGCCGGGCCGCGCCAGAGGTCCAGTGCCGCGCGCAGCAGCGGGAGCGCCGGGTCGTCGTCCCCGGTCGGGCGGTCGGCCGACGCCGCCGCGGCGGCGTCCGGACAGCCCGGGAGCAGCACGCCCGCCCGGTCGCAGAGGTCCTCGAAGCGCAGGGCGTCCACCTGGTCCGGGTCGCCGGTCAGCACGTAGCCGGCCCCCCGGGTGGCCAGCACCAGGCCGCCGTCGAGCAGTCGGCGCAGCGCGGTGACGTGGCCCTGCAGCGCGGCGCGGGCCGTGGCCGGCGGGCTGCCGTCCCAGACGAGTTCGATCAGGCGGTCGGTCGGCACCACGCGGTCGAGTTCGACGGCGAGGGCGGCGAGCAGTGCGCGACGCTTCGGCGCCGAGGGCGTGGCCGCTGTGCTGCAGTCGTAGCGGACGGTCACAGCGCCGAGCAGATCGATCCGCATGCGGCCCCCTTTGCCCAGATGTCAGCATGTCAGCCATCGGGATAGTGGCCGATCAGGCCGGAAAACACCGAACCGCGGAGCGCGGATTGCCCGAAGGGGCAACCGTACGGCGACCCTTCGGGCAGCGGGCGGGCGGGCGGGATTCCAAGCCGGACAAACTACGCGGCTACACTGCAGCCCGATATCAGGCTCGACCGCCGTGGGGGCGACTGTGGGCGACCGCGTGGGCATCCAACTCCTCGGTCCGGTGGAGCTGCGGACCGCGTCCGAAGGGTTCGTCGCGCTGCCCGGGCCGCAGCGGCGTGCGGTGCTGGCGCTGCTGGCCCTGCGCCTGGGGCGGGTCGTCGCGGTGGAGCGCTTCTTCGAGCTGCTCTGGGGCGAGGAGCCGCCGGCCCGGGCCAGGGCGGCCCTCCAGGGGCACATTGCCGCCCTGCGCAAGGTGCTCGCCGACACCCCGTTCGACCTGTGCACCCGGGCCCCCGGCTATCTGCTCACCGGCCCGGCGGAGCAGGTGGACGGGCTGCACTTCGAGACCCTGGCCGTCCGCGCCGGGGAGTACGCCGAGCGGCCCGGCCGCGCCGGGGACGCCGAGGCGATCGGTCTGCTGGAACAGGCGCTGGGGCTGTGGACGGGCGCCGCACTGGTCGACCTGCCCGACACCGAACTGCGCCGGGCCCTCGCCGGCCGACTGGAGGAGAACCGGACGAAAGCCCTGATCGGCTGGGCCCGGCTGCGGCTGCGCCAGGGTTCCGGGGCCGCCGCCGTCCCGGCGCTGGAGCAGCGGGTACGGGCGGACGGGCTGCGGGAGGAGGTGGTGGCGCTGCTCATCCGCTGCCTGCACCAGGCCGGCCGGCCGGCCGACGCGCTGGCGGTGTACCACCACGCGCGGGAGCTGCTGGACCGCGAGCTGGGCATGGTGCCCGGCGCGGAGCTGCAGGCCGCGCTGTCGCAGGTGCTGGCCGAGGAGCCCGCAGGCCCCGAAGTACCAGCGCTCCCGGGTGCGGAGGCCGGGCCCGGTGCGGAGGCGGCGTCACGACCCGAGGCCGCGGCCGACCCGGCGCCCCGGCACGAACCGGACCAGGACGAGCCGTCGACGCCCCGCCAGCTGCCCCGCCAGTCCGCGGGCTTCGTCGGACGGGCCCCGGAGTCCCGCTGGCTGGACCAGGAGTGCGGCCCCGACCGCACCGGCGACGGACTGGCCGTGGTGGTCGGCCCGGCCGGCACCGGGAAGAGCGCCACCGTCGTCCGCTGGGCGCACCAGGCGGCCGCGGGCTTCCCGGACGGCCAGCTCTTCGTCGACCTGCGCGGCTTCGACCCGGCCGGCCCGGTGGACCCGGCCGAGGTGCTCGGCCAGTTCCTGCTCGCCCTGGGCGTGCCGGAGGCGACCATCCCCGAGGACCTGGCCGGCCGCGCCGCCCTCTACCGCGCCCGGACCGGCGACCTGCGCCTGCTGGTCCTGCTGGACAACGCCCGCAACGCCGGCCACATCGCCGACCTGCTGCCCGCCGGGCCCGACTGCGCCACCGTGGTGACCAGCCGCAGCACCCTGGAGGACCTGGTGGTCACCGAGGGCGCCGCGATGCTGCGGCTGGGGGCGCTGCCCGACGGCGACGCACTGCGGCTGCTCGAACGGAGCCTGGCCCCCGAACGGGTCCGGGCCGAGGCGGACGCCGCCGAGCAGCTCATCGAACTCTGCGACCACCTGCCGCTGGCCCTGCGGATCGCGACCTCCCGGCTCGCCGCCCGACCGGACTGGACGATCGCCGACCTGGTCTCCGAGCTGGCCGACGAGCGCACCCGGCTGCTCGCCCTGGAGGCCGACGGGGCGGTCAGCATCCGCACCGCCCTGATGCTGACCCACCGCCACCTCTCCGCCCGGGCCGCCACCCTACTCACCCTGCTGGCCGCGCACCCCGGCCGGGACGTCGACACCCCGGCCGCCGCCGCGCTGCTGGGCGCCGACCCGGCCGCCGCCCGGGCCGCCCTGGGCGAACTGGCCGCCCACCACCTGCTCGGCGAGAGCGCACCGGGGCGGTACAGCCGGCACGACCTGATCCGGCTGTTCAGCGTCGAGCTCCTCGCCGAGCAGCCCGACGAGACCCGCCGGCTCGTCCTCGAACGGCTGCTGGACTACTACGTGACGGCCGTCCAGCACTGCGGCGATCACCTGCAACCGGGCCAGGACAGCTATGGGGAGCGCGTCCACCCGCCGGCCGTGCTGCCCCTGACCGCCGACACCCGCAGCGCGCTCGGCTGGTTCCGGGCCGAGCAGTCGACGATCCGCGCGCTGGTCGCCACCGCCACCGCGGTCGACCCCGAGCGGGCCTGGCGGCTGGCCATGTCGTCGAGCGCGCTGTACTACGGGTCCAGCCGGCTGACCGACTGGCTGAGCTGCCTGCGCGCGGGCGAGCGTGCCGCCGTGCAGTGCGGCGACCGGCTCGCCACCGCGCTGCTGCGCGAGGCGACGGCGAACGCGCTGCTCGGCCTGGAACGCCGCGAGGAGGCGGCCGCGACGATCCAACGGGTGGTGGACGACACCACCCCGGCCGACGGCTTCGCGCACACCCGCGCCCTGGCCACCCAGTCGCTCAGCACCGGCCTGCTCGGGGACCCGGCCGGGGGCGCCGCGCTGGCGGCCGCCGCGCTGGAGCTGGCCGAGGAGTCCGGCGATCCGCACGAGATCTCCTTCACCCTCGGCTACGCCGCCTCGGCCGCGCTGGTGGCGGGCGACCTGGAGGAGGCGCTGCGCCGGGCCCGGCGGACGAGGGCGCTGCTGCCCGACCACCCCGCAGCGACCATCCACGCCTGGTCGATGCTGACCGAGGCGCACGCCCTGCAGGCCCTCGGCCTGGCCGAAGCCTCCGAACTGGCCTGGGCCCGGCTGCTGGTCACCTGCGAGGAGGCCGGGTTCCTGCATCTGCACGCCGTCTCCGAACAGGCCTACGCCGCCTTCCTGCAGAGCCTGGGCCGGGAGGCGGAGGCGCTGCAGCACCTGCGCTCGGCCGTCGGGCTCTACCGGCTGCACGGGCACCAGGCCGGGTCCATCCCCGGGACGCCCGCGGCGATCGAGCGCTCGCTACGCGCCCGGGGCGCCCGGGCGGGCGCCCCTCGGGACATCCCCGGACCGACCGCGGTGCCCCATCAGGCAGCGCCGGGCAGCGCGGCCGGAGCGGGCCCCGACGGTCCTGACGGCTCGACCGGGGCGTACCCGGGCTGGGCCGCCAGGACCGGGCGCAGCGCCCGGATCGCGTAGAAGTTGCGCGACTTGACGGTGCCCGGCGGGACACCCAGCCGCTCGGCGGCCTCCAGCACCGAGCGGTCCTTCAGGTGCAGCTCGACCAGCACCTCGCGGTGGTGCGGCTGCAGCTGCTCCAGCAGCTGCTCGATGTCGCGCAGGGCGACCACCTCCTCGTACGCGTCGGCGGCGAGCGGTCGGTCCTCCAGCATGTCGCCGGACACCTCCTGCGCCCGGGCGGCGGCCATCCGGTAGTGGTCGATGGCGATCCGGCGGGCCACGGTGAACAGCCAGGGGCGGCTCTGCTCGGGCCCGGCGGCGATCGCGTCGGGGTGCTGCCAGGCGCGCAGCAGGGTCTCCTGGAGGATGTCCTCGGCCTTGCCGCGGTCACCGTTGGTCACCCGCTGGAGGGCGCGCAGCAGGTAGCCGCCGTGCAGGCGGTAGAGCTCGGCGAGGGTGCCCGGGTCGAGGGTGGGGCGCGCGGCCGTCCGGGCGGTCGCGGCGAGCGGCAGGGCTGCGGGCACGGGCGGGGCGGAGGGCTGGATGGACACGCGCTACCTCTCGGAAGTCCGACGGCGTCGAGATGCGGGCCGGACAGGGGGCCCGACGGGGGGCCGGGCGGACGGCTCCGATCCCGGCACCGATACGCTCCCGGGCCGCGCCAAGATTGCGCCAAGCAACCACCAACGTCCCGGCCAACGTCCCGACCTGCGCCTGCGTGACGGCCAACGTCCCGGCCAGGCGCGCCGCCGTGCAGGCCGGACGCCGTGAGCGACGGCCCGGGCCGACCCGGACGTGGACCGGTCAGGTCCGGTTGAGCGCCCGGACCAGCTCCTGGACCCCGTCCTCGCCGCGGTGCTCGATCAGCACGGCGACCCAGGAGGCCAGCAGCTCACGGTCCGCCGCCGACCAGGAGTGCGCGGACGGGTGCTCGTCCACGACCAGCGCGGTCGCCACCCGCAGCAGCTCGGGCCGCGGGGCCGGATGCGGCCGCTCCAGCGGCAGGTCGGGCAGCACCAGCCGCCGTGCGGCCGCGATCACCTCGGCCGCGGGGGCCTCGGGGACGGCGAGCACCGGCGGACCGGGGAGCGGGTCCGCCTGCCAGGCCAGCAAGGACTCGATGAGTCGACGCGGATCCACTGACGACCCGTCCCGTGACATTGGTGCCTCTCTCCCCGCTCCATGCGGGACTTCCGCTCATCTGCCGGTCTGATCGGTCGAACCGGCACGCCACCCGGTGGAAGCGCCGTCCGGGAGGCACGCTACCGAGTGGGGGCCCGCTTCGGCAGGCAAATGGCGGGGGCTGAGCCCAGGGCCGGTCATCCGCGCCGGTTGTTGCATGTCGTCCTCCAGTGGATCGCCGGCGGTTGCCGTCCTGCCCGGGTCAACGGGCCCGCCGTCGCCAACGGTTCACCGTGCAACCAAATGAACCGCTCTCCCGGGCGGCGCCGTTCTCCTGGACGGACGGCCCGTACGGCGGCCCTGGGGGAGGCGGCACGTCACCGGTACGCGGGAAAGGGGCCGACGTGGCGACAGGAGGCGGGCGCGTGGCGGCCGAGGAGAGCAGCGCAGTGGTACAGGTCCAGCGACTGGCGAAGGGCCCGGACCGGGACCTCGCCCCCGACTACACCCCCACCAGCTGGCCGGGCGCGGCTCCGCAGGCGGCTGCTCCCCGGGGGGCGGCCGAACCCGCGGGCCCCGGCGGCACGGCGGCCGGCGGCGGCGCCGGCGCCGCCGGTGGGGCCGGGACCGCCGGCGGGGCCGGGACCGCCGGTGGGGCCGGGACCGCCGGCGAACCGGTGCAGCTGCCGTACTGGTCGCAGCCGCTGGACGCGATGGGCACCGTCCTGGTGCCCCCGGAGGCGCGCCCGGGCGAGACGGGCCACACCGGCGCTCCCCCGGCGGCGCCGGCCCCCGTACTTCCGCCTCAGGCCGGCCTCCGGCCGGCGGTTCCGGCCCCGGCACCGGCTCCGGTCGTGGCCCCGGCCCTGGTGCCTGTCCTCGCACCGGCTCCGCAGATGCCGATGCCGATGCCGCTGCCGCTGCCGCTGCCGCAGACGGTCGTTCCGCCCACCGCTCCGGTCGCAGGCCCGCCCACCGTTCCGCCTGTCATCCCGCCCACCCCTCCGGCCGCGGGCCCGCCCACCGTTCCGCCTGTCATCCCGCCCACCGCTCCGGCCGCGGGCCCGGTTCCGGTCCCGGTTCCAGTCCCGGTACCGCTCGCAGCGACGCTCCCCGCCCCGGTCGGCCCGGAGCCCGGACAGCCGCCGCACACCGCCCCGCAGCGCGGCCGCCGAGGGCTGGGCCTCTCCTTCGGCCAGAGCGAGCGGGAGCGCCAGCGGACGGCGGCCGCCATCCGCACGCCGCTGCGCCGCAGCTTCCGGATCGCGGTGATCAGCCTCAAGGGCGGGGTCGGCCGGACCTCGACGACCATGGCCCTGGGCTCCGTCCTCGCCGAGGCCCGCAACGACAAGGTCATCGCCGTCGACGCCGACCCGAACACGGGCACCCTCGGCCGGCGGGTCCGCGCGGAGACCACCGCGACCGTCCGCGACCTGCTGGCCGCGGCCCCCTCGATCAACGGCTACATGGACATCCGGCGCTTCACCTCGCAGGCCCCGAGCGGTCTGGAGGTGCTCGCCGGCGCCCCGGACCCGGCCGGTGCCGGCGCCCTCGACGGCGAGGCCTACCACCGGCTGATCGGCGTGCTGGGCAACCAGTTCCCGGTCATCCTCAGCGACACCGGCACCGGCCTGCTGCACGGCTCGATGCGCGCCGTGCTGGACCTCGCCGACCAGCTGGTGGTCACCGCCACCACCAGCGTCGACGGCGCGAGCAGCGCGAGCAGCACCCTGGAGTGGCTGAACACCCACGGGTACGGCGCCCTGGCGCAGCGCGCCGTGACGGTGGTCTCCAGCATCCGGGGGCCCGGCCGGCTGATCCGGGAGGCCGACCTGGTGGCCCACTTCGGGTCCCGCTGCCGCAGTGTGGTGGTGGTGCCCTTCGACGACCACCTGGCCGTGGGCGGGGAGTTCGACCCGGCGAAGCTGCGGCCGAAGACCCGCCGGGCGTACCTGGACCTCGCGGCCGCGGTCGGCGAGGGCATGGCGGTCGGGCAGCCCGGTGCGGAGGGGGTTCCGACGGCGGTGGCCGCGCCCGTGCCCGGCCCGGTCGGCCTGCCCGGCCCCGCCGGCGTCGCCGGGTGGCCGACCGCCCTGGGCACGGCGTAGGCGGGGTCCGACCCGTCCGGTGGTCGAACGCCGAACCCGGCCCGGCCCGCCCGGGCCGGGCCGTTCGCACTCCCCCGGCGCCTCGGAGTGAACCTGCGGACATCCCCCGGACGTTCTCTCCAGTATCCATCCAGGTCACCCGAAGGAGAGCCCACCGCCATGGGAAAGCGACGCAAGCCCACTCCCCCGAACCGGGCCCGCCTGGCGGTCCTCACCACGGCCATGGCCGGCAGCGCGGTGCTCGCCTCCGGCACGGCCCACGCCGAGCCCGCCCCCACCGCCGCCTCCGTCAAGGACCAGGTGGACCGGCTCAACGAGGAGGCCGAGCAGTCCATCGAGCGCTACAACGGCTTCCAGGCCAAGCAGCAGAAGCTCCAGGGCGAGGCCGGCCGGATCCAGGAGAAGGTCGCCCGCGGCCAGGAGGCGATGAACGAACTGCGCACCCGGCTCGGCGCGGTGGCCGCCGACCAGTACCGCAGCAACGGCATCGACCCGGGCATCCAGCTCATGCTCGACTCCGACCCGTCCGCCTACCTGCAGCGCGCCTCGGTGCAGAACCAGGTCGCCGACTCCCAGACGAACCTGCTCAAGCAGGCCCAGGACGAACAGCGCAAGCTCGACCAGGACCGCACCGAGGCCGCCGCCACCCTCGCCGAACTCGACACCGTCGGCGCCTCGCTCGGGGCCCAGAAGAACCAGATCCAGGCCAAGCTCGCCCAGACCCAGGCGCTGCTCAACAAGCTCAGCGCCGCCGAGCGCGCCAAGATCAACGCCCAGGAGTCCGCGGACAAGGCCAAGGCCGCCGCCCAGCAGGCCGCGGCGGCCGACCGCGCCTCCCGCGCCGCCGAACGCCCCGACCTGAAGGCCCCGGCGCCGCCGGCCGCCGGCGGACGCGCCGCCAGCATCGTGCAGTTCGCCTCCGCGCAGCTCGGCAAGCCCTACGGCTGGAGCATGACCGGCCCCAACAGCTTCGACTGCTCGGGCCTCACCGGCGCCGCCTACCGCGCGGCCGACATCAAGCTCCCCCGGCTGTCCCAGGACCAGTGGAACGCCGGCACCCGGATCGCCCGCGCCGACCTCCAGCCCGGCGACCTCGTCTTCTTCTACCCGGACCTGCACCACGTGGGCATCTACATCGGCGACGGCAAGATGATCCACGCCCCCCGGACCGGCAAGAACATCGAGGTCCTCCCGATCGGCGTCATGCCCTACATGGGCGGCGTCCGGCCGTAGGACGGCCTGGAGACCGGCGGCGCCCGGCTGCCCGGGTGTGGTTTCCCGTCAGAAGCCGCTGCCACGGGCCCTGCCCGGCATGAGAGCAGCGCCCGGCGGTATGCGGGGCCTGGCGGTACGCGGGGAAAACCCAGGGGAGCGGACGGCCGCGCGCTGCTACGGTCGGGCGCCATGAGCTGGCTTCCCGATGACTTCGTCCACCCCGTCCTGGTACCGCTGCCGGGCGGTGGCCATCACCTGCGGCCGATCCGGGAGGTGGACACCCCGCTCGACTACCCGGCTGTGATGGGTTCGCGCGAGCGGCTGTGGACCATTTTCGGCCCGGCCTGGGGCTGGCCCGCGGACACCATGACCTACGAGGCCGACCAGGCCGACCTCCTGCGACACGAGAAGGAGATCGCCGCGCACCAGTCCTTCAACTACGCGCTGTTCGACGCGGCGGAGACGGTTCTGCTCGGCTGTGTCTACATCGACCCGCCGGAGAGGGCCGGCGCGGACGGCGAGATCTCCTGGTGGGTGGTGGACGAGCTGGTGGGCGGCAAGGTCGAGCAGGCCCTCGACGCGCTGGTGCCGCAGTGGATCGCCGCCGACTGGCCGTTCGAGCAGCCGCGCTTCATCGGCCGTGAGATCTCCTGGTCGGACTGGCTCGCCCTGCCGCAGCATCCCGACGCGTAAGCGGTCGTTAGCCGTACCGATCTCGAAGGCTGCCGGCCGCTTCGCCGGTATGGCGCTAGTAGATCCGTCTGTCCGTCAGTGCTGCTTCACTGACGAATTCCGACGGGAAATTGTGACGGGTAGGCGGAAGAACCTTTCCGGCCGACGGGATCGAGGTGCACCGACCGCTCCCCGGCTGCTCGGGATCCCGGCCGGGATCCCGAGCAGCCGGGGAGCGGTCAGGCCCCTTCCTGTTCCTGGGCGTTCCAGCGGCCGGGCTGCCAGCCCCGGCGCCTGCCGTTCGTCAGGACGAACCCGAGGCCGCCGATCACGACCACCGCCCCGAGTGCGCCGCCCGCCACCGCCGCCGCCTGTCCACCGGCCGGCTGCGGCGCCGGGGGCTGGACGGCTGCCACGGCCGTGCCGGCCCTGGCGGCCGGTGCGGTGGCGGCGGCCGGGCCGCCCGGCAGCATGGCGCCGACGGCGCCCAGCGGGTCGACCATCCCGTAGCCGACCCGGGCGTCCGGCAGGGCGGTGCCGGGGTGGTAGGCGGTGGCCTTCAGCCGGTCGAGCAGTTGGGCGGGGGTGAGCTCGGGCCGGTAGCCGAGGACCAGCGCGGCGGTGGCGGCCACCATGGCCGTGGCGAAGCTCGGCCCGGCGCCGGTGAAGTAGCCCTTGCCGCCCGGGCCGACGCTCATCACCGCGTCCCCGGGGGCCGCCAGGTCGACCCGGCCCGCCGGGCCGGCGCCCTCGGCCGCGCCGCCGCTCCCGACCGTTCCGTCCGGGGCCAGGTCGGTGACCGCCAGGACGTCCGGATAGGCCGCCGGGAAGGCCTGGCCCGCGGATCCGGCGGAGGTGCCCTGGTCGGGCCCGACCGGGGCGACGACCAGCGCCCCCCGCTCACGCGCGTACTGCACCGCGCCCGCCAGGTCCTCGCCGCCCACCGGGACGGGCACCGCGACGGCGATCACCCGGGCCCCGCCGTCGGCAGCGTGCCGGATGCCCTTGGCGAGCAGCTCGGGGGTGGTGATCCCGGCCTCGTCGGTGACGGCCACCGCGAGGATCCTGGCCTCGGGGGCGATCCCCGCGAAGCCCACGCCGTCCTGTCGCCGGGCGGCGATCAGCCCGGCGACGAAGGTGCCGTGGCCGACGCAGTCCCGCCCGGCGCCGCCGGGTCCGAACTCGCGCGGGCCCAGGGCGAGCCGGCCCTCCAGGACGCCGGAGGCCGCATCCACACCGGACCCGACCACGGCGACCGTCACCCCGGCGCCCCGGCTCAACTGCCAGGCCGCCTCCGGGCGGAGGAAGGTCTGCGCCCACGGGGTCCGTTCGGTGCCCTTGTCGGAGGGCTTGGTGCAGCCCTCCTGCCTCGACTTGGCGATGCCCTGGCCGATCACGGGCAGCGAGGCGGACGGATCGGCCCCGCCCGCCGGGGCCCCGCCCGCCGCAGGTGCCGCCGGCACCGCCGTGCCGGCGGCACCCACCGCAGGCGTCCCCGGCCCGACCGGGACCGCCGGGGCGGCCGGGACGACGGCTCCGGGGACGGCCGGCGCGGCGGCCAGCGCCGCCGGGGCCGGGGTCAGCAGGGCGCAGCAGAGCAGCGCGGCGGCTGCCGGTCGGGCGGCCCTCACACCGGGCTCCCCTGCCGCAGCGGCGGGATGTCCCGGGGCAGCAGCAGGCTGAGCTCGGACAGGTCGCCGACGTCCAGCCGGGCCAGCCGGCCGGCCTGCCTGGTGACCATCGCCTCCAGGGTCTGGCGGGCGAACCGGCCGTTGCCGAAGGTCCGGTCCCGGGGGACGACGGTGCACAGCTCGGTGAGCGCGGTGAGCGTCTCCGGGGCGCAGACGTAGCCGGACTCCTCCGCCTGGAGGCGGATGATGGTGACCAGTTCGTCGGGGGTGTAGTGCTCGAAGGCGACCTGCTGGGAGAAGCGGGAGGCCAGACCGGGGTTGGAGCCGAGGAAGCCCTCCATCTCCTCGTGGTAGCCGGCCACGATCACCACGACCTCGTCGCGGTGGTCCTCCATCAGCTTCATCAGGGTGTCCACCGCCTCCTGGCCGAAGTCGTTGCCGCCGCCGCCGCGCGGGGTGAGGGTGTACGCCTCGTCGATGAACAGCACGCCGCCGCGGGCGCGTTCGAAGGCCTCCTTGGTGAGCTGGGCGGTGTGCCCGATGTAGCGGCCGACCAGGTCGGCCCGGGCGGTCTCGACCAGCTGGCCGCCGGTCAGCACCCCCAGCTCGGCGAGGATCGCGCCGTAGAGGCGGGCCACCGTGGTCTTGCCGGTGCCGGGCGGCCCGGCGAAGACCAGGTGGTGGCTGATCTTGGCGGTCGGCAGCCCCGCCTCCTCCCGGCGGCGGGCCTGCTTGATCAGGTTGACCAGGTCCTCGACCTGTTCCTTGGCGGCCGACAGGCCGACCATCCGGCGCAGCTGGTCCAGCAGGTCGGTGCGGGCGTCCGCCGTGCCCTCCGCCGCCCGCCGGACGGCGGCGGCGGCCTCCTCGCCGATGTCCTCGGGGAGGAGCAGGGCCAGGTCCGCGTCGGCGACCTCGGCGAGGACGGCCAGCCGGGAGGCCTGCCGGTCCACCATCTCCTCGAACACCTTGCGGGCGGCCCGGCCGTTGCCGAAGTCCGCGCCCTTGGGCATCCGTTCGAAGTGGCTGAGGAGGACCTCCTGCGTGGCGTCGGCCAGTTCGTAGCCGTGCCCGGCGGCGGCCCGCCCGACGATGGTGACCAGCTCCTCCGCCGAGTAGTTGCGGAAGTCGATGGTGCGGCTGAACCGCGAGGCGAGGCCGGGGTTGGACCCGAGGAAGTCGCGCATCTCCTCGGAGTACCCGGCGACGATCACCACGACGTCGTCGCGGTGGTCCTCCATCAGCTTGACCAGGGTGTCGATCGCCTCCCGGCCGAAGTCAGGGCCGGTGCCGCCCGACCCCGCCGAGAGCGTGTACGCCTCGTCGAGGAACAGCACCCCGCCCAGGGCGGACTGGAAGACCTCGGTGGTCTTGATCGCCGTCCCGCCGACGATCGAGGCGACCAGGTCGGCCCTGGCGACCTCGGTGAGGTGGCCGCTGCGCAGGACGCCCAGCTCGGCCAGGATGGCGCCGTAGAGGCGGGCCACCGTGGTCTTGCCGGTGCCGGGCGGCCCGGCGAAGATCAGGTGGCGGCCCATCGGCAGCACCGGCATCCCGGCCTGCTCGCGGCGCTTGGCCAGCTTGTTGAGGTTGACCAGGGTCGCCACCTGCGCCTTGACCCCCTCCAGGCCGACCAGCGCCTCCAGTGCGGACTGCGGGCCCTCGGGGTCGAGCGCCGGCGGTTCGGCCGGGTCCGCGGCGGGCGACGGCCGCTCACCGGGCTCCCCGGGCTCGGATGCGGCGTGCTCCGGTCCGCGGCCGCTCTCGGCGGGCGCCGTGCCGTGCGCGTCGGGCCGGGCGTTCTCCCGGCTGATCAGGTTCTCCACCGCGAACCGGGTGCTGGGCCTGGTCTGGCGCAGCCCGGAGCCGCGGTTGCCGGCGACGGTGCAGCCGGTGATCCGGACCGGCTCCTCGGACTCCGCCCGCAGCCCGTCCACGGTGTTGTCCGCCATCTCGCAGCCGTTCAGCGTGGCCCGGGCGCCCGCCGCCAGCAGCACGCCGTGCCGCCGGTTGCCGTGCACCCGCGACCTGGCCATGGTCAGGTCGCCGCCGTCCTCGACGCTGATGCCGTCGGTGGCGCTGTCGGACACGTCGCAGTCGCGCAGCGAGGCGATGCCGTCCCCGCCGACCTCGACGCCGGCCGTGCCGGTGCCGCGCACGGTGGTCGCGCCCACCTGGGTGTTGCCCCCGTCGGCGATCCGCAGCCCGGCCCTGCCGGTCGAGGACAGCGTGCAGGACTCCAGCCGGCCGCGGCCCTCCCGCAGCACCTCGACGCCGTGGCCGCGCACGTCGGACACCTCCACGCGGCGCAGCAGCGGGTTGGCGCCGTCGCGCACGCTCACGCCGGCGCCCGCCGCGTCCCGGACCTCCAGCCGGTCGAACTCGGCGGCGCTCTCACCCACCAGCTCGACCCCGGCCGCCGCGCCGCCGCGGACCACCGTCCGGGTCAGGGACGGGCTGGAGGACTCCTCGACCAGGATGCCGGCCAGCTCCGCACCGACCACCTCGCAGTCCTCGAAGGCGCCCCGGGAGCGGCCGGTCACCCGCAGGCCGTGGCCCTTGGTCCGCTCGGTGCGGCAGCGCCGCACCAGCGGGTCCGTGCCGCCGGCCACCACGATGCCGTGGCCGCGGGTGCCGCTGACCGTGCAGTCCTCCAGCACGACGCGGGCGGCCGAGCTGAGGTAGACGCCGATCGCGGTGTCCCGGACGGTGGTGCCCAGCACCCGGGTCGTGCTGTTCTCCTCCAGCGCGATGCCCGGCTTGTCGGTGGCGGAGATCTCGCAGTTCTCGATCGAGCCGCGGCCCTCGCCGTTGGCGCAGACGCCGTTGCCCCGGGCGTCGCGCATGACGCTGTCCCGGATCACCGGGTTGGCCCGCTCGCCGATCACCACGGCGGAGCTGCCGAGGTGCTCGATGACGCAGTCCTCGATGATGCTCGTCCCGCTGGAGGTCTCGACGATGCCGGCCCCGGCCGGGTTGACGACCCGGCAGCCGCGCATCGCCAGCGAGCCCTGCTGCCGGGTCAGCACCGCCGTCCACGAGTTGCCGGCCACCTCGCAGTCCTCCAGGGCGGCCTGCCCGCGTGGGACGTCGACGGTGGGCAACTCCTCGTCCCGGCCCTGCAGCACGAGGCCGGTCAGCTGGACGGCCTCGGCCACCACCTGCACCACCGCCCCGCGCCGGGGCGAGATCCGGACGCTGCCCCGGGCCTCCTCGGCGGTGATGGTCACCATCTTGGTGATGACCAGGTTCTCCTCGTACCGGCCCGGGCGGACACTGATCACCGCACCGCTGCGCGCCGCCTCCAGCGCCTCGCCGATGGTGCGGTAGCCGCCGTCGCGCTGCTCCGCGCACACACTGAGCACATGGCGCGTCATCGCGCTCGTTCTCCTCCGTCGTTGGTGGCATTCCGGGTCCGGGCGGTGGCGGGCACCGCCCGGCCGCCGGTCAGCCGGTGCAGTTGGCCCGGATCGCCGAGGCCGCGTGGTGGGCGTACGTCGCGGTGCCGCCCTTCCAGTCCTCACCTCGGGTGTGCATCATCACGGCGATCTTGCCGGCGGTGGCCGGGAAGGTCCCGACCGAGACCCACGACCCCCTGCTGCCCACCTGGTTGACGATGAAGTCGCCGACGGTGCCCGAGCCCGGCTCCGACTTGGACTGGACGGTGTAGTAGGTCGGGGCCCCGCCGACGGCCTTGACGTCGTCGCTGGCCGGCACGTAGACGGAGAGCTTGCAGCTGCCGTTGACGACCGGGGCGGTGTTGAAGGTCCAGACGACCGAGTTGCCGTCGTCCTTGTTGGCCGTGCCCTGCATGGGCACCGAGGCGTACTTGCCGTTGCAGCCGTCCGACGCGTAGCCGCCGGAGTTGGTGACCCAGCCCTCCTTGCCGTTCTCGTACCGGCCGTACTGCTGGGTGGTGGTGGTGTTGCCGGGAGGGCTGCACCACAGGCCCGCCACGGCGTTGTAGACCGGTGCCGGCGGCGGGGTGGACTTCGCGGGCTGGGGCTGGACCGGGGCCGGCGGCGGGGCCGGCTGGGCGGCTCCGCCCGCGGCGGCGGCCGCTCCACCGGCCGCTGCACCACCGGCCGCCGCGCCGCCGGTGCTCCCACCGGTCGAGCCGCCGGTGGAACCTCCGGTCGACCCTCCGGCGGCTCCGCCGCCCGTGGCGGCGCCGCCGCCGGTCGCGGCGGAGCCCTGGCCGACCGGCACGCCGGGCGCGGGGGGCTTGCCGGCGGCCGCGGAGGACTGCCCGGGGCGGGGCTGGCCGACCGGCTGACCGGGGACGACGGCGTTCTGCTCCGGACCGGTACCCCCGGCGGCGGCCGCACCGGCGTCCGCGGGCGGCGCCGCGGGCACGGTCGGCGGGGCCGCCGGGTCGCCCGCGGACTGCGGGACGGCCAGCGCCACGTTGCCCTGTGCGTCCACGCCCGGGACGAAGCCGTCGCCGCCGCCGTCCTGCTGGGTGTACCCGGCGGGGGGCGGACCGCCCGCGCCCGGATGCGGATCGTCGCCGCCGAGGTTGGAGAAGACCAGCGGCAGCCCGACCAGGACCAGCCCGGCGACGGCCGCCGCGGCGATCATCGGCTTGGAGATCCGGCGCGGGCCGCTCTCCCCGGGCAGCGGGGGCTCCAGCTCCTGGCCGGGGTCGGCCACGACGACACCGGGCAGGGCCTCGACCGCGATGGTCTCGGTGGCCGCTGCGGCCCCGGACTGTCCGCCGGTGACCGGCGGCACCGGGCCGACGGGGGCCGCGGCGGTCGCGGACGCCTCGGCGGCGGCCGCGCCGGTGGCCTTGCCCGCGGCCGAGCCGGCGGCGGCACCGACAGCCGGGCCGGAGCCCGCGCCGGACGGCGTCGCGGCCGAGCCGGCGGCGGGCGTCTTTGCGGGGTCGGCCGTTGCGGCGCCCTCGCTCTCGGCGGCGGCGGCCGCCTCCGACGAGCCGGACGCTCCCGCCGAGGCGGCCGTCGGCTGCGGCACGACCCATGCCACCGCCGGCAGTTCGTAGCCCTCGCCGGGCGGCTGGTTCCCGCGCCCGTTCCGGTTCTTGCCCACCATGGCCCCCTGGCCCTAGACGACAACGCTCGCGGGAGGCCGCCGATCCGCCCCTTGGCGACCGGGCGATGGACCGTCCCTCCCGGTTCGACGGATGACGCACCACGGCAGGTTCAGCCATGAGGCCCTGGGTCCTAACCGAAGAAGATCTCCACCTCCTCTCCGGCGTCCGCGTCCCCGTCCGCGTCCGACCCGGCCCCCTCGTCACCCTCGTGGGGCTCGTCGTCGTGCTCGTCCTCCTCCTCGCCCGACCCGGCCGACAGGTCCACCGGCAGCACGAACGGGAACACGAACGGCACGTCCTCACCCGACTCGGACCCCGAGTCCCCGTCGTCCCCGTCGTGTCCGCCCTCGTGTCCGCCGTCGCTCCCGTGTTGGCCCACGCTCTCGCCGGTGCCGGTGCCGGTGCCGGTGCCCGGCCCGGTCGGCAGGCCGACCGGCAGCACGAACGGGAACGCGAACGGCACCTCCTCACCCGACTCGGACCCCGAGTCCCCGTCCTCCTCCGCGGCCGACGGCTCGTCATCCTCTCCGGACCCGCCCGGCGGCGCGAACGAGAACGTGAACGGCACCTCCTCACCCGACTCCGACCCCGGGTCCCCGTCCTCCTCCGACTCGGCGCCCGAGTCACCCTCGTCCTCCGCACCCGACGACTCGTCGCCCTCCTCGGAACCGCCCGGAGGCACGAACGAGATCATGAACGGCACCTCCTCGCCCGACTCCGACCCCGAGTCCCCGTCCTCCTCCGACTCGGACCCCGAGTCACCCTCGTCGGGTCCGGCCGGCGGCACCTGCTGGGGACCGGGCGACACCTGCCCCGGCCCCGCCACCGTCGTGGCCGTCGTGGCCGTCGTGGCCGTCGTGGCCGTCGCAGCGGCGTCGGCGGGCGGCACCACCTCCTCCGCCTCGATCAGGACGTACTGGTTGCCGGTCGTGCCGTCCATGTCGGGCATCACCGTGCGGTCGGTCACCCGGAAGCGGGCCCCGGGCAGCAGGAGCACCTCGGTCTCGTACTGCTTCTGGGAGAACGGGCCGATGTCACGCCCGCTGACACCGCGCAGCGTGAGCATGTACACCACGCGGTGCTTGTACCGCCCGACCGCGTCCTTGACGGCGAACTCGTGAGCCGTCGGGAACTCCTTGCTGGTGCTCGCATAGGTGTCGAACTCGATGTGGTCCTTGGCCAGCAGCCCCGCCAGGAACGCGCTCGCGTTGCTCTCGTTGCCCCACTCCCAGGCCCCGCGGTAGACGGTCATCTCGTTGGCGACCGGCAGGGTGTCGAGCGCCTCCAGCAGCATGGCGGCGTGGAGCTTGGACTCGGCGACCACCGCGGGCAGCAGCTCGGTGATCTTGCGCTCGAGCCGGGCGTCGACGTCCTGACGCGCGTCCGCGGCCAGGTTGCCGCGCTCCAGCATGAGGGTGTTGACCGCCTCGTCCGTGAAGAACATGTTCGGCCCGAGGTAGTTCTCGTTGGAGTGCACCAAGGAGATCATCTCCCTCAGCACCCGGCGGGTCGCCGCCGCCACGATGTCGAACGGCAGTCCGCCGCCGACACCCCGGGTGCGCTCCACGACCAGGTTGATCAGGGTGTGGTCCTCCCCCGTGTAGGCCCGGACCGCCATCAGGTGGGCCACCGTGAACTTCGCGAGCCGCTCGCGCATCTGGGGCACCGGGATCCCGTGGTCCCTCAGCCAGCGCCGCAGCGCCGGACTCGTGGGTGCGCCGAACGCCACGTTGACCTGGTGGTGGTGGTACTCCCTCGCCTCGTGGACGTCCGCGCTGGTGAGCGCCTGGAGGCCGCCGTCCTCGGCGCGCAGCGACAGCCGCTCGAAGTAGTGCCGCTCGTGCGGGAGCAGCCCCCTCGGGTCGAACTGGCGCAGCCTGTCCTCCGCGAACTCGGGACCGAGCACCTCCAGGCTCCGGTACATCGACACCGCGTCGGTCAGGTCCAGGGCCCTGCCGTTCGCGCCGTCGAAGCCCGCGATCTGGGCGCCCCGCAGGATCTCGTACAGCGAGTGGTCCCTCTGCAGCCCCATCCAGGCGATCAGGCCGACGACGAAGTCCTCACGCCGTGCCTCCGGGACGTTCAGCCAGTCGAAGGTGCTGACCATCCGGACGGCCGTGCCGGACAGGCCGCCGATGGCGGGCATGCCCCGCCCGTCGACGTCCCGCCGCCAGGAGGAGTCCGGCTCCAGCCGGAACCGGGCCGCGCCCTCGATCGACCCGAGCGGGAACTCCGGCCCCTGCCGTGGCCGAATCGCCTCGCCCAGCTTCATAGTCCCCCGCGCGATCGCCTCCTCGACCTCCTCGACCGTCATCTCCGCCAGGTCTCCGGCCCGTAGCCTCATCCGGCCGGACACGTTCGCCGTCACCGTGGTCGT
The DNA here is from genome assembly GCF_043202015.1 of Kitasatospora sp. NPDC048239. Classification (NCBI taxonomy): domain Bacteria; kingdom Bacillati; phylum Actinomycetota; class Actinomycetes; order Kitasatosporales; family Streptomycetaceae; genus Kitasatospora; species Kitasatospora sp. NPDC048239. The sequence continues at coordinate 446,200 of NZ_JBICZP010000006.1, read as the reverse complement.
GACGTTCCCGTCGGCGTCCGGGGTGCCGGGCGTGACCGTCACATCGGACACGGTGTGCCACTCGGGGAAGATCAGGGCCGTGTCCGGCTCCTGCCCGGGTGTGAGCGGGACGGTGTCGAGCTCCCGGGTCACGGTCGTCGTCATCGGCATGACCTCGCGCTCCAGGAGCAGCGCCCGCTCGCGGTTGCTGAGCTCGATGCCGACCCGCCTGAGCCGCGCCGGCGTCAACCTGCCCGGTGTGCGCATCTCGTCCGGGCGCTCGGTGCGGATCAGCTGGCTCCGGCCCAGTTCGGTGGAGTTGTCGATCGGGTCGGCGCTCCACCGCATGAGGTTGCCCAGGGCGAACGGGTCCAGGGAGAAGTTCCTGGCCTGCCAGGTCGAGAAGGCCGCCAGCACACCGTGGACCAGCCTCCGCTCCCGGCTGTGCAGGTGGTCCCGGTACGGCCTCAGCCGGTCCACGTCGAGGCCGAGCTCCCGGGCGGCGGTCAGCTCCGGATCGCTCATCACCGTCAGCAGCAGTTCCTTGAAGCCGCCGATGTACTCGCCGGCCGCGCCGTCGCCGTCGGGCCGGTAGTAGGCGCCGTTGTAGAAGGCGGTGTACTTCTCCCGCGGGTTCCCGGACTCCATCATCTTGTCGATCTGGCGGACGGTCAGGCCCGAGTGGCCGATCTGGCCCGCGCTGGTCACGTCGTCGCGGGTGAAGACCTGCCTGAGGTGCACCTCCTCGATCCAGTTCGGGCCGTGGTGGTCGACGAGGACGGCGACCAGCCGGTTGAGGGCGTGGTCGATGGCGGCGTCCCCGCGTGCCGTGACGGCGGTGGCGAGCTCGGCGACGTGCATCTCGAAGGCCTCGGCCAGCTCCGTCCAGCCGGGCTGCTCGGCGATGGGGTGCCGGGTGAACAGCCTCTCCGTCGGGGCCATGCCGAAGGTGTGGCCCGGTCCTCCGGCGGCCGGGTCGTGGAACAGCGTCGGGTCGTGCCGCCCGTCGCCGCGGATCTGGTTCCGCGCGGCGTTCTCCGTGTAGGCCCAGACCTTCCCGGTGTCGGAGACGGCCGGTGCGTGCTCCGGGAACTCGCCCCGCTGCGGGTCGATCCAGCGCAGTGCGCCGCCGCCGGTGTTCAGCAGGGTCCAGGCGTGGCCGACCAGGCCCTCCTCGGCGACGAGGACCAGTGCCCGGGTGCCGGGGCCGCCGTCCCGGACCAGGGCGACCACCCTGTCCAGGGCCGCGGAGCCGGCGCCGTAGTGCCAGGGCGGGCCGAGGCGCCTGGTCACCTCCCAGATGCCGTCGCGCTCGGGCATGTCGTCGACGCGGGTCCCCGCGGGGTGCGGGTCGCCGTCCATGGTGTCCCACAGCGCCAGGTTGACGTCCAGGCAGTTGACGGCGGAGCCGTCGGGGTTGAGGTGCCCGAGCAGGTCCGCGGTGAGCCGCGGTGCGGTGCCCGGCTCGACCGGCCCGTCCGGCAGCGCGCCGAGCCAGGCCCGCTGCTGCTCCTCGGTGGACTGGAGCAGGCCGCGGTCGGCCGGCGGGGTGGCGTTGCGGTCCATGGTGTGCAGGCGCTTGGGCTCCGGGGTGACCGGCTCGGAGACTACGTCCGGCTCGGCGCGCCGCTTCGTGGCGGGCACGAGGACGTTCCAGATGTCGTCGCCGGTGAGCTGGCGCGAGGACCCGGGCCGGCTCTCCTGCCGGGTCGGCGTGCGGGGCTCGGGCGCCGCGGCCACGGGGGGCCGCTGCGGGGCGGGGGCGGGGGCTGCCGCGGGCACGTCGGTCTGCTCGGCCTGCGCCTCCTCGCCCTCCATGCTGTGCACCATCTCCTTCGGCGCAGGCGCGGCCGCGTCTTCCGGCGCGAGCGGCGGGACCTCGGCGGACTCCGCCGGCTTCTCCGGCACCTCCGCAGGCTTCTCCTCCGACACGACCGGCTTCTTCGCCACAGGCACAACCAGCGGCACCGACGGCACCGACGGCGGCACCACGGCAGGCACCTCCGGAACCTCCGGAACCTCGGCGGACTCCGCGGCCTCCGCCGGCTTCTCCGGCACCTCCGCAGGCTCCTCCTCCGACACGACCGGCTTCTTCGCCACAGGCACAACCAGCGGCACCGACGGCACCGACGGCGGCACCACGGCAGGCACCTGCGGCACCGGCGGGACCTCGGCGGACTCCGCCGGCTTCTCCGGCACCTCCGCAGGCTTCTCCTCCGACACGACCGGCTTCTTCGCCACAGGCACAACCAGCGGCACCGACGGCAGCACCACGGCAGGCACCTCCGGAACCTCCGGGACCTCCGCGGCCTCCGGCACCGGCGGGACCTCCGCGGCCTCCGGCACCGGCGGGAGCGCCTCGGCCGGGGTCTCCCGGCGCCACTGCCGCCCCTTCTGCTCCCTGGCGGTGAAGAACGTGTCCGCCGGAGCGGTGATCGTCTCGGAGATCTGCTCCTTCGGGATGGAGACCGCGAACGGGACCACCCCGCCGGCGGCCGGGGAGGCGGCGCCCGGTCGCTCCTCCCCGTGGTGGAAGGTGAACCGGAAGGCCACGTGGCCGTCGAAGTGCACCAGCGGCACCGGGACCTTCGAGTTGGCGATCGTCCGCCCACCGGCCGACCGCTCCCCGCCCTGGCGCCACCGGTATCCGCCGCCGAAGATGGCGGACACCGAGAACTTGCTCTTCAGCTTGGAGAACTCCGCGCCGATCTGGCCCATGGCCTGGAGGTGGCGGGAGTTGAGCGCGCGCTCGCTGTACCGCGCCGAGGACTCGCCGACCAGCGCGAGCTCCGCGCCGCCCTCGTCCCGGTGGTGGGCGAGATCGACCAGCTCGGCCGTCACGGACACCCAGGACTGCCGGCCGTTCACCCGGAACGGCGTGCCGGTGAGCGTCCCGCCCGCGGTCAGCCGCGGCAGGGCGGCCATCAGCCGCTCGCGGCCGAACTCGTTCATCACGCGCTCGGAGCGCCGACCGCCGCCCGCCACCCGGCTGTCCCAGACCCCCGGGTAGTGCCGCCGGCCCTCGGTGTCGAGCAGGCTGTGCAGGGAGCCGACGTCGGTGAGGTCACGGATGACATGGGTGGCGGCGAGGCCGCCGGTCCAGACCGCGGCCGGCGGCACGGAGTGCGTCCTCGGCTCGGTGTCCCGCACCGGGGCGGCGCTGCCGGCCCGGGTGGTGACCGGTCCGGGCGCCTCGAAGCGGCCGTCGGCACCGCCGGTGACCGGGTGGGCCTCGGAGGCCTCGACCAGTACCTGGAACCCGACCTTCGCGTAGCCGAAGGCGTTCCGGCGGACGGCGAACGAGGTCTTCGTCATCGGGGCGATCTGGTCGGGGGTCCGGTCGCTGCCGGGCCCGGACCCGGGCTTCAGCCCGGGGGCGGCCTTGAGCTGCTCGATCTGCTCCCTGTGCCGATCCCGGTCGGCCACCAGCCGGTCGCGCAGGTCCCTGCTGTCGGGCCGGTTGCCCAGCTCGCGGATCCGCCTGTCCAACTGCTCCAGGTCCGACGTCCACTTCCTGACGACGGACTCGTCGATCCGCCGCTGCTGACCGTCCAGCAGGGGCTTGAGCGCCGCCCGGTGCTCGCCGTCCAGCCTCGTGTTCTCGGCCTGGAACGCCGCGGGGCCGAGCTCGGCCTCCCGCCCCGCCAACGCCTTCTGGCGGGCCGCGAACGACCGCTGGACCGCGTCGATCCGCCGCTGCTCGTCCCGCGCCCCGCGGGGGACGGACCGGTCGACGGTCCTGCCCCACAGGGTCAGGTTGCGGCGGAACTCCAGGTGGAGGAGGGCGGTGCCCTCGAAGACGCTGCCGGCCACCTTGCTCTTGGTGCCGGCGCCCGTGCCCACGGAGCTGGAGTTCTCCGCGATCTGGTCCTTCCCGCTGACGTGGGTCAGCGTGCCGCCGGCCACCACCGCGGCCGGGAGCGCCCCGATCGGGTCGGAGGTGCCGACCAGCCGCAGCGCCGTGGCGTCGGTGGTGCTCCGGGTGTAGGCGGTCAGACCGTCCGTGCCGCCGCTGGAGTGGCCGACGGTGCTTCCGCTGTTGAACTCGGTCGCCTTGGTGTCGGAGACGTGCTCCATCCGTTGCACGCTGGCCCGGACGGTCACGGTGCCACCGGGCACGGCGATGGACCAGCCCTGGCCGGCCATCAGCGACCGTAGCCGCTGCTGGAGCGCCTCGGCGGTGAACTTCGGCGCGAGCGTCCGCTTCACCCGCTGCCAGTTCCGGTCCGAGCCGAACACGGCCCGGCCGGTGGCGTCCAGCTGGCTCAGCACGTCCTCGGCCCCCGGCTGTCGCCTCGGGGCCACCACCGCGTTCGCGTCGACCGCGGTCGGCCCGGCCGGGCCGCCGGACATCGACGTGAGCTGGACGTCACCCGGCTGCTCCGGCTGCTCCACCTGCGGCGGCTGCACCGGCTGCTGCGCGTCGGCAGCGGCCCCGGGCGCGCGGGTGGGCGGCACCGCGGGGCGCTCGGACTCCTGCGAAGGGGAGACGTGCAGCACGATGTCGGTGGCGCTGAGCACCAGCGACCGCATGATCCGCTGCGGCACCTGGCGCGGCGTCGCGGGGGCCGGCCTGCGCCCGCCCGGGGCGGGCGGCATCTCGCGGACCGGGAAGGCGAACTCGGCCCCGGTCGTGGCGTGCAGGGGCTCCATGGCTTTCGAGAACCCGAACCGGGGGGAGAGGTTCACCTCGATCCGGAACGTCAGGTCGCCCCGGAAGACCGCCGCCGGCTCGACGGTCTTCCCCTTGGTCACCGCGATGCTGCCGACGTCCCGGGTACCGCCGATGACGCTGTCGGAGTTCCAGGCGTGGCTCAGTGCCCCCGCCAGGTTCGGGAGCTTGCCGGCGACGACGACGGTCTGGGTCGACCGGCTCCGGTCGTCGTGCATCTCGCCGGTGGACGTCGTGGACTCGGTGCCGACCTCGAACTCGAAGTCCGCGACGGACTTCAGGTGCTCCTTGACGGACGCCTCCGCGGCGGTGATCCGGATGTCCGCCGTGACCCCGTTGGCGGAGACCGACGTCCCCCAGCTGCGGCCGGTGGTCAGCGCGGCCGCCATCGGCCGCAGCGCCACCGGGTCGAAGAACGGCACCAGGTCCGCGGCGACCCGGTCCCACTTGGCGCCGAAGACCGGCCGCAGCGCCGTACGGAGCTCGTTCATCACGGCCAGGCCGTCGGTGATCCCGAGAACGGCGTCGGACGAACCGAGCTGGCCGTTCCGGGACACCCGCTCCGGCGGCTGGTGCGTGAGGGGCTTGGTCTCCTTCCCGGCGTCGGGTGCGGGCTTGGGCACGACGGGCTTGGGCACGACGGGCTCGGGCACGACGGGCTTGGCGGCGTCCCCGACGGTGGTCGGCGGCCGCACGAACGTCGCCGGCTGCGCCTGACCCGGCAGCGCGGCCTGCTCCGGCTGCTCCGGCTTGGTCGGCTTGGCCGGCTCCGGCTTGGCCTCGGTCACGTACTCGTCGAGCCGGGACTTCGGGATCGCCACCACGAACCGCACCGCGGGGTCCGAACCGCCGCCGGAGGAGTCCAGACGGCCCTGGTCGGACAGTCGGACGTTCACCTTGGCGGTGGCGAGGAAGACCGCCATCGGCTCGGAGAACTTGGCGCTGGAGACCGTGCTGGACCCGGTCCCCGCACGGTCGCCGGTACGGCGCCGGAACGCCAGCCCGCCACCGAGCGAGAGCGACACCCATTCGCCGCCCGGGAAGGCGTAGTGGAAGCCGCCCTGCGCCTGTCCGCCGAGCGTCCAGCCGACGGTGTCCCGTGCGGCGTCGCCCACCGCCGTCTCGTTGAGGACGTTCAGCTCGGCCTTGTCGATGGTCCGCAGGAACTCCAGCCGGTCCACCCGGGCGGTGGCCTGCACCGTCGTGTCCGCGTGTCCCGGCCGGCTGAGCAGCGGCCCCTGGAGCGGGATGTCCCGGCTCATCGCGGGCAACGAGGCGGCCAGCCGCTCCAGTTGGAAGGTGTGCCGGACCGACTCCCGGAACCCCGCCCACCCCTCGGCCTTGAACGCGCCCACCCCCAGCTCGTCGAGGACGGTGTGCAGGTCCTTGCCCTTGGCACCGCCCCCGGAGGGGTTCGCCCGCGCGAAAACGTCCAGGACGACGGCGCTCTCCGGCAGCCCGGTCGTCCAGAGCTCGGGCTTGGGCCGCCAGGCGGTCGAGCCGGGCTCCAGGCGGGGCGCCTGGACCTCGCCCGGCGCCCGGCCACCGGACACGAAGGACTCCGGTCCGTCGACGGCCACCGAGTCGGCGGCCTCGGAGATCACCTGGAAGCCGACCTGCCCGGTGGCGTGGGGGCCGCCGGGAGCGGGGGTGGTGCCGTCCGGCCGGTACTCGAAGGCGAGCACGGCCCTGCCGTCGAAGATCGCCCCGGCCGCCTTCACCTTGACGGCGTTGCCGGCCCGCACGGTGACCCGGTCGATCGCGCTGCTGTCGCGGCCGAGCTGGCCGGACGGCAGAGCGCCCGTGACACCGACCGGCACGTCGCCGAAGCCCGTGTGCTTGGCGGAGGGCACCCCGGCCACGCTCAGACTGCCGGTGACGGACGAGACGACGGTACGGGTCACGTCGGTGCCCGTGTTGAACTCCGTCTGCTCGGTGTTGCGCAGGTGCGACATCTGCGCGACCAGCGCGGACACCATGATGCTCCCGCGGCCGTCGGAGAGCGTGATCTCCACGGGCTCGCCGCTCATCATGGACTTCAGCTCGGTGCGCAGGGTCTGCAGGTCCAGCCGGCCGAGGACCTCGGCGCGCAGCGCCGGCCAGTCCTTGCCGAAGGCCGCCTCGCCGAACGCCTCCAGCGAGCTCCGGGTGGCGCCGACGGGCAGCGCGGCCGCGGGGGCCGCGGCGGCGAGCACCGCGGGAACCCCGCCGACCGCCCGGTTCCCGGCCTCGTCGATCACGTGGACGTTCTTGACGACGTCCAGCCCGCCGAGCGCCAGCGACTCCTCGACGCGCCGCGGCGGACGGTAGTGCTGCTGGGCGGCCGGCGGGACGGCGTCCGCGGCCTCGGCGGCCGGCACGACGACCGGAACCGGCAGCTCGACGGGCAGGCGGTGCTGGCCGCGGCCGACCGGCATGCCCGAACCGTCCTTGCGGACACCGGAGAAGTCGAGCTCCAGCCGGATGTCGGCGTCGATCCGCAGCGCGGGCTCGGGCGTCTTGCTGCGGGAGAACGTCCGGCCCCTGCTGTCGCTGGTACCGGCCTTGCTGCGGTCGCTCACCACCCCGACCTGTCCGGTCATGCTGGTGTCGGGGGCGTTCGGGGAGAACTTGCCGCCCATCAGCAGGCCGCCGCCGAACCGTCGGCGGCCCTCGGTGAAGGACCCGGTGGTGGCGAACGAGTCGCTGCCGTCCTCGAACTCGAACTTCTTGTACGCCCCGGTGGTCGTGGCCCTGGTGACCCGGGCGGTGACCTGGACGTCGCCCTTCCAGCCGAGCAGCTCGAACGGCAGCGAGAGGCGCTCGCCCTGGGTCATCGCCGACAGCACGGGCTGCAGGGCGTCGAGGTCCAGCGCGTCGGAGAGCTGTTCCCTGACCGAGCCGGCCAGGAGTTCGCGGGCCTCGGCCAGCTGCTTCTCGGCCTTGGCCAGCCGCTCCACGGCCTGCGCCGCCTGCGGCCCGGCCGCGGCGACGTCGTCCTGGGCCTTGCGGTGCTTCTCCAGCAGGCCCTTGGGAAGCAGCTCGGGGACGCCGGTGAGGGCGGTGACAACCGCCTCCACCACCCGGTCGACGGGGCCCGATATCGGCAGGACCCGGTCGCCTCCGCTGAGTTGGCCGTTGGCGGGGTCGGTGAGCCTGGTCGGCGGCGCGGGCAGCGGCGGCGCCTTCGGCTCCTCGACGAGCGGCACCTCCGGCTTCGGCAGCAGCTCCGGCGCCGGCAGCGCCGCCGGGGTCGGGGCCGGGCTCGTTTCCGGGGTCGGAGCCGGGGCCGGAGCCTCGTCCGGCGTCGGCGCCAGCACCGGCGACTCTGGCAGCGGCGGCAGGTCCGGCCCGGACAACTGCGCCGGCTGCTCCGGCACCGGCGGGGTCTCCGGCTCCGCCTGCACCTGCACCTGCGGCGGAACCGGCGGTGGCGGCAGCTGCGCCGGCGTCTGCTGCGGGACGGGCCGCAGCGCCGAGAAGTGCGCCCCCTCGTAGCCCTGGCGGTAGAGCATCACCGTGCGGCGGTCGGAGTCCGCCAGGTAGCTGGAGAACTGCCCGGCGCTGTTGAGGACACCGAGGTTGAAGCCCACCGCACCGGCGGCGATCCGGGGCACCTCGTCGAAGAGGGGAGTGTTCCAGAGCGCCCGGTTGCGGATGGCCAGATCGACCGCCTCGCTCGGCTGCATGTCCGCCAGGCGCTGTGGGGTCAGGAACTGCGGATGCGGGTTCGGGTCCAGCACCACCGGCTGGGCCAGTCCCGGACGTTCCAGGAGGAGGCGGTCCCAGGCTCCGTTCGCGAGGTCGGTGAGCACGGGGCTGCCGAAGTTCTCGATCAGGGCGCTCGCGTCCACGCCGGCGGGCAGCTCGTCCGTCCGACCCATCACACGCCAGAGCGCCTGCGGCGTCAGGTCCGCGATCAGCATGTCCAGGACCGACTGCCCCCACTCGTCGATGAGCTCCCGCTGGGCGGCGCCGTCCGGTCCCCGGTACCACTGCAGTACGGCGGCGCGCAGCCCGGCGGCGTCCAGGTGCTGGTGCTCCCACTCGCCGAACTGGCGGTTCACGCCGACCAGCAGGGACGTGAAGAGGCAGTCGCCGTCGCCGGGCACGGTGAGGGCCTCGTAGGGCCGCCCTTCGATGACCAGCCCGCTTTCGAGGACAGCGCGCTCGCGGGACACGACCTCCGCGACCGGCAGCGGCACGGCGGCCTGTGACGGCTGCGGCTCCGGCTGCTGCTGCAGCCCTGTCTGATACACCGTCACAGTAGGTGCCTGCGAGGCATGGTGAGCGGGACTCGGCGTCGACGCGGCGTCGTTGCCGACGACGGCGTGGGACGGTGTCTTGGCCGCGGGGGCGGGCTTCGTCGAGGCGTTCCGGTACTGGTCGAAGGAGAGTTCGCGGACGACCGGTCCGGAGCGGAGCACGTCCTCGATCCGCTGGAGGTGCCGCGGCAGCACCTCGAAGTCATTGCGGTACGCGGCCTGGCCCATCACCCCCGCCTCCCCCGCGAACCGCTCCCGGCGCCGCAGCGCCATCGTCTGCTCCGCGTACTCGTCCGGCAGGCCGAGGAAGTGCATCAACTCGTGCACCAGCACCCCGGCGCCGCTCTCCTCGTGCCACAGCAGCTGGTTGCTCCGCCCGCCACCGGGAGCGACCTTGACCCGCTGATGCGCATCCGCCGCACCGTCGGCCCGCTCAAGTCGGACATGGAACTGCGACCCGTCGGACAGCCTGAACCTGCCGTTCACATGCTGATCGACAGCCGCCACCGCCCGGGCCCAGACCTCGTCCACCCTCCCCGGAGACACACCCGAACCCTCCAACGCCCCCAAGTCCAGCCGCAGCGTGAACTCACGCACCCACTGACCCGGCCGCACCTCGAAATGCCGCACGTCGTAGTCGATCCGGGTCATCGCACCCCGAAGATCACCCACCGGCCGCGGCCCACCCGGCGTCCGACCCGCAAACTGCACAGGCAGCTCCGGCCCGGCAATCACCCCACCGCTCACCTGACCCGCCACCAACGGATCAAAACGCGTCGACGACATCCGCGCAGGCACCGCGAACTCCCGCACCCCCGCCCACGCCTGCGCCGGCAACAACCCCGCACCGGCCCCAGGCTCCGACACCACCGGCAACGGACCCACAACCGGCCCCGCCACCAACGGCGGAGCAGCAGCCAGACCCTGACCCGCCAACTGCTCCGCCAACGCCGCAGTCTCCTGCTCGGCAGGCGTACGCGGCACCGTCGTGCCCCAGTAGACCGCCGGGATGCCGGCCGACATCACCAGGAACTCGTCCTCGCCGTGGTACAGCGACTCGTCGAGGGTGGCGGGACGGCTCTGCAGGTGGGTCCCGAAGACCCGCTGGATCGGGACGTCCTGGACCGTCACGTAGAACGGCCCGCCGTTGGCGTGGGGATCCTGCGGGTCCTTGTAGGGCACCAGCAGGCTGAACGACTCGGCCGCCCCGCGCCTGAGCTCCAGCACGATCCCGCCGCCGGGCGCGGGGCCGGTGACGGGGACCGGGTGGGTCAGGGGGTTCGGAAGTCCCGGGTTGTCGTCGTCCACGTGCCGCCGGTTCTCCAACCGGATCAGCCTGACCGTGCCGTTCTGCCGGTCCACGTTCGGCAGTTCGACGGTCGTCAGCAGCTCGTAGGTGAACACGTGCTGGGCGACCAGGGCGCGCAGGTCGGTCGGGCCGTAGTTGACGTAGTGGGGGCCCCCGCGCACATCCGTGATGTTCTGCAGGACGCCGCTCAGTTCGGAGAAGCCCCAGTAGTAGGTCGACTCCAGGTTTCCTTCGGAGCGGAAGTGGGCGTACAGCAGCTTCGCGAGAGCCGGATGGGCCTTCCAGGAGCTGCCGGCCTGCTGGGCTCCCCAACCGTCGATGAAGTCCGACGTCCCCGGTTGCCGGTCCAGCCACTGGTAGAAGGTGTCGGACACCCCGCCCGCGCCCCGCAGCGGCCCGCCCTCCACCAGCCCCCCGCCGGGGGCGACCAGGCTGCGGCGCGTCACCTCGACCCCGTTGTCGAAGGCCGGCGGCCGCTCGACCAGCAGCTCCGGGAGGTCCGCGAACACGCCGTCGGCCCGCATGGACATCTGCAGGTACAGGAACTCGCTGATGTACACGGGTGACCAGCCGTCCGCACTGAGCAGCTCGTACGTGTCCACCAGCCTCCGGGCGGCGGCGTTGCCGTCCGCCTCCTGCATGGCGCGCTCGACGATCTGCGCCAGCCGGCGGGCGATCCCGTCGGCCACGTGGTCGTGGACCATCGCCATGCCGTCCACCACGTGGCCCTCCGCGAGGCCGGACAACAGGTCGTCCCAGACCAGTGCCTCGACGCCGTTGAGCAGGGTGAGCGACGACAGGTGGTCCCCCTCGCGCCACAGCTCGTCGGCCCTGAACGAGCCCGCGGGCAGCGGCTCGGCCACGAACGGCGGAAGGTCCAGCACGAGCGGCGCGAGCACCGGGGAGGGCGGCTCCGAGTGCGCCGTCTGCGCGTCGGCGTCCGAGCCCCCGGTCGCCGGCACCTGGGGTGCGTACTGCTGCGAGGTGACGACCGGCGAAGCGGGGGTCGACCCGGTGCTCCACTCGTCGTCCGAATCACTGGGCGGAGCCTGCGACTCCGACCAGGGGCCGGCACCCTCCGCGGCGTTCTCGTTCTCCGCCGCGTGGTCCGCCGTCTGTTCGGCGGCCGCGGCCTGCTGCGCTGCGATCGTGTCGCGGTAGGTCTGGAGCTCCTGCTCGGTGACCACGGGTTGGCCCTCGCCCCAGCACTCCACCTGCCGGTCGGTGACCATGGTGAGGAACTCGTCCTCGCCGAGGTAGAGCGAGGTCTCGCCCTCCACCTCGTCCATCCTGGTCTGGAGGTGGGTTCCGAACACCCGGTGGATCGGGACGGTCTGCATGGTGAGCCAGAAGTCGCCGCCCACGAGGTCCTTGTAGGGGTTCAGGAGACTGTAGGACTCGGCCGCACCACGATGGATCTTGATCTGCTGGTGGTTCGTCCCGGAATCGCCGGGGTCATAGGGCTCGGGCAGCTCCCGCAGCACGCTGCGCTGCTCCAGCCGGATCAGATCGATCGTCCCCGCGTCCCGGTTCACCCGGGGCATCGGGACGGTGCGCAGCAGCTCGTAGGTGAACATGTGCTGGGCGGCCACACTGCGCAGATAGCCGGGCTGGTAGGTGAAGCCGAAGACGTCGCGCCTGCCGATCTCCATGTGGAAGCCGGGGGTCATCTTCAGCCGGTGCTCGAAGCCGTTCAGCCAGAAGTACTCGTCGCCGATGTGTCGCCTGTTCGGGTTGCGGAAGTGGGCGAGCAGGACCTTCGCCTCCAGCGACTCCCGCGAGGCCGAGGTACCCGCCTGCGCCACGCCCCAGTTGTAGAGGTACTGCCTGTTCCCGCCCACCGCCGCCGTGTCGAGCCAGTCGTAGAACGCCATCGAGGCGCCGTCCGGGCCGACCAGCGATCCCCCCTGGACGACGTCGGCTCCGAGTGCCGGAGGATTGGTGGGATCGACGAGGAAGTACGCCGCACCCACGGGCCAGGCCACCAGCTCCCTCGGGAACTTCCCCGGCACGGCACTGTCGCGGAACAGCATCTGCTGCCGCAGGAACTCGCTGATGTAGGCGGGCGTCCAACCGTCCGCGCTGAGCACCTGGTGCGTGTCAAGCAGTGTCTGGGCGGCCTCCCGCCGGTCGCCGCCGTCCGCCACGACCTGCCGGGCACGCGCGACGATCAGCTCCAACCGAAGCGCGGCCTGCTCGGCCGCCCGGTTGTAGACCGCCGCCATCCGGTCCAGCTGGGCGTCACTGGGCTCACCCTCCAACCCGTCGTCCCACACCATCCCCTCGACGCCGCCGAACAGGACGAACGCCGGCAGGCGGTCACCATCCCGCCACAGCTCGTCGGCCGTGAACGACCCCGTGATCGGCGGTTCGTGCACGAGCTCCGGAAGGTCCGGCAGCTCCGGCTCGTCCGCCGGGGAGGACGACTCCGAAGGCTGCGTCTGCGCCCCGATGTTCAGGGTCGCGATCTGCGGCAGCTGCACGGTCTGGGTGGCGGGAGTCCGCACGACCGGGACGGACGGCCCCTCGCCGCCCGAGTCGGAATCCCAGTCGTCGTCGGCCTCGCCCTCGCTGTCCGACTTCTGCCGCATCCGCTCCGGCATCGGCAGGAACGGCTGGGGCCGGGTGGCGGGCGCCTGGGTGACGGGGGTCTGGGTCGCGGAAGTCTGGGTCGCGGGCGCCTGCACGACCGGGGCTGCCAGCTCCTCGCCGCCCGAGTCGGAATCCCAGTCGTCGTCGGCCTCACCCTCACTGTCCGACTTCTGCCGCATCCGCTCCGGCATCGGCAGGAACGACGGAGCCTGCGACGCCGGCCGCCCGGCATCCGCGTCCTCCACCTCGGCGTGGGACGGTGTCTTGGCCGCGGGGGCGGGCTTCGTCGAGGCGTTCCGGTACTGGTCGAAGGAGAGTTCGCGGACGACCGGTCCGGAGCGGAGCACGTCCTCGATCCGCTGGAGGTGCCGCGGCAGCACCTCGAAGTCGTTGCGGTACGCGGCCTGGCCCATCACCCCGGGCTCCCCCGCGAACCGCTCCCGGCGCCGCAGCGCCATCGTGCTCTCCGCGTACTCGTCCGGCAGACCGAGGAAGTGCATCAACTCGTGCACCAGCACCCCAGCGCCGCTCTCCTCGTGCCACAGCAGCTGGTTGCTCCGCCCGCCACCGGGCGCCACCTTGACCCGCTGGTGCGCATCCCCCGCACCAGCAGCGGCCCGCTCCAGACGGACATGGAACTGCGACCCGTCGGACAGCCTGAACCTGCCGTTCACATGCTGATCGACAGCCGCCACCGCCCGGGCCCAGACCTCGTCCACCCTCCCCGGAGACACACCCGAACCCTCCAACGCCCCCAGATCCAGCCGCAGCGTGAACTCACGCACCCACTGACCCGGCCGCACCTCGAAATGCCGCACGTCGTAGTCGATCCGGGTCATCGCACCCCGAAGATCACCCACCGGCCGCGGCCCACCCGGCGTCCGACCCGCAAACTGCACCGGCAGCTCCGGCCCGGCAATCACCCCACCGCTCACCTGACCCGCCACCAACGGATCAAAACGCGTCGACGACATCCGCGCAGGCACCGCGAACTCCCGCACCCCCGCCCACGCCTGCGCCGGCAACAACCCCGCACCGGCCCCAGGCTCCGACACCACCGGCAACGGACCCACAACCGGCCCCGCCACCAACGGCGGAGCAGCAGCCAGACCCTGACCCGCCAACTGCTCCGCCAACGCCGCTTCGGCCCGCTGCGCCGGTGTGAGCGGCACGTCCGTGCCGCGGTACAGGGGCTGGTAGCCCGCCGCCATCACCACGAACTCGTCCTCGCTGTAGAACAGCGAGTCGTCGAGGCCGTTGAACCGGCCCTGCAGGTGGGTCCCGAAGACCCGGTGGATCGGGACGTCCTGGACCGTCACATAGAACTCCCTGCCGTCGCCCTGGGGAGCCTTGGGGTCCTTGAAGGCGTCCAGCAGACTGAACGACTCGGCCGCCCCGCGCAGGATTTCCAGCGGGATCTCGGGGGCCGGGTCCTGGGCGAGTTCGGGGTTCTGGAACTCGTCGGGGTGCGGGAGGCCCGGGTTGTCCGGGTCCACGTGCAGCCGGTTCTCCAACCGCATCAGCCTGACCATGCCGTTCTGCCGGTCCACGTTCGGCAGCTCGACGGCCTTCAGCAGCTCGTAGGTGAACACGTGCTGGGCGACCAGGCTGCGCAGCAGGGACCGGGGGTAGCGGATGATGTCGGGTTCGTGGCGGTTGACGGTCTTCTTCAGGAACTCGTTCAGGTCGGGCGCCCAGTAGTAGCCGCCCTCCAGGTTCTCGGAGCGGGACCGGGCGAACATCAGCTTCGCGGTCGCCGGTTCGTTGGTCCACGAGCCGTAGGCCTGGGCGGCTCCCCAGGCCAGGACACGGCCGGGTTCCCCGTTCCGCGGCGCCGCGCCCAACCACGTGTAGAAGCGGTCGGACGCCCCGCCCGTGCCCCGCAGCGACCCGCCCTCGACGGCGCCCGGCCCTGCGCCGGGGGCGACCAGGCTCAGGCGGCCCCTCTGGAAGCCGTTCTCCATCTCCGGCGGCTGCTCGACCAGGCGCTGCGGGAAGCCCGCGAGGACGTCACTGTCCCGCATGGACATCTGCAGGTACAGGAACTCGCTGATGTACTCGGGTGACCAGCCGTCGTCCGCGAGCAGCCGGTGCGTGGCCAGCAGTGTCCGGGCGGCCGCCAAGTCGGCTTCTTCGGGCGTCGGTTGGGCTCCGCCGTCCTGCACGGCCGGCGCGCCCTGCGCGACCGGCGGGCCCTGCGCGACGACCTGTTCGGCCTGCGCGACGATCCGCTCCAACCGGGCGGCGATCTCATCGGCGGCCCGACTGTACTCCTCCGCCGCGGCCCCCAGCTGGTCGTCGTCCGGGTCGTCCCAGGGTTGGTTGCCCCACGCCATCCAGGTGTTGCCGTCGAACAGCACGGCATCCGGCAGGCGTTCCTCGGGACGCCAGAGCAGATCGGCGTGGAACTCCCGCCCCGCCGGCACCACCTCCACCGGTTCGGCCGCCTCCTGCGCGGCCGGCAGCGGAGCCTGCTGGACCACCTGTTGGTCCGCCTGCTGGTGCGGCGCGACGACCGGCGAAGCGGGGGTCGACCCGGTGCTCCACTCGTCGTCCGAATCACTGGGCGGAGCCTGCGACTCCGACCAGGGGGCGGCGCCCTCCCCAGCGTTCCCGTTCCCGTTCTCGCTCTCGGCGGCTTCGGCCGCGGCCTGCTGCGCTGCGAGCGCCTCGTGGTGGGCCTGGAGCTCCTGCTCGGTGACCAAGGGCTGGTCCTCGCCCCAGCACTCGACCTGCCGGTCGGTGACCATGGTGAGGAACTCGTCCTCGCCGAGGTAGAGCGACGTCTCGCGGCCCTCGTCCATCCTGCTCTGGAGGTGGGTACCGAACACCCGCTGAATCGGGACGGTCTGCATGGTGAGCCAGAAACTGCCGCCCACAAGGTCCTTGTAGGGGTTCAGGAGACTGTAGGACTCGGCCGGACCGCGATGGATGTTGATCGACTGGCGGTTCGTCCCGGTCGCGCCGGGGTGATAGGGCTCGGGCAGTTCCCGCAGCACGCTGCGCTGCTCCAGCCGGATCAGGTCGAGCGTCCCCGCGTCCCGGTCCACCCGGGGCATCGGGACGGTGCGCAACATCTCGTAGGTGAACACGTGCTGGGCCGCCACGCTGCGCAGGTAGCCGGGTTCGTAGGCGAAGCCGAGGACGTCCCCCCCGTCGACCTCCACTCTGAAGCCGTGGGTCTCCTGCAACCGGTGCTCGAAGCCGTTGAACCAGAAGTACTCGTCACCGATGTGCCGCCTCTCCGGATTGCGGAAGTAGGCGAGCATGAGCTTCGCCTGCATCGAGTCCCCCGAGACCGAGGCGCCCGCCTGCGCCTCGCCCCAGCGGTAGAGGTGCCGCCGGTCCCCGCCCGCCGTCTCGTCAAGCCACCGGTAGAACCGCATGGAGGCGCCGTCCGGGCCGCGCAGCGATCCCGCCTCCCTCCACGGGGCGCCGGGAGCCGGCGGTCTGGTGGGGTCGACGAGGGCGAACGCCTCACCGGTGGGCCAGGCGACGAGTTCCCGCGGGAACCTCTGGGGCACGTCGCTGGCACGGAACAGCATCTGCAGCCGCAGGAACTCGCTGACGTAGGCGGGCGTCCAACCGTCGTCGCTCAGCACCCGGTGCGTGGCCAGCAGCGTTTCGGCGGCCTCGTGCCCGACCCCGCCGGTCTCCACGACCTGCTGCGCACGCTCGACGATCCGCGCCAGCCGATGGGCGACCTGCTCGGCCGCCCGGTTGTAGACCGCGGCCATCCGGTCGAGCTGACCCGGGGCGGTCACCTCATCCAGGCGGTCGTCCCACACCATCCCCTCGGCGCCGTTGTACAGGATGAACGTCGGCAGGTGGTCCCCGTCACGCCACAGCTCACCGGCCGTGAACGGCCCGTCGATCGGCGGCTCCTCCCGCAGCTCCGGAAGGTCCAGCAGCAGCACCGGCTCGTCCTCCTGAGAGGACGACTCCGAAGGCTGCGTCTGCCCGCCGAGGTCCAGGGTCTCGACCTGCGGCAGCTGCACGGTCTGGGTGGCGGGAGTCCGCACGACCGGAGCCGACGGCCCCTCGCCGCCCGAATCGGAATCCCAGTCGTCGTCGGCCTCGCCCTCGCTGTCCGACTTCTGCCGCATCCGCTCCGGCATCGGCAGGAACGGCCGGGCCTGGGCCGCGGGCGCCTGGATGACGGGAGTCTGGGTCGCGGGCGCCTGCACGACCGGGGCCGCCGGACCCTCGCCGCCCGAATCGGAATCCCACCCGTCGCTCTCCTCGGCGTCGCTGTCCACCCGCTGCCGCATACCCGGCGGCACCGGCAGGAACGGCGGAGCCTGCGACGCCGACCACCTGGTATCCGAGTCCTCCGCCTCGGAGTGGGCGGGCGTGCCGGAGGTGACGACGGTGCCCTGGCCCGGACCGGCCGGGGCCTGCGGGTCGGGGAGCTGCTGCCCCCGGGTACCGCGGCGCGACGACTCGACGACACTCGGCTTGACGGGGACGCCGAGTTCGGCCATCAGCTCAAGCCAGGCCCTTGCGGCCGCCAGGTTGCCGGACATCCGTGAGCCCGGTCCACCGGTCCCCCCGCTCTGCGCGACGATCTCCTCGGCACGACGGGAGACCCACGCCTGGGCCTCACGCAGCGTCAGCTGCTCCGGCCCTCCCGACTCACCCGACTCGTCGACCTGCTTGTCCCTGCCCTCCTGCAACAGCAGCTTCCAGGCCTCCTCCTGGGCCGCCTCGTCCCGCGCGGCCGATGATCCGTCCTTGTCCTTGGCCCTGCCCTTGGCCTTGTCCTTGGCGGGTGCAGCCGCGGCCTTGCCGGCGTTTGCGGCCGGCGGTTCCCTGAGCGGCAGCACGGGGACGGGCCGCACCGCGGGGGCGAGCGGCGTGTCCGAGACATCCGGCATCAGGTGGCGGTCGCGCAACGACGCGACACGGATGCCGAGTTCGGACGCCAGCTCGTGCCAGGCCCGGGTAGCCGCCGCATCGGCGGCCATCCGGGAGCCGCGCCCGCCGACGGTCTGGACCCCACCGTCGCCCTGCGCCTCGATCTCCCTGGCACGGTGGGAGACCCGGTTCCTCGCCTCACGCAGCGTCAGGTTCTCCGACTCGCCCGAGCCACCACCCGACTTGTCCCGGAGGTCCTGCACCAGCCGCTGCCAGGCCTCCTCCCGCGCCGCCTTCTGCGCCTCGGCCTTCGCCTGCCGCTCGGCGATCTTCGCCGCGGCCTCCCGGGCCTCCCGGGCCTCCCGGGCCCGCTCCTCGACCTTGGCCCGGCCCTCCAGGGACGCCTCGTACTCCGCCCGCCGCTGATCGGCCAGCGCGTACTGTCGCTCCCGGGCGGCCTGGTCGGGCGTGACTGCGCCCCGGGTGCCGTCCTTCCCGCCCAGGCGCTCGCCGCCGGACAGGACGGCGGGCGGCTGCTCCGCGGCCGGCCGGTTCTTCGCCTGCGCCTCCTGCGCGGCCTGACCGGCCTTCCGCTGGATCTCGTCGGCGCCGTCCGTCAGCCGGTAGCCCTCGTCGGAGAAGCTCTTCGACTCCGGTGTCCGGTCCGGGCCGTCCCCCGACTGCTCGTCATCGGTCGGTGCGGGCTCCACCTGCGTCTCACTGCCCGTGGACCGGCCGCGGGCCGACAGACCGCCGGTGCCCGCCCCGACACCACCGCCGTCCCGCCGCGGGGCGCCATTGGACTCCGCCGCCGAGTCCGCCGCGTCCTGCTCCCGGCGCTTGAGCTCCTCGAAGGTGACGATGCTCGACCGCTTCGGGGTCTTCGCCACATCTTCGGGCTTCAGCGGGTCAGGCGCATCCGCCGTCGGACCACCGGCCGCCCGCCGCCTCTCCTGCGCCTCCAGAACCGACTTCGCCACATCCGAACGCGCCGCATCACCCGACCCGCCCAACTCACGACCCAACCCCGGGAACGGAACAGACTCCTCCCCGGCCTCAGGCCTCACCGCACCCTCAGGCTTCACCGGCGCAGGCGCATCCGCCGTCGGACCACCCGCCGCCCGCAACTGCGCCTGCCGCTCCAGAACCGACTTCGCCACATCCGAACGCGCCGCATCACCCGACCCGCCCAACTCACGACCCAACCCCGGGAACGGACCGGTCTCCGCGTCCACGGGCCTACCGGGGCTGCTGCTGTCGGCGGCCCCGGGGCGGAGGACCAGCGTCGGAGGCTTGACCGCCGGGTTCTCGGACTTCGAGACCAGGCCGATGGTCTCCCTGCCCGACTTGTCCCGGAGGTCCTGCAGCAGCAGCTTCCGGGCCTCGGCCCTCGCCGCCCGCTGCTCGGCCTCCTTCGCTGCGGCCTCGCGGGCCTCCTGGGCCTCCCGGGCCTGCCGGGCCCGCTCCTCGGCCTTGGCCTGGCCCTCCGCGGACGCCTCGTAGTCCGCCCGGCGCTGTTCGGCGTGCGCGTTCCGGCGGTCCCGGGCGGCCGCATCCGGTGTGGCGCCGGCCTTCGAGCCGTCCTTCCCGCCGAGGCGCTCGCCGCCGGGCGGGACGACGGGCGCCTGTTCCGCCGTCGGGGGCTTCTTCGCCTGCGCGTCCTGCGCGGCCTGGTCGGTCTTCCGCTGGGTCTCGGCCGCGCTGTCCGTCAGCCGGTGCTCCGCGCCGGGGAAGTGCTCCGTCTCCGGCTTCGGCGCCGCCGTGTCGGCAGACGGCTTGTCACCCGTCGGTGCCGGCTCCACCTGCGTCTCGCTGCCCGTGGACCCGTCGCGGGACTTCGCCCCGGAGGTGCCGCTCCCCGAGCCGCCGCCATCACTCCGCGGGGAGCCGTTGGAGCCATCGCCGGAGGAATCCTGCGCGTTCCTGCGCTGGACATCCGCAAAGGTGACGATGTTCGACGGCTGCTTCGGGGCCTTCCCCGTGTTCTCGGGCTTCACCGGGGCAGGGGTATCCGCCGTCGGCTCACCCGCCGCCCGCTTCTGCTCCTGCCGCTCCAGAACCAGCTTCGCCGTATCCGAACGCGCCGCCTCACCCGCCCCTCCCAGGTCACGACCCTTACCCGGGAACGGATCCGGCTTCGGAGCCGCATCACCCCGGCCCTCGACATCCGTCAGCGTGACGATGTTCGAATCCTTC
>NZ_JBICZP010000006.1:398737-426252 GCF_043202015.1 Kitasatospora sp. NPDC048239 | reverse complement strand
TTCACCGGAGCAGGCGTATCCGCCGTCGGCTCACCCGCCGCCCGCTTCTGCTCCTGCCGCTCCAGAACCAGCTTCGCCGTATCCGAACGCGCCGCCTCACCCGCCCCACCCAGGTCACGACCCTTACCCGGGAACGGATCCGGCTTCGGAGCCGCATCACCCCGGCCCTCGACATCCGTCAGCGTGACGATGTTCGAATCCTTCTTCGGGGCCTTCCCCGCGTTCTCCGGCTTCACCGGAGCAGGCGTATCCGCCGTCGGCTCACCCGCCGCCCGCTTCTGCTCCTGCCGCTCCAGAACCAGCTTCGCCGTATCCGAACGCGCCGCATCACCCGCCCCACCCAGGTCACGACCCTTACCCGGGAACGGATCCGGCTTCGGAGCAGCCTTCTCGGAACCCGTGTCACCCCTGCGCGCGACATCCGTGAGAGTGACGATGTTCGACCCGTCCTTCGGTCCCTTCACCGCGTTCTCGGGCTTCACCGGGGCAGGCGTGTCCGCCGTCGGGCCGCCTGCGGCCCGCAGCTGCTCCTGCCGCTGCAGGACCAACGCTCCCGGCGACAGGGCCTCCTCGACCTGGTTCCGGAGGTTGCCGGAGGCGGCCGAATCGCTCTTCTCGGACGGGTTCGGCGCAGGGTCGGACTTCTGGCCGGGCTTCGGCTCCTGCTTCGGGGCAGGCGTGGGCTCGGGCTTCGGCTCGGACTTCGGCTCCGGCCGGTTGGACGGGGGCTTGACGTCGGAACCGTTCGGGCCGCCGTCCCGCTGTGCGCCCGGGCCTCCCTCGGTCCGCGGCAACGGGCCGCCGCCACCGCCGCCGTCCTTCGGCGGCTGGCCGCCCTTCGGGCCGGGGCCCTGGTCCGGCCGAGGGGGGTCGGGCCTGAGGTCGGGCCTGAGGTCGGAGCCGTTCGCGCCCCCGTCCCGGCGCCCACCCGGACCACCCGGGCCGCCCTCGGTCAGCGGCGGCGTACCACCACCACCGTCCTTCGGCGGCTGACCGCCCTTCGGGCCGGGACCCTGGTCCGGCCGAGGGGGCTCGGGCTTGAGGTCGGAGCCGTTCGCGCCCCCGTCCCGGCGCCCACCCGGACCACCCGGACCACCCGGGCCGCCCTCGGTCAGCGGCGGCGTACCACCACCACCGTCCCTTGGCGGCTGGCCGCCCTTCGGGCCGGGACCCTGGTCCGGACCGGGACCGGCGTTGGGCTCCGGGTGCGGTTTCGAACCGCCGCCGTGCCCGGCGCCGTTCCCGCCGGTTGAGCCGGACGGCACAGTGGCCCCGGAGGTCGCGGTCGAGTTGCCGAGGCGGTTGTCGCCGCCCGTGATCCTCCGGGCCTCGGGTCCGCCGTCGCCCGAGGACTCGGTGCCGCGCTTGGAGGGGGGCTCGGGGGCCTTCTGCCCGCCCGAACCGTCCTTCGGGACGGAGCCGGACTTGTCGCCCCCGCCGGACTTGTCGCCGCCCGACCGGTCGCTGCCACCGGACCTGTCGCCGCCGGACTCCGTCACGACGCCGTGCTTCGGGGCCTCCGGCTTCGCCGGGCCGCCGGAGGAGGACGAGGAGCCGCCACCGCTCTTGTGGTCCGAGCCGGAGGCGTTCGCCCCGCCCTCGGTCCGGTGGGAGGCCGGCGGCGGGGTGAGCGAGGCGGTGGAGCCCGCGGCGTCGCCGCTGTGGAGGTGCACACTGCCGGGGATCTGGTCGTGCCCGCCGGGCCGGGGCACCGGGAAGGGCGCGGGGTGCCCCGCGATGTTGCTCATCGCCGACAGCAGGTTCAGCGGGTGCAGCGCGCCGTAGTACTTGCCGTTCGTGGCGTTGATCTGGGCGCTGTCGAGCCCCCGGACGAAGTCCACGTACTTCGTGGTCAGCGGCGAGGCCAGCCCCAGGATCATGTGGCGGGCGCCGCCCATCATGAAGCCGCCCAGGAAGCTCATCCCGCTGGCCGACCACTCGCCGTAGTAGATCTTGTTGAAGAAGCCCTCGGTGAGGTACTGGTTGGTCCCCATCTTGATCTGCTCGCCCAGGACGTGCCCCAGGACGAACATGGTGTTCATCCGGTCGATCCGGCCCGCGAGTTCGGGCAGCTTCTCGGCCAGCGCCCGCAGGCCCGCGGACGGCGCGTGGGCGCCGCCCTCGGCGATCTCGCGCAGGGCGGTGCCGAGCGCCGTGCGGCCCGCGGCCGACCTGGCGCCGTTCTCCACGAAGGTCTTGCCGAACCGCTCCCCGAGCTCCTTGGCGGTCGCGGCGCCGAGCTCCTTGCCGAGGCCCTTCTCGAAGATCCTCCCGAGGTTCGTGGTGAACCGCTCCCCGGCCGCGGCGGCCACCTTGCCGCCTGCCCCGAAGCCCTTCGCCAGGTACTGGGCGTTCTCCTTGAGGAGCTTGCTGATGTTGACGGCGAACTCGGAGGCCGCCTTGTTCGCGACCAGGCGTCCGGCCTCCTTGCCCGCGCCCTTGGCGGCACCGCCCGCCGCACCGCCCGCGGCGCCGGCCCCGAGCTCCTTGATCAGGGTGGTCAGTTCCTTGGTCACGAAGATCTTGGCGAGGCCGGCGCCCAGCAGCTTGCCCAGGCCCATCCCCAGCAGGTGCAGCGGGCCCGCGATGGCACCGCTGATCGCGCCCATGATCGCGGCCTGCTTGGTGAGGTCCTTGTCCCACTCGTGCCGGTTGCCCTGGCCGAACTGGATGCCCTGGAGAATCGAGTCCAGGACCAGGCCGCCCAGCACGCCGAAGAAGGTGTGCGTCAGGATCACCTGGACGAGCTTCTTCAGCAGGTTGATGATGATCACCTTCACCACCTGCTTGAACCCCTCCGCGGCGGCCATCGAGGCCCCGAAGGTGAACGGGAAGAAGGCGATGGCCAGCGCGATCTCGATCAGCAGCTGGACGATCTGACCGATGATCATCCACTTGGTGTACTCGACGGTGTTCGCGACCTTGCCCGCGAACTCGCCCAGCTCTCCGGCGAGTTTGCCCGCCGTGGCGAGGTAGTCGATCTCCTCCTTCTCGCCGATGAACCGCCCCATCTCCTTGGCGAACGCCTCGGCGGCCTCCCCCTCGAACTGGGTCCGGCAACTCGTCACCAGCTCGGAGATGTACCCCCGGAGCGTCGGCAGGTCCTCGGCGAGCGCGGCGTACTCGTCCCGGACGTCCCGCAGCAGGCCCTCGTCGGACGTCGGCCACGGCATGCCGGTGAGGATGTGGAAGAACGTCGCGACGCCGGGCGAGACCTGGATCGACGAGTGGGCCATGGCGGGGAGCCTCCGACTGCGAAGCTGGCTGGTGCGGGTGGGGAAGGGCGCGGGAGGCTGCTACCGGTGGTCGGTCAGACCAGGTCGGCGGCGTGCTCGTCGGCCGCGTCGAAGCTGTCGGCGGTGTTCTGGCCGTGCTCTCCGACGCTCAGCAGCTTGAGCCTGATGCTGTCGACCAGGTCGTTCAGGCTCACGGTCGGTTTGTCGACCTTGCTGTGGTACTGCATGCCGATCTGGTCGTTCCCGCCGCCCTTGAGGTTCTTCGCCCCGATGTCCTTGAGCTCGCGCCCGATCTTCTCGATCAGCGCCGCCATCTCCGGGAACTTGGTGAACTCCTCCTTGAGGTCCTCAAGCTTCTTCAGCTGCTTAGCCATTGAACTCCTCCTGCTTGTCGGAGCGCTTGGTCCCGTCGGCCCCCGGCCGCATCGCGGTCAGCGGGGCGAGCAGCGCGTCCAGGTCCAACCCGCCCGATCCGCCGAGCAGTTCGTCCTCCCGCTCGCCGGTGAAGGCCAGCCGCAGCGACTCGCCCACACCGTCGAAGGAGCGCATCGCTGCGGCGACCTTCTCCCCCATCCGGGCCTGGGCCTCGTTCAGCACGTCCTTCAGGACCGCGGCGAGGTGCGCGGGGGCCATCTCCTGGTAGGCGGTGGTGTGGAAGGTCAGCGCGATGACCTGGCCCTGCGGGCCGACCTGCGCCGTGACCAGCCGGTCCTTGGTGGTCACCGAGGCGCTCGACCGCTGCAGCTCCCCGGTCATCGCGGCCATCCTGGCCTGCTGCTCCTCCAGGGACGCCATCGCCTTGGCGAGGTGCTCCTCGAACGAGAACTCCATGTCCGTACCCTTCTCGACTGTGGAAACGCGGGACCGGCTCAGCGGCCGATCACGCCGTGCACCGCACCGGTGTCGGTGCCCCAGACGTCCTCGTCCTCGGACAGCCAGGTGGTCCGCTGACGGTCCTTCTCGCCCTGGGCGCCCATGCCGCCGCCCATGCCGCCGCCCATCGGCATCATTCCGCTGCCGGCGCCGCCACCGCTGGTCGCCACCGAGCGGCCCCGCATCGCGGCCTCCTCGGCGGCGAGGGCCTCGGCCTTCTGGGCCGCCGCCTTGGCCTCCGCCTCCCCGCCGGCGAGGAGCTTGTTGGTGGGTGCGATGCCGTTGCTGTTCTCGATGCCCTTGGGGCTCATCCCGCCGCCGGAGCTGACCAGCCGCGGCAGTTGGCCGGAGCCGCCACCGCCCCCGGCACCGCCGCCTCCGCCGCCGAAGACGCTCCCGTAGGAGCCCGGCACCAGGGTGCTCGAACCGCCGGAGCCGTCCGGGTCGCCGCTCCCGTAGCTGCTCCCGAAGCTGCCGGAGCCGCTTCCGAGGCCGCTGGAACCGCCCCCGAGACCACCGAAGATGTTGGGGTCCAGCGTCCAGGTCGACCCGGTGGACGGCGGACGGGAGATGACCGTCCCGCCGCCGCCCGCGCCGATGGCGTCGAGCGCGTGCTGCTGGTCGCGGTACCGCTGGACGGAGTCGGCGATCGGCTTGCCGCCAGCGTCCAGGAGGGTGCCGTCCGCGGCGATCGAGCCGCCCTTCTCCAGCACCACGGGGTTGCCGTAGGCGTCGAGGACCGGCTTGCCGTCCGGGCCGAGCACCGTGCCGTCCTCCCGGACGGTCGAGCCCTTGGGCACCTTCGCGTTGGGACCGTAGATGCCGCCGCCGGCCCCCGGCGCGACGGTCGAGCCCTCGGGCACGGTGACCTGCTTGCCGTTCTTGTCCAGAACGGGCTTGCCGTTGGCGTCGAACAGCTTGCCGCCGGCGCCGATGTACCCGCCCGGCGGGAGCAGCACCGGCTTCTTGTCGGCGCCGAGGACCGGCTTGCCGTTCTTGTCCAGGATCTGGGCGCCCGAGCCGGGGCCGCCGCCGAGACCTCCGCCGCCGCCCCCGAGGCTGCCGCCGTTCGGGTTCGGGGGGAGCTTCCCGCCGGATCCGCCGCCGGTGTCGGTCTTGGGCCCGCCGCCGCCCGCGCTGAGGGACGGCGGCTTGGGGCCGTTCTCGCCCGTGGGCGGCGGCTTGGGGCCGCCCTCACCGGTCGGGGGCGGCTTGGGGCCGTCCTCGCCGCCGGGCCCGGCGGGGGGCTCGACCGGGGGGAGCTGCAGCGGCGTCTTCCTGAGGCCGGCCTCGTACTTGGCGTTCGCGGCCGTGAACTTGCCGTCCAGGAGGTCCAGTACGGTCCGTGCGCCCCACTGGACG
The DNA here is from genome assembly GCF_043202015.1 of Kitasatospora sp. NPDC048239. Classification (NCBI taxonomy): domain Bacteria; kingdom Bacillati; phylum Actinomycetota; class Actinomycetes; order Kitasatosporales; family Streptomycetaceae; genus Kitasatospora; species Kitasatospora sp. NPDC048239. The sequence continues at coordinate 420,781 of NZ_JBICZP010000006.1, read as the reverse complement.
GTGTTGTCGATGTGGGCGGACCAGAGCCGCTTGGCCTCCTGCTCGATCTTGTCGAAGAAGTCCTGGTTGTGCGGGTCTCCGTACGAGCTCGTCACCTTCACCACGGGCGGGGCCCCCTGGTTCGACATGGTGACGGTGACCCGCGCCGAGGCCAGGACCTTGGTGAGGAGGTTGTAGGTGACCAGGGTGGGCCAGGCGTCGTCGCTGTGGTACCAGTTGAAGTAGGCGTTGTAGATGCCCCCGATCGCCTTCGTGAGCTCCGTCTTCAGGGTCTCCAGGTCGGCGGCGAAGTTGCCCCGGGCCAGCTGGTACTGCAGCGCGTCGAGCTCGTCGCCGAAGGACTGCAGCAGGGCCTTGAACTCACCGGCCGCGCTCCCCTGCCAGCTGCCGTCCGGGGCGTCGGTCCGCTCGGCCCACCTCGCGACGGCGTCCTTCCAGGTGCCGAGCCACGTCGTCACGTCGGTGATCGCCTTGGCCGCCGTGGTGAAGGTCTCGGCGTTGACCGTGTCGGTCCACTTCGGGGCCGCGCCCAGCATCGGGTAGAACACCTCGTCGCCGAGGTGCATGAACTTGGAGAGGTCGCCGGCCGGGTCGTTGCCCCAGTCGGTGTAGTTGATGGAGATCCCCACCACGAAGCTGTGCGGGTCCCCCCAGGCGTCCAGGTAGTTCCAGGCCCACCAGACGTCCGTGGGCGCTCCGTCGTGCCCCTTGTCGGTCAGCGTCGCCTTCTTCGTGTACGGGGCCTTCGACCCCGTGAAGTGCTTGTAGTGCTCGACCTTGAGGTTGCTGCCGCTCTTGTACCAGCTGGGCAGACCCGCGCCGATGATCTTCTTCCGGTCGGCGAGGCCGGCCTTCTGGGAGGCGGAGGACGCGAACGCGGCGGCGATCTGCTCCCACGTCAAGTCGGACAATGCTGACACCCTCTCAAGGCGTGCGAAACGGCGGTGTACGGAGGAGTTGCGGGTCTCGGTGCGGAGCCGGCTGCACCCGGTCGGCTGCCCCTGCGGGTGGGCCGGTCCACCGGGACGGGTCCGCACACCGCCGCCGGACGGGAGGGCCTACTTGCCGCCCGCCATCACCTTGTTCAGGACTTCCATCATCTGCGCTGCCGTCAGCGCCTCCTCGTGAGCCCGCTTCATGATCTCGATGGCCCGGTGGATCGCCAGTTCGGCATCGAGCATCTGGGTGTCGAAGCTCTTGAGGATCTCGTGGAGGGCCTTGGAGAAGGCCGCGAACCTGGCCTGGATGTCCGCCCCGGCCTGGAAGGGAGCGGATCCGGCCAGCAGCTTGAGCTGGCCGCCCTCGAACTTCATCACGGCCTGGTAGCCGGTGTCGGCCAACAGCGCCGTCTGGAACGCCTGGAGGCATTCCTTGATGAAGGTGTTGAGGTCCTCCTCGTTCATGCTGAGGGTGGGACCGCTGCCGATCGGCTCGGCACCCACGCCTGTCAGCCCGTCCCGGCCGCGGCGCGCCGGTCGGCGTCGCGCAGGAGGCCGTGCATCTCGCGCAGCTTGTTGGCCGCCTCGGTGACCTGTCCGCTCATGAGGGTGTCGAGGTTGTCCAGGTTGTCGGCGAAGGACTTCGCGGCGGCGGCGAGTTCACCGCTGAGCTTCAGCTGCTCCGTCCGGAGCGAGTCGCGGAAGCTCTCCATCTCCGTCTGCATCTTCGCGCCGGCGCTCTGCAGGTCGTCCGCCGCGTCGTCGATGTTGGCGTGGTTGAGCCTGATGCCCGAGGGCGCAGGGGTTGACATGGAAGGTCCTTTCGGTTGGTCGCCGTGCGGCCTCGCGGGGCCTGCGGGAGCAGGCACGGGGCGGTGCGGGGCCGGACGGTGCGGATCAGGTGGGAAGCGGCGGCGGGGCGGTCAGCCGGTCGGGTTGAGACCGGCCTCCACGATGGCGGAGTAGCCGCCGCCCATGCCTCCGGCCACGTGGTAGGCGGCGTCGTGGCCGGAGAAGACCGTGTTGCTGCCCGCCGCCAGGTCGGCGTGGAAGCGGTCGTACTGCTGCGTCAGCCGCGTGTACTCGTCGTGCCACTCCTTCATCTTCTGCACGTAGACGCTGCTGCACGCGGCCTGGAAGTGCTCGTGGATCTCCTTGTTGATGTCCTCGACCGCGGTGGCGGCGGCCCTCATGGTGCCCATGTGGGTCTCCACCGTGTGGAGCACGTTCTTGATGGTCGCGTTGTCGATCTGGAGAGTGCCGGGGTTGGGAGTGGTCACCGGATTCCCTTCGTCGGTGGGTACGCCCGCGGCGGTCGCCGCGGGGAGGGGTCGCAGGACCCGCCTAATCCGTTCAACGGGACGACGGCTCAGGCGGGTTCAACCGGCCGCCGGTCCGGCCCGGCGTCACCGCGAGCAGGCCGGGGCGGCGGCCCGCGCGGCGGGGGCGGCGGCGGTCAGGGCGGTCGGGTCGAGGCTGGGCCCGGTCGGGAGCAGGGTCAGCAGGGCCTCGGGGGCCGCCGAGGGGGCGGGCGCGCCGTAGCCGAGCTGCTTGGCGACGGCCGCCGAGGCGAGCGGGTACTTCACCCCGGAGTCGGTGACCAGGTAGAGGGTGCCGCCGAGGCCCGCGCTGGACAGGGCCCGGACCAGGGCGCCGCCGCCGGGCCGCACCGCGATGCTGTCGGCGCCCGCGCAGGCCGGCTCCACGCCCGGCTGGGCGGCCGGCGGCGGGCCCGCGACGGCGGCGGCGTCGAGCAGGGTGACCGAGGTGGTCGGCGCCTGGTCGGTGAGCCTCGACTCGGCGCAGACGCCCCGGCCCTGGGGGACGGTCACCAGCTCCGGCGGCGCGGTGGGCAGCCCGGCTGCGGCGGGGGTGGCCGGGACGGCCGGGGCGGTGTGCCCGGCGAGGTCGGCCGGGCTGAGGGCGGCGGGGGTGACGGCCGCTCCCCCGTAGGCGGCGCTCTGGGTGCGCAGGTCGTTGCGGAGCAGCTCGAAGGCCATCCGGCTGAGCGGGGTGAGTCCGGCCTGGGTCAGCAGGTACGGGTCGCCGCCGGGGCCGGTGAAGAGCTGGCCGAACCGGGTCGGGCCGGCGGTGAGCTGCGGGCCGGCGGTGCCGCGGGAGTCCACCTCGGGGGCCGCCAGGTCCGGGCCCGCGGGCAGCGAGTTGAGGAAGGCGGCGGTCACCGGGTAGGCGGTGACGGCGCTCTGGCCGAGAGCCTGCCGGGCGCCGTTGCGGCTGTCCAGGCGCAGCCGGCGGCCGTGCCAGAGCAGGTACTCGGCGCCGTCGGGGGCGGCCACCAGGGTGCCCTGGGCCTCGGTGAGGCTGGTGCCCCGGCCGCCGGTGCCGATGGCGAGGGCCAGTTCGGTCCGGCGGCCGCCGGAGGGGCCGGGTCGGCTGACGGCGCAGGCGAGCCAGGGCGCGTCGGCGAGCCGGTCGCGGCCGGGCAGGCCGTCCGGGGCGCCGAGGATGCCGATCGGGGCGCCGCGCGGGGTGTCGGCCAGCGAGTTCACGCTGACCTGGTCGACCACCAGCTGGTCGCCGGCCAGCAGCCGGGCGCTGGACTCGTTCAGGACGGGGCGCAGGCTGCCGTCCAGGTAGAGGTAGCGGGCGCCGCTCTCCTTGACCACCACCAGGGTGCCGGACTTGCGCCAGCCCGTGGCGCCGCCGGGGACGAGCGCCCCGTAGACGGCGACTCCGAGGCAGACCAGGACGGCGATGATCAGTCCGGTCACGGTGCCCCGCGAGGTACGCCCGGACGGGGTGTCGGGGGCGTCGGGCTCACCGCGCAGCATGCCGGTGGCGAGCCTGCCCATCACGAACAGGTGGGCCTGCACCTGGTCGCGCTTCGACTGCATCTCGTGGTTCTCCTCGGGGCGGCGGAAGGTGGTGGTCCGTCAGGGCCGGTCAGGGCCTCGGCCGGACAGGGCCGGACAGGGCCTCGGCCGGTCAGGGCCTAGCCGGCGATGGCCCGCAGCGCGTGGTAGACCCCGGCGACGGCCAGCGCCAGCGGGAGCACGGCGATCGCCGCGACCGAGTGCAGCAGGTCGGCGGCCCGGCCCCAGTAGGGCAGCAGTCGGCGGCCGGGGATGGTCCAGGCGGTGATCGCCAGGACGGCGGCCACGGCGAGCAGTCCGGCCAGCAGCAGCAGGCGCCCGCCGGTCGGCTGGTCGAGGACGGCGCCGCCGAACAGCAGCGCCAGCCCGTAGACGCCGGGGAGCAGGACGGACAGCCGCTGCGGGATGCTGCCGACGGCCCGGCCGTGCAGCAGCAGCAGGACGGACAGGGCGGCCGTCAGGGCCGGTGCGGCCCAGCCTGCGACGCCGGCCAGCACGGTGGTGCACAGCGTGAGGATCAGCCCCAGCGCGAGGTGGAAGGAGGTCAGGTAGCCGTCGGCGACGTCGCTGCGGCTCAGCACGGTGCTGCTGGGGAAGGGCGCGATCCCCTCCTGGAGCTCCTCGGCGTTGCGGGGCAGCGCGGGCAGCCGCAGTCCGGACAGCCGGAAGCAGATCCCGGGCACGAACGCACCGATGACGACGGCCAGGACGGCGAGGGCCGCGGCCGCCTCGGAGGCGCTCATGCCGTTCAGCAGGAGCACGCCGGCCAGGACGGCGTGCAGGGCCACCAGGACGGTGCCGAGGAAGAGCGGCGCCGAGCAGCCGACGGCGGCCACCGCGAGAACCGCCGCGCCGGCGGCGGCGGAGCCGCCGGCCAGCAGCCGGGCGCCGGTCGCCCCGGCCCCGCCGCCGGTCGGCAGCAGGCCGCCGGCCAGGGCCAGGTAGGGCACGGCCATGGCCCCCAGCGCGGTGCCCGCGCCGGCGTCGCCCACCGCCCGGGAGGCGCTGAGGGCGCCGAGCAGCAGCAGGACCCCGGTGACGGCGGCGGCGAGGTCCCGGGTGTGCTGCGGGCCGGGGAGCAGCAGCAGGGCGAGCCCGCCGGCCAGGGCGGCGACGGCCAGGGCCAGCGCCAGGTGGTGGGTCAGCGCGGGCCGCCAGGTGTCGGGGCGGGCCCGCATCCCGGTGGCGACGCCGTCCGCCATGTCGTCGAAGTGCACCTCGGGCAGCGGTTCGCGGCGCGGGCGCAGGTGGAGCTCCTCCCCGTCGTGCAGGCCGAGCGCGTCGGCGCCGAGCTCCTCGTCCAGCGGTGCACCGCCGAGCCGTTGGAGGATCCAGCCGTCGTGCTCGATGCCCTGTTCGTCCACGCCGGGCCCCGCGTAGCCGAGTACGGCCGGCAGCAGGTCGGCCAGGGGAACGTCCACGGGCACCGCGAGTTCGAACACCGTGTCGGGTGTCCGGAACCTCAGGCGGCACAGTCCGGCAACGGCAGTCCCGTTCAAGACTCTCCAATCTCCACCGACCCGGCCGGCGGCGGCGCAGCGCGGCGCCCCGGCGGGATGTCCTGACGGGGTGGGCGCCCCGGCCGCCTGGGGGAAGAGCGGGCCGGGGCGCCGCCCGCACCGGGAGATACGGCGGGCGGGGCCCGGGAGGTTCACCGGCCGCCGCAACCCGTCCGCGGCAGGCCGGTGCGGCAGGTCCGTGCGGCCGGTCCGTGAACCGCCGGGGGTACGCCATCCGTGCACCTGGACGGACGACACGCGTCCCGGGCCGCGGATCACCGGCCGGCCGTCCCCCCATCGCGAGGAGCCCTGCGTTGAGCGTGGTGCTGGTCAACCGTCCGCCGAGGCGCCCCGGACCGGAGATGCCCGACGGCGAGATCCAGTTGCAGGAGCCGCCCGCCCTCCCCGAGGCGCAGAGCGGCATGGCGAGCGTGATCAGCATGGCCCCGATGGCGCTGAGCTCGCTCTCGATGGTGTTCATCTTCCTGCGCCCGGGTGAGGGCGGCGGCATCCTGATGTACATCGCGATGGGCATGATGGGGCTCTCCGCCGTGGGCATGCTGGTCACCCAGCTGATCCGCGGCTCCAGCGACCGCAAGCGGGAGCTGCGCGCCGAGCGCCGGGACTACCTGCGCTACCTGTCCCAGATCCGCCGCCAGGTGCGCGGCCACATCGCCCGTCAGCAGGAGGCACTGGCCTGGCGCCACCCCGCGCCGTCCGTGCTGGCCGCGGTGGCCCGCACCTCCCGGCTGTGGGAACGGCGCAGCGCCCACCCCGACTTCGGGGACGTCCGGATCGGGACGGGTCCGCAGCGCCTCGCGGTGCGGCTCGCCCCGCTGGCCACCAAGCCGGTGGAGGACCTGGAGCCGCTCTGCGCGCACGCGCTGCGCCGCTTCATCAACGCCTACGGCACCGTCGCCGACCAGCCGATCGCGGTCTACCTCCGGGGCTACGCGCAGATCCTGCTGCGCTCCGACGACCGCGCGGCGGCCCGGGCCCTGGCCCGGGCGGTGCTGGCCCAGCTGGCCGTCTTCCACGCCCCCGACGAGCTGCGGATCGCCGTCGTCACCGACGCGGAGCACCGCGCCGAGTGGGAGTGGACCAAGTGGCTGCCGCACGCCCTGCACCCGGTGGACACCGACGGGGTGGGGCCGGTGCGGCTGGTGGCGGGCTCGGTCGCGGAGATCGAGCAGCTGCTCGGCGAGGAGTTCGGCGCCCGGCCGCCGTACGAGCAGGACGCCCAGCCCGGCCGGGACGAGCCGTACACGGTGATCGTGCTGGACGGTCCGCAGGTCGGCGCGACCAGCCGGGCGGCGCTGGCGGGGTACCGCAACGCCACGCTGCTCGACCTCGGCGACACCCTGGAGTGGAAGCCGCTGCGGTACCGGCTGCGGCTGCGGATCGAGGACGGCGCGCTGGCGATGGTCGGCGCGGACCGCAACCACCGGGACGACATCACGCCCCTCGGCCGCCCCGACGCCCTGTCGGCCGCCGCCGCCCGCCGGCTGGCGGTGGGCCTGGCGCCGTTCCGGATCGGGGACACCACCGAGAGCGGCGAGCCGCTGGAGACCGACTTCGACCTCGCGATGCTGCTCGGGATCCGCGACCTGAACCAGCACGACGTGGTCGAGACCTGGTCCCGGCGCGGCATCGCGGACCGGCTGCGGGTGCCGCTGGGGATCGCGGGCGACGGCTCGCCCGTCGAACTGGACATCAAGGAGTCGGCGCAGGGCGGCATGGGCCCGCACGGCATGCTGATCGGCGCCACCGGCTCCGGCAAGTCCGAGCTGCTGCGGACCCTGGTGCTGGCGCTCGCCGTCACGCACTCCTCCGAGGTGCTGAACTTCGTCCTGGTGGACTTCAAGGGCGGTGCGACCTTCCTCGGCCTGGACCGGCTGCCGCACACCTCGGCGGTGATCACCAACCTGGCCGACGAGGCCTCGCTGGTGGACCGGATGCGGGACGCCCTGCACGGCGAGCTGGTCCGCCGCCAGGAGCTGCTCCGGGCGGCCGGCAACTACAGCTCGCTGCTGGACTACGAGACGGCGCGCGCCGCCGGGACACCCCTGGAGCCGCTGCCGACGCTGTTCGTCGTGGTCGACGAGTTCAGCGAACTGCTCGCCGCACACCGCGACTTCATGGACCTCTTCATCATGATCGGCCGACTGGGCCGCTCGCTGGGCGTGCACCTGCTGCTCGCCTCGCAGCGCCTGGACGAGGGCCGGATGCACTCCCTGGAGTCCCACCTGTCCTACCGGATCGGCCTGCGGACCTTCTCCGCCATGGAGAGCCGGGGCGTCCTCGGCGTACCGGACGCCTACCAGCTGCCCTCGCAGCCGGGCAACGGCTTCCTGCGCAGCGACATCGCCACCCTGACCAGGTTCAAGGCCGCGTACGTCTCGGGGCCGTACCGGGCCAGGCGCCGGGCGGCCCGCCAGGAGGTGGTGGCCGGCCAGGTCGCCGCCTACGGCACCGAGTACGTGGCGCCGCGCCGGCCGGCCGCACTCCCCGTGGAGGCGGAGCAGCCGGAGGCGCCCGAGGAGACCCGCACCCTGCTGGACATCGCGGCGGCCAAGCTGACCGACGCCGGGCCGCCCGCCTACCAGGTGTGGCTGCCGCCGCTGGGCGTCCCGCCGACCCTGGACGAGCTGCTGCCGCCGCTGGCCCCGCACCCCGAGTACGGGCTCACCACCGAGAGCACGGCCGGCCGGGGCTCGCTGACGGTGCCGGTCGGCGTCGTCGACCGCCCCTTCCAGCAGGTGCGCGACCTGCTGGTCGCCGACCTCTCCGGCGCCGACGGCCACGTGGGCATCGCCGGCGGCCCGCAGAGCGGCAAGAGCACCCTGATCCGCACCCTGCTGACCGGGCTCGCGCTCACCCACACCCCGAGCGAGGTGCAGTTCTACTGCCTGGACTTCGGCGGCGGCACGCTCTCCGCGCTGCGCGGGCTGCCGCACGTCGGCGGGGTCACCGGCCGGCACGACCCGGAGCGGGTGGTGCGGACCGTCGCCGAGGTCAACGCGATCCTGGGCCGGCGCGAGCTGCGCTTCGCGGAGCTGGGCATCGACTCCGTCTCGTCGTTCCGGCGGCGCCGGGCGGCCGGCGAGCTGCCCGAGGAGCAGCACGGTGACGTCTTCCTGGTCATCGACGGCTGGAACACCATCCGCCAGGAGTTCCCGGACCTCGCCCCCGCGCTGACCCTGATCGCCCAGCGCGGCCTCAACTACGGCATCCACCTGATCGTCGGCACCACCCGCTGGGGCGAGGTCTCCGGCGCCCTGCGCGACCTGCTGGGCACCCGCTTCGAGCTGCGGCTCGGTGACGCGGTCGACTCCGCGATCAACATGCGGGCGGCGGGGAAGGTCCCGAAGATCCCCGGCCGCGGCCTGACCCCGGACGAGATGCACTTCCTCACCGCACTGCCCCGGATGGACGGCGGCAGCGGCGCAGAGGACCTCGGGGAGGGCGTCGCCGACCTGGTGGACGCGCTCGCCGACCACTGGACCGGTCCGCGCGCCCCCGAGGTCCGGATGCTGCCGCTCTCGTTGGACGCCGCCTCGCTGCCCGCCCCCGAGGGCCGGCTGCGGATCCCGATCGGCCTCCAGGACACCACCATCGCGCCGCTGTGGCACGACTTCGAGGAGTCGCCGCACCTGGTCGTGGTCGGCGACAGCGAGGCGGGCAAGACCAACCTGCTGAAGCTGGTCACCGCGGCCGTCACCACCGCGTACACGCCCGAGGAGGCGCGGATCATGCTGGTCGACTACCGGCGCGGTCTGCACGAGGCCGTCCCGGAGGAGTACCGGCTGGGCCACGCGGTCGCCGTGGACGTGCTGCGGCAGATCGTCGACGGCGCGGCCCGGGCGATGGCCAACCGGGTGCCCGACGCGGACATCGCGCCGGCTCGGCTCAAGCTGCGGGACTGGTGGCAGGGGCCCGAACTGTTCATCGTGGTCGACGACTACGAGCTGGTGTCGGGATCGTCGGGCAGCATGGCGTCCGGGCATCCGTTCGCGGCGCTGTTCGACTTCCTCGCGCAGGGCGCCGAGCTGGGCCTGCACCTGATCGTGGCCCGCAGCGCCAACGGCATCGGCCGCGGCGCCACCGACGCCCTGATGCGCAAGCTGGAGGAGGTCAACACCCCTGCGGTGCTGCTGTCCTGCCCGCCGAGCGAGGGCTACCTGTTCGGCAACGTCAAGCCCCGGAACCTGCCGGCCGGCCGCGGTCTCTACATCACCCGCCGCCGCACCGTCCAGGTGCAGACCGCGATCGCGGCCGGGGGCGAGGACGGGACAGCCTCGTAGCCGCGGCCGGGTGGTGAACCCCCGCCGGTCCGGGGCCCGTAGAGCCGGTTGGAGCCCCGCCGATGGGACCGGGCAGGGAGAGGGCGGAACGATGAGCACAACAGCACCGACCGGCGGAGCCGTGGGCGGCACCGACACCGGCCACGGGTCCGCCGCCGGCCCCGGGTGGCGCCGGCTGACCCGCCGCCGCGGCGGCGCCGATCCGGCCGGCTCCTCGGCCCTGCACCAGGCCGGCGACCACTTCGTGATCGCCCCGACCGCCGGGCCGGCCGGGCTGGCGGCGGCGCTGGAGCGGCTGCAGCCCGCCCCGCAGGCGCTGATCCTGCTCGCCGCCGCCCCCGACGCGGCGGCCGTCCTGCTCGGGCGGCTGGCGGACCTGACCCGGACCGCCGCCGCCCGGGGTGCCACCACCCTGGTCCTGGCCGCGTCCGGGCTCGCCGCCGCGCCGGCGGTCGGGCGGCGGCCGGCCGAACAGCTCGCCGAGCTGGCCGGGATGACGGTGGTGGCCCCGGACGGGATGGTCACGCTCCGGCCCGACGGCACCCTGCTGACCAGCGGCCCGGAGGAGGGCGCCGGCTCCTCCTGGTGGCTGTGCCCGCCCGCCGGGGCCGTCCAGGCGCTCGGCCCGGTCTGGCCGCCGCCCGCCCCGGCGGGCGTTGCCGCTCCGGCCGCGGCAGTTGCCGCGGCACCCGCTGCGGCGCCTGCTGCGGCGCCCGCCGCGGTGGCCAACCCGGCACCGGTCGCCGCGCCCGTGTCCCGGGCCGCGTCCCCCGCCGTACCCGCCGAGCCGGCCGCCCCCCAGGGGCCCGCCCCCGGCCCCGAAGGCCTGTTGGTCACCACGCTGCCGCACGGCTTCTGGATCAGGACCGGGCCCGGCGAGGCCGGCCGACCCGGCACGCTGCAGCGGGCCGACGCCGCCGAGGGCACCTTCGTCCTGGTCGTCGGCCACCCCGGCGGCCCGCTGCCGCCCGCCCCGCGGCTGGCCGCCACCGTCCGCCGGCTGATCCCCTCCGACCAGGGTGAACTGCTGCTCAGCGCACCGTGGTCGACGGTCCGCGCGCTCAGCCGGCTGGCCGCCGAACTCGCGGTCGCCCTGGAGCGCGACGTCCGGGCGGCCGTCGGCCTGCCGATGCGCACCGCCGGCGGGTACTCGTCCCGCCTCCTGGACGCCGACGGCAACGCGACCTGGGAGCCGTGGCTGACCGAGCTGACCGCCTCCGCCGAGCTTCGCCGCCTCTTCGCCTCCGCCTGGCGCGACGCGCCGAACGGCCTGGCGTCGTGCGGGCCGGCGCTCTTCGAGACCGACGTACCGGGGTGGTGGCTGGAGGCCGTGCCGGCCGGTCTGTGGCTGCGCCCGGCCGACCCCGGCGCGGACCGGGATCCCCGGCTGCAGGAGCCGGACCCGACGCGGCCGCGGCTGCTGGTCGGCGCGGGCCGCCAGCCGGTGCCCCCGGAGGTCCTGGCGGGCCTCGGCCGGCTGCTGGAGGCGCTCGCCCACCCGGGGGCGGCCGAGCCTGCCCTGATGGTCAACGGCGTGCCGAGCTCGGGGGCCGTGACCTTCGGCCGGGTCGTCGGAGTGCCGGACGAGCCCGTCCGACCGGGCGTCACCGCCACGACCTCCTCCGAGCCGACCGCTCCCGAGCCGGCCGTCGCCGAACCCGTCACTCCCGAACCGCCCGTCGCCGAACCCCCCGTCCTCGAAGCCGCCGCCCCCGAACCGGCCGTTGTCGAAGCCGCCGTGCTGGAACCGCCCGCCGTCAACCCCCTGCACAAGCAGCCGGACGAGCCCGCGGCCGAGCCCCCGGCGGAGCCCGCGGCCGAACTCCCGGCCGAACCCGCGCCGGAGCCCGCGGTCGAGCCCGCGCCCGAGCCCACGGCCGAGCTCCCCGTAGCGGCCCGGCCGCTCACCTCCGAGCCGGCCACCGCCTCCCCCCGGCCCGGCATCGCCGCCGAACGCGCCGCGTTCAAGGACCTGCTGGGCAGCCACTTCCAGCGCTGCGCAAGCCACGCCGACCAGGTGGCGATGCGCCTCCCGGCCCTGCGCTCCAGCGCGCGGGAGGACCTGAAGAGCGACCTCGCGGCGGTCTACCTGCACCATGTCGACACCGGCGTCCCGGTCTCCCGCGCGGAGCTGGTCGCGGCGGCCCGCCGGCCCGACCCGGGCCCGCTGGCCTCCTTCCTGGCCTGCCTCGGCTCCGGCCTGCGCAGGCTGCCGAGCCACCACGGCGCCGTCCTGCTCGGCGCCCACGCCGGCGAGTCGGAGCTGCGGCACTACGTCCCGGGGGCGCTGCTGTCCGAGCCCGCCCCGGTCATCGGACTCCCCTCCCACGAGATCGAGTTGGGGACGCCCGTCGAGTTCGCGGTGTGGTCCGTGACCGGCCGCAGGACCGCGGTGTTCGCCGAGGACGGCGAGCACGAGGTGGTCTTCCCGCCCGGCTCGCGGTTCTCCGTCCTGGAGGTCGTCCCCGCCGAGGACGGCCGGCCGACCAGGGTCCTGCTCCGCGAGGACGGCCTGCCCACCACCCCGCAGCCCGCCGGGAGCGGCCTCCCGGACCGCCGGGACCAGCACGCCCGACTGCGCCTGCTCGCCTGGCTGGCCCGCCGGGACCTCCTCACCCCCGAGGAGCGCCACACCGTCAGCCGCCCGGAGCGCTACCAGCTCACCCCCGGCGTCGCCCGGCAGTAGGGCCTCTCCGCAGAGGTTCGTGGCGGGTGCGGGGAGTCCGGCCTGCGACCGCGGCAGGCACGACGGGCGTGATGCGACGCGTCACGGCTCGACGCGGGCTCCCGCCACGGCACCCAGGTCGACCAGTTGTGCCCTGCCGTTGCCCACCGACCAGTTGTCGAGAGCGTTCTCGACGAGCGTGACGAACACGTCCTCGGGCCGCACGCCGACGTCGGTCAGGTTGGCCGCGATCTGCCGGTACAGGGCGAGCTTGACCTCCCGGGGCCGACCCGCGACCAGGGTGATCTGCACGCAGACGACGTCGCGGCGGGCCACGTCGAGGTAGTCCGGGTCGAAGATCAGCTCCTCGGGATCGTGCGGGGTGACGATCTGGAAGCGGTCGCCGGCCGGGATGCCGACGGCGTCGACGAGGGCCTGGTGCACGCCGTCGGCGATGGCGCGACGGATGGCGGGCGGCCGGGTGACGGACAGGTCGATGCGGACCAGGGGCATGAGAACGCTCGCTTTCCGGAGGGCCCGGCTACAGTGTTCGATGAACATCGACCATACCAGTGTACGACGACCGTCGAACACCCTGCAGAGGGATCAACCGTGTCCGCCCGCACCCGCAGCCTCACCCACGCCGATCCGACCGAGGTGTCGCTCCAGGACGCGCTCGACGCGGTCGGCGACCCCGTGCGACGCACCATCCTCAGGGAGTTGGCCGGCGCCCCCGACTGGACCCGCGCCTGCGGCACGTTCGACCTCCCGGTGACCAAGGCGACACGCAGCCACCACTTCACCGTGCTGCGGGCCGCCGGCCTCATCGAGCAGCGCGACGAGGGACCGCGCCGGCTCAACCGGCTCCGCCGCCCCGAGTTCGACCAGCGGTTCCCCGGTCTCCTCGACCTGGTCCTGGCCGAGCCCGCGACGGACCGGCCCGACTCGGCGTAGGTCCGCGCTGCAGTGCCGGGGCCGGTCATGAAGCCGCCCGAGCGGGTGGCGTCGTCCAGGCCCGCACCAGCCCGGGCCCGACGTCCCGCCGGGGCGGGTGCGCGCGAAGCCGATGCGCGCACCCGCCCCGGCGTGGCGGTCAGCCGTCCAGTTCGGCGCGGACCAGCCGGGCGGCCTCGACCAGGCTCTCCAGCGAGGCGCGGGTCTCGGGCCAACCGCGGGTCTTCAGACCGCAGTCGGGGTTGACCCAGAGCCGCTCGGCGGGGATCGCCGCCAGTCCCCTGCGGAGCAGCGCGGCGGCCTCCGCGGTGCTCGGCACCCGGGGCGAGTGGATGTCGTACACGCCCGGGCCGACCTCGCGCGGGTAGCCGGCGCCGGCCAGCTCATGGGCGACCTGCATGTGCGAGCGGGCGGCCTCCAGGGAGATCACGTCGGCGTCCAACTCGTCGATCGCGGCCATGATCTCGCCGAACTCGGCGTAGCACATGTGGGTGTGGATCTGGGTGTCGGCCCGGACGCCCGAGGTGGAGAGCCGGAACGACTCGGTGGCCCAGTCCAGGTAGGCGGGCCGGCCGGCGGCCCGCAGCGGGAGGGTCTCGCGCAGCGCGGGCTCGTCCACCTGGATCACCGCGGCGCCGGCCGCCTCCAGGTCGGCGACCTCGTCGCGCAGGGCGAGGGCCACCTGGCGGGCGGTGTCGCCGAGCGGCTGGTCGTCGCGGACGAAGGACCAGGCGAGCATGGTGACCGGGCCGGTGAGCATGCCCTTGACCGGACGGTCCGTCTGGTCCTGCGCGTAGCGGAACCAGTCGACGGTCATCGGGTGCGGGCGGGAGATGTCGCCGGCCAGCACCGGCGGGCGGACGTAGCGGGTGCCGTAGGACTGCACCCAGCCGTGCTGGGTGGCCAGGTAGCCGCTCAGCTGCTCGGCGAAGTACTGGACCATGTCGTTGCGTTCGGGCTCGCCGTGGACCAGGACGTCGAGGCCGGCCTTCTCCTGGTAGGCGATCACCTCGCGGACCTCGGCCCGCATCCGGTCCCGGTAGGTGCCGGTGTCGATCCGGCCGGCCCGCAGATCGGCGCGGGCGGTGCGCAGTTCGGTGGTCTGCGGGAAGGAGCCGATGGTGGTGGTCGGCAGCGGCGGCAGGTCGAGGCGGGCGCGCTGGGCGGCGGCGCGTTCGGCGTAGGCCTGGCCGCGGCGGGCGTCCCGCGCGGTGGTGGCGGCGACCCGGGCCCGGACGGCCGGGTCGTGGGTGAGTGCCGAGGCCGCGCGGGAGGCCAGTCCGGCCCGGTTGACGGCGAGTTGGGCCGTGATGGTGTGGGTGCCCTCGCGCAGGCCGCGGGCCAGGGTGGTGATCTCGGCGGTCTTCTGGCGGGCGAATGCCAGCCAGCGGGCGACCTGCGGGTCGAGGTCGCGCTCGGCCTCGGCGTCCAGCGGGACGTGCAGCAGGGAGCAGGACGGGGCGACGTCGACCCGGTCGGCGAGCCCGAGCAGGGTGCCGAGGGTGGCGAGGGACTTCTCCAGGTCGTTGAGCCAGATGTTGCGGCCGTCGACCACACCGGCGATCAGGCGCTTGCCGGGCAGGCCGCCGACCGCGGCGAGGTCGTCGAGGTTGGCGGCGGCGGGGCCGGTGAAGTCCAGCGCGAGGCCCTCGATCGGGGCCTTGGCCAGCACCGGGAGGGCCTCGCCGAGGCGGTCGAAGTAGCCGGCGACCAGCAGCTTCGGCCGACTGGTCAGGGCCCCGAGCTCGCGGTAGGCGCGGGCGGCGGCGTTGAGTTCGGCCGGGGTGCGGTCCTGGGCCAGGGCGGGCTCGTCCAGCTGCACCCATTCGGCTCCGGCGGCGTGCAGTTCGCCGAGGAGCTCGGCGTAGACGGGCAGCAGCCGGTCCAGCAGGGTGACCGGCTGGAAGTCGGCCGCGACGCCGGGGGCGGGCTTGGCCAGCAGCAGGTAGGTCAGCGGGCCGACCAGGACTGGGCGGGCGGTGTGGCCGAGGCCGAGGGCCTCGCGCAGTTCGCCGACCGGCTTGGCCGGGTTGGCGGCGAAGACCGTGTCCGGTCCCAACTCGGGCACCAGGTAGTGGTAGTTGGTGTCGAACCACTTGGTCATCTCCAGCGGCGCCACCTCCTGGGTGCCGCGCGCCATGGCGAAGTAGCCGTCCAGCGGGTCGGCGTCGACGGCCGCGCGGTGCCGGGCCGGGATCGCACCGACGGCGACGGTGGTGTCCAGCACGTGGTCGTAGAGCGAGAAGTCCCCGGTGGGGACCTCGGAGACGCCGGAATCGGCGAGCCGCCGCCAGGTTTCGCGGCGCAGCCGTGCCGCGGTGGTCTGCAGGGCCTCGGCGCCGACCCGGCCGGCCCAGTACCCCTCGATCGCCTTCTTCAGCTCCCGGTTGGGGCCCTGCCGCGGATAGCCGTGGACGGTGGCCTGCGGGGTGCTGGAGGGGGTGGCGGCAGCGGTGGTGGAACTCGATGACACGGAACTCTCCTTCGCGAGTCGCGCTGCGATCCCGGGAGAGCACGAGGACGTGAAGGTACGACAGTGGGTGCGCGACACCAGGATGTGCCCGCCCGCTCCGCCGACCCGCCCACGAGGTCACCGAGATCTCCGCGTGCGGGGTGCACACGGGCAGTGGCAGGTCTTCGGACTCGTCGGCACGTCCGCCTGAGTCAGGCGGACACCTACTGGCCGTCGCTTCCCAGGCCCTCGGGGCCCAGTGCATGTGACGGCGGTCGTTCCCACTCACCGCTGCGGGGCAGTCCCGGATTCCCACCGGGTTCCCTCTTACGACGCCGTGGCTGGAGGACACGGCGAACCGACTGCACCTCCCACCCTAGGGCCCGCGGGCCCCGCCCGTCACGACCGGGTCCGGATTCCGGACGGCCGCGCGGTCCGGGGCGTCGGGCACGACGACGGCCGCGCGGGTGCGTCCCGGGCGGCGCTGGAGCCCCTCGATGCGGTTAGGCTAACCTTACCTCGTTGTCTCGCAAGCCTGTCCGACAGCCGCCGCGCTCCGACCCCAGGGAGAACGTCCATGCCACCCGCCTTCAGCCGCGTCCCCAGACCGCGTCGCACCGGCCGGGACGCCGCCAAGTCGGCCGCCACGAAGGCGCGGTGACCCGTGGCATCGATATCGACCGACGAGTTCAAGGGCCGGACCGCCCTGGTCACCGGCGCCGCCCAGGGCATCGGGGCCGCCGTCGCCGGGCTGCTGACCGACCGCGGGGCCCGCGTCGTGGCCTGCGACCTGTCCCCCTCCGGGCCCTCGGTCCACCGCCTCGACGTCACGGACGCCGAAGCCGTCGAGCGGCTGGTGGACCAGGCCGAGCGTGAGCACGGACCGCTCGACATCCTGGTCAACGTCGCGGGCGTGCTGCACGCCGGACCGGCCCTGGACACCAGCGACGAGGACTGGCAGCGCACCTTCGCCGTCAACACCACCGGGGTCTTCCACACCTGCCGCTCCGTCGGGCGCCGGATGGCCGGGCGCGGCCGGGGCAGCATCGTCACCGTCGGCTCCAACGCCGCCGGCGTCCCCCGGATGAACATGGCCGCCTACGCGGCCTCCAAGGCCGCCACCACGATGTTCATGCGCTGCCTGGGCCTGGAACTGGCCGCCTCCGGTGTGCGCTGCAACCTGGTCTCGCCCGGGTCCACCGACACCCCGATGCAGCGCGCGCTGTGGACCGACGACGACGCCGAGCGCCGGGTCCTCGAAGGCGACCCGGCCACCTACCGGGTGGGGATCCCGCTCGGCCGGATCGCCGCCCCCGAGGACATTGCCGAGGCCGTGCTCTTCCTGGCCGGCGACCGCGCGCGGCACGTGACCATGCACGACCTCTACGTCGACGGCGGCGCCACGCTGCGGGCCTGACACCGATCCGGGCGGCCCGGAAGCGCGCCCCTTCGAGTCCCATCACCCCGGTGCCCCCGGCACCGGCAGAACGGAGCACCATGACCACGGCTTCCGAGGCCCGGTCCCCCGTCGCGACCCCGCTGGACGGCAGCGGACTGCTGGCCGCCTACCGCCCGGCCGCCGACCGGGCCTTCCTCGCCGGCCCCACCCGGACCCTGCTCGCCGAGGGCGTGCACCGGTCCGTCCCCGACCCCGCCGAGGCCGGCCGGCTGCTGGCCGCGGCGCGGGCCGAGGGCCGCGACCCGCTCGTGGTCGGCGCGATCCCCTTCTCCCCCGGTCGCCCCGCCGAACTGTTCGTCCCCGAGCGGGTGCTGCGGGCCGAGCCGGTCCGCGGCACCCGGACCGCACCCGCCCCCGCCCGCCCGGCGCAGGCGATGTGGTCCAGGCGCCCCGTCCCCGCGCCCGAGGGCTACCGGGACGCCGTCGCCGAGGCGGTACGGCTGATGGACGCGGACCCGGAGCTCGCCAAGGTCGTCCTCGCCCGCACCCTGGAGCTCACCTCCCCCGGCGGTACCGACCTCCCCGCCATGCTCGGCCGGCTGCTGGACCGCGACCCGCACGGCTACACCTTCGCCGTGCCGGCCGGCGGCACCGCCACCCTGATCGGCGCCAGCCCCGAGCTGCTGGTCTCCCGTCAGGGCCGCCGCGTGGTGTCGAACCCGCTGGCCGGGTCCGCCGCCCGCAGCGCCGACCCGGTGGAGGACCGGCGCCGGGCCGAGGAGCTCGCCCGCTCCCCCAAGGACCTCGCCGAACACGCCTTCGTGGTCGACGCCGTCCGGCAGGCGCTCGCACCGCACTGCGACGACCTCGTCGCCCCCGCGCAGCCCTCGCTCGTCCGCACGGCCGCCATGTGGCACCTGTCCACCACCGTCACCGGGACGCTGCGCGACCCCGCCACCAGCGCCCTGGACCTCGCGCTGGCCCTGCACCCCACCCCCGCGGTCTGCGGCACCCCGACCGACCGCGCCCGGACGCTGATCGGCACCCTGGAGCCCTTCGACCGCGGCCTCTACACCGGCGTGGTCGGCTGGGGCGACGCCGACGGCGACGGCGAATGGGTCGTGACCCTGCGCTGCGCCGAGGCCGACGGCGAGCGGCTGCGGCTGTTCGCCGGCGCCGGCGTGGTCGCCGCCTCCGTCCCGGAGCACGAACTGGCCGAGACGGCCGCGAAGTTCCGGACCTTCCTGCACGCCGTCGGACTGGAGAACGCCGAATGAGCCACTACCCCCAGGAGGTCGCCGACCGCTACCGCGCGGCCGGCTACTGGACCGGCGAGACACTGGACACCATGATCCGCCGCCACGCCGCCGCCACCCCGGAGCGGATCGCCGTCACCGACGGCGACCGCCACTGGAGCTACGCCGAGCTGGACGCACGCGCCGACCGGCTCGCCGCCGGGATGCTCTCCCGCGGGCTGCGCAAGGGCGACCGCGTCGTGCTGCAACTGCCCAACGCGGCCGAGTTCTTCGAGGTGTTCTTCGGCGCGCTGCGGGCCGGTGTCGTCCCGGTGATGGCCCTCCCGGCGCACCGCCGGGCCGAGATCTCCTACTTCTGCGCGTTCGCCGAGGCCAGGGCGCTGTTCGTCGCCGACCGCCACGAGGGCTTCGACCACCGCGACCTGGCCGCCGAGGTGTGCGCGGCGGTGCCCGGCCTCGGCGAGGTCTTCGTGGTCGGCGACCCCGGGCGCTTCACCCCGCTCGCCGAACTGCGCGCCGACGCCCCGACCGACCCGGCCGACCCGACCGCTCCGGCAGACCCCGCCGACCCCCCGCAGGCCGGCGACCTCGCCTTCCTCCAGCTGTCCGGCGGCAGCACCGGGCTGCCCAAGCTCATCCCCCGCACCCACGACGACTACCTGTACAGCGTCCGCGAGTCGGCCGCGATCTGCGAGCTGTCGCCCGCCAGCGTGTACCTCTGCGCACTGCCCGCGGCCCACAACTTCGCGCTCAGCTCGCCGGGCACGCTCGGCACCTTCCACGCCGGCGGGCGGGTCGTGCTGGCCCGCGAGCCCAGCCCGGCCACCGTACTGCCGCTGATCGCCCGCGAGCGGGTCACCATCACCGGCGTGGTCCCGCCGCTGGCCCTGGTCTGGGCGCAGAGCGCCCCCGGCAGCGGCCACGACCTGTCCAGCCTCGAACTGCTCCAGGTCGGCGGCGCCAAGCTCAGCGAGCAGGCCGCCCGCCGGCTGGGCCCGGCGCTCGGCTGCCGGCTCCAGCAGGTCTTCGGGATGGCCGAGGGCCTGGTCAACTACACCCGCCCCGAGGACCCGGAGGAGACCGTCCTCACCACCCAGGGCCGCCCGATCTCGGCCGACGACGAGGTCCGGATCGTCGACGACGAGGACGCCGACGTGCCCGAGGGCACGACCGGGCACCTGCTGACCCGCGGCCCCTACACCATCCGCGGCTACTGGCGGGCGCCCGAGCACAACGCGCGCTCCTTCACCGCCGACGGCTTCTACCGCACCGGGGACCTCGTCCGCCGCACGCCCACCGGCCACCTGGTCGTCGAGGGCCGCGCCAAGGACCAGATCAACCGGGGCGGCGAGAAGGTCGCGGCCGAGGAGGTCGAGAACGTCCTGCTCGCCCACCCCGCGGTGCACGACGTGTCGGTCGTCGCGATCCCGGACGACTACCTGGGCGAGCGCAGCTGCGCCTACGTGATCCTGCGGCCCGGTGCCGAGCGGCCCCGCCCCGCCGTGCTGAAGGCCTTCGTCCGCGCCGCCGGACTCGCCGACTACAAGGTCCCGGACCGCGTCGAGTTCGTCGACGCCTTCCCCAGCACCGGCGTCGGCAAGGTCAGCAAGAAGGACCTCCGCACCACCTCCCGCTAGCCCAGAAAGGCCCCCCTCGCATGGCACTGCCCGCCATCGCCCCCTACGAACTGCCCGGCCCCGCGGACCTCCCGCCGCGCAAGGTGCCGTGGCAGGTCGACCCGGCGCGGGCCGCGGTACTCGTCCACGACCTGCAGAACTACTTCCTCGGCGCGTTCCCGGCCGAGGGCCCCCCGCTGGCGCCCGCCCTGGCCAACACCGCGCGGATCCTGGAGCGGGCCCGGGCGCAGGGCATGCCGGTGGTCTACTCCCACCAGCGCGGCGGCCAGACCCCCGGGGAACGCGGCCTCCAACTCGACTTCTGGGGCCCGGGGCTGCCGGCCGACGAGCACGCCCAGGGCGTGCCGGACGTCGTCGCACCCGCCGAGCAGGACGTCATGCTGCTCAAGTGGAAGTACAGCGCCTTCGCCCGCACCGACCTCGCCGGGCTGCTGGAGAGGTCCGGCCGCGACCAGCTCGTCATCGTCGGCGTCTACGCCCACATCGGCGTCATGATGACCGCCTCCGACGCGTGGTCACGCGACCTCCAGGCGTTCGTGGTCGGCGACGCCGTCGCCGACTTCTCCGCCGACAAGCACGCCGAGGCGCTGCGCTGGGCCGCCGAGAAGTGCGCCGTCGTCCTCAGCACCGACGAACTCCTGGAGGGGAAGTGACCACCACCGGCGGGCGGCTGCTCACCGAGAGGGTGACGCTGCGCTACGGCGACCGCGCCATCGCCACCGAGCTGTCGGTGGCGGTGCCGGACGACTCGTTCACCGTGATCGTGGGCCCCAACGCCTGCGGCAAGTCCACCCTGCTGCGGGCCTTCGCCCGGCTGCTGAAGCCCGCCGCGGGGCGGGTGCTGCTGGACGGCGAACAGATCGGGGCGCTGCCCGCCAAGGAGCTGGCCCGCCGGCTCGGCCTGCTCCCGCAGAGCTCCACCGCGCCCGACGGCATCACCGTCGCCGACCTGGTGGCCCGCGGCCGCTACCCGCACCAGGGCCTGTTCCGGCAGTGGTCCCGCGAGGACGAGCGGATCGTCGCCGAGTCCATGGCGGCCACCAACGTGGACGCCCTCGCCGACCGGTTCGTCGACGAGCTCTCCGGCGGCCAGCGCCAGCGCGTCTGGCTCGCCATGGCGATCGCCCAGCAGACACCGCTGCTGCTGCTCGACGAGCCGACCACCTTCCTGGACATCGCCCACCAGGTCGAGGTGCTCGACCTGTGCGCCCGCCTGCACCGGGACCAGGGCCGCACCCTGCTCGCCGTGCTGCACGACCTCAACCAGGCCACCCGCTACGCCACGCACCTGATCGCCATGCGCGACGGCGCGGTGGTCGCCGAGGGCGTGCCCTCCGAGATCGTCACCGCCGAACTGGTCGAGCAGGTCTTCGACCTGCCCTGCCAGATCATCGAGGACCCGCAGACCGGCACCCCGCTGGTCGTCCCGCTGGCGCCCGCACACCGCGGCTCCTCCCGGTGACAGCGGCGCTGCGCCCGGCCGCCGCCCTGCGGGCGGTCCGCGCCACCGGGGCGGACGCGCAGGCGCTCTACGCGCTGTCCGCCCCATTCATGCGCTCCGGCGCGCTGCGCGAGCGGACGCCGGACGCCTACCGGCACCCCGGCGACACCTTCCTCGCCGTCCGCGCCGACGCGGGGGCCGGGACGGGCCGCGCCCGGCTGGACGCCTGCGTCGCGCTGCGCGCCCTGGCCCCCGAGGCCGACCGCCCCGCCACCGGCCTGCTGCACAACTTCTGCGTCCGCACCGACCGCCAGGGCGCGGGCCTCGGCTCGCTCCTGATCACCGCCGTGGTCGCCGAGGCCCGCCGCCGGGGCCTGCGCGCCCTGGTGACGGCCACCACCGGCGGCGGCGCCCTGTTCCTGCGGCACGGCTTCCGGCGGATCCCCGCCTCGGCCGCCCCCCGCGCGTGGGCGGCCGGCCTGGACCCGGCCCGCAACTCCCAGGTCTTCACCCGGGACGTCTGAACGCGGCACGGACACGGCGGCGGGGGGGGGGGGGGGGCCCCCCCCCCCCCCCCCCCCCCCGCCCGCCCCGGGGGGGGGGGCCGGGGGCGGGCCCCCCCGGGGGGGGCCCCCCCCCCCCGGGGGGCGCCGCCCGCGGGCCCC
>NZ_JBICZP010000006.1:325292-398727 GCF_043202015.1 Kitasatospora sp. NPDC048239 | reverse complement strand
CCGGGGGGGGGGGCCCGGCCGGCCCCCGCCCCCACACCCCCCGGGCCCCCCCGGGCCGGGCGCCCCGCGCCCGGCCCCGGGGGGGGGGCCGGGGGGCCCCCCCCCCGGGCCCCGCCGCCGTTCACCGTGCTCTGCTGAAGTCCCGGGCGGTCAGCCGCGCTTGGTGCGCCACTGGCCGAGGATGAGCCAGACCAGGTAGCAGCCGCCCACCACACCGGTGAGGACGCCGACCGGGAGCTGGGTGGGGGCCAGCAGGCGCTGGGCCGCGAGGTCGCTGAGGGCCAGCAGCAGGGCGCCGAGCAGGGTGGAGCCGAGCAGGTTGGGGCCGGTGGCCCGGGTGAGCCGGCGGACGGCCTGCGGGGCGATCAGGGCGACGAACGGGATGGGGCCGGCGGCGGCGGTGGCCGCGGCGGTAAGGCCGACGCCGATCAGCACCAGCCAGACCCGGGCGCCCTCCGTCCGGACGCCGAGCGAGGAGGCCGCGTCGTCGCCCATCTCCAGCATCCGCAGCGGGCGGCCGAGCAGGACGGCGGCGGGCAGCAGCACGGCGAGGGCCACGGCCATCGGGACGCAGTGCTCCCAGCCGCGCGCGTTGAGGCTGCCGGTGAGCCAGACCGCGGCGCTCTGGGCGTCGCTGAAGGAGGCGCGGGCGATCAGGTAGGCGTTGAGCGAGGAGAGCAGCGAGCTGACGCCGATGCCGACCAGCACCAGGCGGTAGCCCTGGGTCCCGCCGCGCCGGGCGAGCAGGTACACCGCGACGGAGGTGAGCATGCCGCCCACCACCGCACCGCCCGCCACCGTGGCGGCACTGCCGCCGATGACCAGGATCACCGCGAGGGCGCCGGTCGCGGAGCCGACGGTGAAGCCGATGACGTCCGGGCTGCCGAGCGGGTTGCGGGCGAGGGTCTGGAAGAGCGCGCCCGCGAGCCCGAGGGCCGCCCCGACCAGCAGGGCGGTGAGCAGCCGGGGAAGCCGCACCTCCATCACGATGTAGCGGTCGGCGCGCCGCCCGCCCCCGGTGATCACCTCGACCACGTCGGAGACGGGCAGCGGGTAGTCACCGGCCGTCAGCGACCAGACGACCGCCGCGCACAGCGCGGCGGCGATCAGCAGGCCGACCACGGTGGCGCGGGCGTGCCAGCGCAGCGAGAGGCCGCCGGGCAGCCGGACGGCGCGCAGTGGGACGGCGGTGCGGGGAGCGGGCGGCGCGGGGGCGGCGGCGGCCGACCGCTCGACCGTGGTGGGGCTGTTCACAGTTGGGCGATCCTCCGGCCGCGTACCAGGGCGATGAAGAGCGGGGCCCCGATGAACGCGGTGACGACGCCGACCTGGAGTTCGGCGGGGTGCAGGGCGATCCGGCCGATGATGTCGGAGGCGAGCAGCAGCACCGGGGCGAGGACGGCCGACATCAGCATGATCCAGCGCTGGTCCGGTCCGCAGATGTGGCGGGCGAGGTGCGGGACGGCCAGGCCGACGAAGGCGATCGGGCCGACCGCGGCGGTGGCGGCTCCGCACAGCAGGGTGATCGCGAGCAGGCTGAGCAGCCTGGTCCGGCCGGGGTTGGCGCCGAGCGCGTGCCCGGCGTCGTCGCCGAGGGCGAGCGCGTTCAGCGGCCGGCCGAGGAACAGCGCGAGGACGGCGCCCGCCGCGAGGAAGGGCAGCACCTGGCCGAGGACGGCGGAGTCGATGCCGGCGAGGGTGCCGACCTGCCAGTACCGGAAGCGGTTGAGGGTCAGCGGGTCGAGCAGGATCAGCCCGTTGACGAAGGCGGTGAGCACGGCCGTGACGGCGGTGCCGGCGAGGGCGAGCCGGGCCGGGGTGGCCGAGGCGCGGCCGCCGCCGCCGAGGATCTGGACGACCAGGGCGGCCACCGCGGCGCCCGCGAGGGCGAACCAGACGAAGGCGCCGAAGGAGCGCAGGTCGAACAGCGCGGTGCCGGCCGCGACGGCCGCCGCGGCGCCGCCGTTGATGCCGAGCAGGCCGGGGTCGGCGAGCGGGTTGCGGGTGAGCGCCTGCATCATGGCCCCGGCGATCCCGAGGGCGGCGCCGACGGCGATGCCCAGCAGGGTGCGGGGGATCCGCGAGTGGTGTACCACGATCCAGTCCTCGGACGCGGGTTCGTGGTTCAGCAGGACGTGCAGGACCTGGCCGGGGGCCACCGAGCGGGCGCCGACGGCGATGCCGGCGAGGGCCAGCAGCGCGAGCAGCAGGACGGAGCCGAGCAGCCAGGCGGTGCGGCGGGCGGTGCCGGCCCGCCGGCGCGGCGCGGGCGCCGTCCGGGTCGGGGCCGGCTTGCGGAGGGTGTCGGCGGTCATGCGTGCGGCTGGTGGTCGTCCTCGTGGTGGTCGTGGTTGGCCACCCCGCGCTTCCAGTAGCCGTCCACGTCGACCTGGTTCTTGGTCAGGCCGCAGTCGTTGCGCAG
This sequence comes from Kitasatospora sp. NPDC048239, assembly GCF_043202015.1. Lineage (NCBI taxonomy): Bacteria > Bacillati > Actinomycetota > Actinomycetes > Kitasatosporales > Streptomycetaceae > Kitasatospora > Kitasatospora sp. NPDC048239. Next base: position 396,305 of record NZ_JBICZP010000006.1, on the reverse strand, counting down.
GTAGCGGCGGATCGGCTTGAGGGTGTTGGCCTCGCCGGCGACCCACGCGAAGCCCATGCCCTCGGGCAGTTCGGCGGCCCGGATGGCCTGTTCCAGCAGGTCGGTGCTGCCGGACTCGGCGTCGCCGCGGTGCACCCAGGTGACGGTGGCGTCGGTGGCGGTGGCCAGGGTCTGCTCGTGCTCGGGGCCGGGGACCTCGGCGAAGGCGAGGACCTTGACGCCGGCCGGGAGCAGCTCCAGCCAGCGGGCGAGCGCGGGCAGGGCGGTCTCGTCCGCGCCGAGGAGGTACCAGTCGTGGACGAAGGGGATCTCCTCCGAGCCGCGGGGGCCGAAGACGCCCAGCCTCATGCCGGGCTCGGCGGCCGCGGCCCAGCTGGAGCCGACGCCGGTCCCGTGCAGGACCATGTCGATGTCCAGCTCGCCGGCCTCGCGGCGGTAGTGACGGATGGTGTAGTCGCGGGTCAGCGGCTCGGACATGCCCTCGGGGGCGTCCATCCAGGTGTCGTCCTCGACGACCGGCTCGACCGGCAGTGCGGCGCCCGGCTCCGCGAAGCAGAGCTTCACGTGGTCGGTCGGGGCCTGCTCGCAGAAGCCCTCCAGGGCGTCGCCGGCGAAGGTCACCCGGACGGTGCCGGGGGTGACCCGGACGACCTGCTTGACCTCCAACAGGCGGTACTTGAGCGGATGGCGGACGATCCGCATGCGCGGCGGTGCCGTGTCGGTGTTCATCGGTCAGCCCAATCCGTGGGGGGTGTCTGCGAGCCCGGACAGACCCGTGCCGCCGTCCCGGGGGGAGCCGGGCGGCGGCACAGGGCGATCATCACGTGATTAGGTTAGCCTAACCTGCCGTTCCGAGACCAGCCGGGTCCCGGCCCTTCCTGCCCCCGTCTGCCGGTTCGCCACCCGCGGAGCCCCCGTCCACCGCCCCGTCCACCGCCTCGTCGCCCACCAGGCGTCCGCCGTCCAGCCGGACCACCCGGGGCAGCCGCGCGATGGTGGCCGGCCGGTGGGCGATGACCACCAGGGTGCAGTCGGACCGCAGTTCGTCCAGCGCGTGCTCCAGCCGTGCCGCGGTCACCGGGTCGATGTCCGCGGTGGCCTCGTCCAGGACGAGGACGGCCGGGTCGGCCAGGACGGCGCGCACCACGCCCAGGATCTGCCGCTCGCCCGCCGAGAGGTTGCCGCCGCGCTGGCCCACCTCGGCGTCCAGGCCGCCGGGCAGGCCGTCCAGCCACTCGCGCAGGCCCAGCTGCTCGACGGTCCGCTCGATCCGCTCCCGGTCCGGCGCCCCCTGCACCAGCGCCAGGTTGTCGGCGATCGTGCCGGAGACCATCCGGACCTCCTGCGGCACCAGGACGATCCGGCGGCGCAGCTGCTGCTCCGGGATGTCCGCGAGGTCCGTCCCGGCGAAGCTGACCGAGCCGGCGTCGGGGTGGTAGAGGCCGCAGAGCAGCTTGGAGAGCGTGGTCTTGCCGGAGCCCGTCTCGCCGACCACCCCGGTCCGGCTGCCCCGGGGGAAGTCCAGGGTGAGCCCGTGCAGGGAGAGCCGGTCGGCGCGGTAGCCGTAGTCGACGGCGACGCAGCGCAGGTCGCCCCGGGCGGGGAGGTCCTCGATGCGGGCGGGGCGGTGCCCGGGGGCGGTGGCGGCCAGCAGGTCCAGCAGCCGGGCGAGGCCGGTGCGGGCCGTCTGCACCTCGCCGACCAGCTGGGAGAGGTCGGCGAAGGAGTCGAAGAGGTTGCGGCTGGCGATGACGAAGACCACCACGGTGCCGACCTCGACGGTGTCGCGGGTGATCATCCAGCCGCCGACCAGCAGCAGCACGACCAGCGCGGTGCCCTCGATCAGGCTGACCAGGTCGATCCGGTTCTCCACCCGCAGGGCGCGGCGGGCGGCGTGCACCGCGTGCCGGTTCTCGCGCCCGAAGCGGGCGCTCCAGCCGGCCAGGCCGCGGGAGGTCTGCAGGGCCTCACGGGCGGTCAGGGTCTCGGAGAAGGTGGCGGCGACGGTCGCCTCCGCGGCCGCCTTGCCGCCGAAGGCCGCCGCCGCGTCGCGCTGGAACCAGCGGGTGACGAGCAGGGTCAGCGGCAGGAACACGGCGAGCTGGACGAGCAGCAGCAGCCAGGAGTAGCCGGCCAGCATGATCAGGGTGAAGGCCAGCGTGGCGACCGAGGAGACCAGGTTGCGCAGGTGCAGCCGGACGAACGCCGCGAGCGCGGCGACCTCGCCGGTGGCCCGGCGCAGCAGTTCGCCGCTGCGGTGGCTCTCCAGGAAGCGCAGCGGGGCGGTGGCGAGGTTCTCCACGGCCTGCTCGCGCAGGGTGCGCACGACGTTCTCGCCGTTCTTGATGAGCAGCAGTTCGCCGACCCGGGCGAGGACCAGCTGGGCCGCCCCGAGGACGACCAGCAGGGCGACGGCCAGGCCGAGGCCGCCGCGGTCGGCGCGGACCGCGGAGTCGGTGGCCAGGCCGATCAGCGGGGCGACCGCGACCAGCGCGGCGGAGTCGGCGAGGCCGACACCGAGCGCGAGGCCGAGCCGGGCGCGGTGCGGGCGCAGGTAGGGCATGGCGCGGCGGAGCACCCCGCGCTCGTCGGCCTCGTCCTGGAGCAGGGGCTGTTCAGCCACGGGCCACCTCCACGGTGTTCGGGGCGGTCACGGCGTCGGGCCCTTCGGTGGCGGCGTCGTTCCCGGCCGGGCCGCCGCGCGGCGACTCCAGGGTGACGACGCGGTCGGCGGCGTCCAGGACGGCCGAGCGGTGGGTGGCGAACAGGACGGTGCGGTCGGGGCCGGCCCAGGTGCGCAGCCGGTCGAGGACGAGCTTCTCGGTGGTGGTGTCCAGCGCCGAGGTGGAGTCGTCCAGCAGCAGGACCCCGGGGTCGCCGAGCAGGGCCCGGGCGATGGCCAGGCGCTGCACCTGGCCGCCGGACAGCGCGGTGCCGCCCTCGCCGAGTTCGGTGTCGTAGCCGTCGGGCATGGCGGTCAGCTGGTCGTGGATGCCGGCGGTGCGGCAGGCCTCGTGCAGGGTCTCCAGCGGGATGTCGCGGCCGAGCCGCAGGTTGTCGGCGACGGTGCCGGAGAGCAGGACGGGCCGCTGGGCGACGTAGGAGATCCGCTCGCGGACCTGGTCCAGGCGGGCGTCGCGCAGGTCGGTGCCGCCGTAGCTGACGGTGCCGGCGTCGGGGTCGTCGAGGCGGACGGCGAGCCGCAGCAGGGTGCTCTTGCCGGAGCCGGTGGCGCCGTTGACGGCGACGAACTCGCCGTGGGCGACGCTGAGGGCGACCGGGCCGAGGACGGTGCGGCCGTCCCGGACGGCAGTGGCCTCGGCGAACTCCAGGGTGCCGCGTTCGGGGAGGTCCCTGGCCCGGCCCGCGGGCGGTTCGGCGACGACCGGGCCGATGGAGAGCGCCTCGTCGATCCGGGCGGCGGCGACGTCGGCCTGGCCGCGCTCCAGGAGGCGGTCGACCAGGACCCGGGTGGCGAGGGTGACGATGGCCATCCAGACGGTGAAGGCGACCAGTCCGCCGCGGGTCAGGCGGCCGTCCACGACGGCGAGGCCCCCGAATCCGAGGCCGGCGGCGACGGCCAGGCGCGGGACGAACGGTGCGACGGCGGCCCAGCCGGCCTCGATCCGGGCGGCGATGACCGTCCGTTCGGTGACTTCGGCGCTGGCGCCGTGGTGCCGGTCGACCAGCGGGCGGTGGCCGCCGGTGCCGCGCAGGCCGGTGCCGATCTGGAGCAGGTCGGCGACGGCGTCGGCGCGGTCGCCGTGGGCCTTGGCGAGTTCGCCGCTGGCCGCGGTGAAGCGCTTCGGGAAGTGGAGGTTGACCCAGACCAGGAACGGCAGGGTGGCGAGGGTGACCAGCAGCAGGCTGAGGTCGAGGGTGGCGATGGCGGGCAGCACGGTGAGGAAGGTCGTGCCGAGGACGACCCAGATGGCCAGGCCGTGCACCCACTCGCGGACGAGGTCGGTGTCCCGGGTGGCGCGCATGGCGAGGTCCCCGTGGCCGCGCGAGGCGAGGGCCGCCCGGTCCAGGCCGGAGAGGTGGTGCAGCAGGCGGGCGCGCAGGTCGGCGCCGACCTTGGCGTCGGCGTAGCCGGCCCAGTACTGCCAGCCGTAGAGCCCGGCGAACTGGATGAGGGCGGCGAGCGCGGTGGCGCCCGCCCAGGTGAGCAGGGCGCCGTTGTCCTGCTTCTCAAGGCCCTGGTCGAGGGCCTTCTGGACGCACCAGGGCACGGCGAGCAGGGCGAGCTGGCGGATCGCCGCGGCGGTCATGGCGGCGGCGACCGTGCCCCGGTGGGGGCGGATCGAGCCGCGGAGCAGGGCCTTGGCCCGGCGGCGGCGCTCGGCCGAGAGGGCACCGGGTTCCAGTTCCTCGTCGGCTAGTTGCTCGGCGGTCAGGCCGTCGGACGGCCCGGCGGCAGGTGCTGGCTGATTGGTGCTCACGGCGATGGCCATCCGTCGGGTAGCTGCGGGAGAAGCGGTACGGGAGGGGGCGGCCGGTGCGCGGCCGCCCCCTCCCGGGTGATCAGGCGCTGTGGCCGGTCACGCGCTGCGGGCGATCAGGCTCGCCGGGCGCAGGTCGGTCCAGTTGGCGTCGATGTACTCGGTGCACGCCTGGCGGCTGTCCTCGCCGTGGACGGCGGTCCAGCCGGCCGGGATCTCCGCGAAGGCGGGCCACAGGGAGTGCTGGTTCTCCTCGTTGACGAGCACGAGGTAGCGGGCGTCGTCGTCCTCGAAGGGGTTGGTGGCGCTCATCTGGTTCTCCTTGGGGTCGTGGGGAGGTGGTCGGGGGGTCAGCCGGAGCAGGCGGTGCCGTCGCTCGGCTCGGCCCCGAGGGCGGTGTGGACCAGGCGGTCCACCAGGAAGTCGGCGAGGGCCGCGACGGTCGGCCTGGCGAGCAGGTCGGCCAGGCAGATGTCGCCCTCGAACTCCGTGCGGAGCCGCTGGAGCAGCGACATCGCGAGCAGCGAGTGGCCGCCGAGGTCGAAGAAGTTCTCGTCGATGCCCAGCGAGGGCAGGCCCAGCACCCGGGCGAACGCCGTGTGTACCGCCTTCTCGCTCGGGTACCGGGGTTCGCGCTGCGATCCCGACGCTGTGTAGTCCTCGGCGCCGGGCTCCGGGAGGGCCTTGCGGTCGAGCTTGCCGTTCACGGTCAGCGGCAGGGCGTCGAGGACGACGAACGCCGAGGGGACCATGTACTCGGGCAGCCGGGACGCCAGCATACGCCGGATCTCGGAGGCCTCGATAAGGGTACCCTCACCTGACACCAGGTAGGCAGCCAGGCGCTTGACGCCGGGGGTGTCCTCACGGACCACCACGGCGGCCTGGGCGACGTCCTCGTGGGCGGCGATGGCGTCCTCGATCTCGCCGGGCTCAACCCGGTAGCCGCGGATCTTCACCTGGTCGTCGGCCCGGCCGAGGAAGTCCAGCAGGCCGTCCGCCCGCCAGCGCACCACGTCTCCCGTGCGGTACATCCGCGCACCCGGCGCGCCGAACGGGTCGGCGACGAACCGCTCCGCCGTCAGACCGGCACGGTTCAGATAGCCCCGCGCCAGACCCACCCCGGAGACGTACAGCTCACCGGGCACACCCACCGGCACCGGCCGCAGATGGCCGTCCAGGACGTGCGCGACGGTGTTCCAGATCGGCCGGCCCACCGTGGCGGTCGCCGAGTCCAGCGTGCCGCCGCCGAGCGTGTTGATCGTGTACTCGGTCGGCCCGTACAGGTTGTAGCCCATCACCCCCGGCGTGTCCCGCAGCTTCGACCACAGCGTCTCCGCCACCGCCTCACCGCCCAGCAGCACCAGCACCGGCCGGTGCCGACCCTCGTCCAACAGACCGCGGTCGACGAGGGCCTGGGCGTAGGAGGGCGTCACGTTGACGACGTCCACCGCGTGCTCGGCGCAGTAGGCCGCGAGGGCCTCCGCGTCGCGGCGCAGCGCCTCGTCCAGGACGTGCACCTCGTGTCCCTCGACCAGCCAGAGCAGCTCCTCCCACGACATGTCGAAGGAGAACGACACCGTGTGCGCGATCCGCAGCCGGCGCCCGCCGGCCGAGGCCACCACCGGGTCGAAGATCTCCTGCCGGTGGTTCAACTGCATGTTCGTCAGACCGCGGTACGGCGTCACCACGCCCTTCGGACGCCCGGTAGAGCCCGAGGTGAAGATCACGTACGCGGCCGCGTCCATGTCGACCGTGAGGCCGAGCGGGGTGGCGGGCAGCGCGGCGAGCTCGGCCTCGATCTGCGGGGAGTCCAGCAGCAGGCGCTCCACCCCGGGGGCGTCGGGCATCCGGTCCACCGCGGCGGAGCTGGTCACCAGGCAGACCGGGGCGGTGTCCTCGACCATGAACGCCAGGCGCTCCACCGGGTAGTCCAGCTCCAGCGGCAGGTACGCCGCACCCGCACGCAGCACCGCGAACAGGGCGGCCACCATCTCCAGCGAACGCGGCAGCCCCAACGCCACCACCCGCTCCGGACCGGCACCGCGCGCCGTGAACAACCGCGCCAACCGGTTCACCCGCGCATCCAGCTCCGCATACGTCCACGACGACGCACCGAATACCAGCGCCACCTCGTCCGGCACCGACACCGCACGCTCCGCCAACAGATCCGCCACCGACGCCGCCGGCAACTCCCGACCCGTCGCCGCCCACTCCCCCAACAACCCGCGCTCACCCGACGTCAACACGTCGAGGGCGCCGATGCGGCGGTGCGGGTCGGCGGCGACCTGCTCCAGGACGGCGAGCAGCCGCTCGACCAGGGCCTCGGCGGTGCCGCGCTCGTAGAGGTCGACGGCGTACTCGAAGGCGATGTCGATCTCCTCGGTGGAGGAGGTCTCCTCGAAGTTGAAGTCGAGTTCGAACTTCGCGGCGCCCAGCTCGAACGGCAGGATGCGGCTCTCCAGGCCGAGCAGTCGCCCGCCCTGGCCGTCGTTGTGCTGGTAGCCGAGCATCACCTGGAACAGCGGGTGGCGGCCGGGCACCCGCGGCGGGTTGACCGCCTCGACCAGCCGGTCGAAGGGCAGGTCCTGGTGGGCGAAGGCGGCCAGGTCGGTGTCCCGGGTACGGGTCAGCAGGTCCGCGAAGGTCGGGTCGCCGGACAGGTCGTTGCGCAGCACCAGGGTGTTGACGAAGAAGCCGACCAGGGCGTCCAGCCCGGCGTCGGAGCGGCCGGCCACCGGCGCGCCGAGGGGGATGTCGGTGCCGGCGCCGAGGCGGTGCAGCAGGGTCGCCACGGCGGCCTGGAGCACCATGAAGGTGGTGGTGCCGGTCGCCCGGGCGGCCTCCCGCAGGCCGCGGTAGACGGCCGGCGGCACCTGGGCGTGCACGGTGTCACCGCGGTACCCGGCCAGCGGGCGGCGCGGGTGGTCGGTCGGCAGCGGCAGCTCCTCGGGCAGGCCGGCCAGCGCCTCCCGCCAGTAGGCGACCTGACGCGCGTGCAGGCTCTGCGGGTCCTCGTCGGAGCCGAGCAGCTCCTGCTGCCACAGCGTGTAGTCGGCGTACTGGACCGGCAGCGGCGGCCAGGCCGGGGCCGTCCCGGCGGCGTACGCGGTGTACGCGGTCGTCAGGTCGTCAATGAAGGGCAGCATTGACCACTCGTCACCGGCGATGTGGTGGAAGAGCAGCACCAGCGCGTGGTCCTCGGGGCCGATCTCCAGCAGGGTGACGCGCAGCGGAGCCTCGGCCGAGAGGTCGAAGCCGTGGCGGACGGCCGCCTCGACGTCGGCGTCCAGGGTCCGCTCGCCGGAGCGGACCAGGTGGACGGCGTCCTCGGCCGCCGGGGCGGCCAGGACCTGCTGGTACACCGAGCCGTCGCGCTCGGTGAAGACGGTGCGCAGGCTCTCGTGGCGGTCGGTCACCGCGCGGACGGCGGCGCGCAGGGCGTCGGTGTCGAGCGCGCCGGTGACCCGGACGACCAGCGGCACGTTGTACGTCGCCCCGGAGTCGTCGAGGTTCTGCAGGAACCACATCCGGCGCTGGGCGTGCGAGAGCGGCAGGTCCTGCGGCCGCTCGCGGCGGCCGAGCACGGGGCGCCGCTCGCCCTCGCCGCCGGCCCGGTGGGCGAGACCGGCCGGGGTGGGCGCCTCGAAGAGGTCGCGGACGGTCAGCCGGCCGCCCAGCAGGGTGCGGATCCGGGAGACCAGGCGGGTGGCGAGCAGCGAGTGGCCGCCGAGGTCGAAGAAGTGGTCCTCGGGGCCGACCCCGGTCAGGCCGAGCACCTCGCCGAAGGCGCCGCAGAGGATCTCCTCGCGGGCGTCGCGCGGGGCGCGGCCGGTGGCGGTGGTGTCGGGGGCGGGCAGGGCCTTGCGGTCGAGCTTGCCGTTCACGGTCAGCGGCAGGGCGTCGAGGACGACGAACGCCGAGGGGACCATGTACTCGGGCAGCCGCGCGGCCAGCGCGTTGCGGATCGCGGCGACGTCCACGCCGGGGCCGGCGGGGACGAGGTAGGCGGCCAGGCGCTTGACGCCCGGGGCGTCCTCGCGGACGACGACGGCGGCCTGGGCCACACTCGCGTCCTCGGTGACGGCGTCCTCGATCTCGCCGGGCTCGACCCGGTAGCCGCGGATCTTCACCTGGTCGTCGGCCCGGCCGAGGAAGTCCAGCAGGCCGTCCGCCCGCCAGCGCACCACGTCTCCCGTGCGGTACATCCGCGCACCCGGCGCGCCGAACGGGTCGGCGACGAACCGCTCCGCCGTCAGACCGGCACGGTTCAGATAGCCCCGCGCCAGACCCACCCCGGAGACGTACAGCTCACCGGGCACACCCACCGGCACCGGCCGCAGATGGCCGTCCAGGACGTGCGCGACGGTGTTCCAGATCGGCCGGCCCACCGTGGCGGTCGCCGAGTCCAGCGTGCCGCCGCCGAGCGTGTTGATCGTGTACTCGGTCGGCCCGTACAGGTTGTAGCCCATCACCCCCGGCGTGTCCCGCAGCTTGGACCAGAGGGTCTCGGCGACGGCCTCGCCGCCGAGCAGGACCAGCACCGGACGGTGCCGCCCCTCGTCCAGCAGGCCGCACTCCACCAGGGCCTGCGCGTAGGACGGGGTGACGTTGATGACGTCGACGGCCTGCTCGGCGCAGTAGTCGACCAGGCGCTGGGTGTCGCGGCGCAGCGCCTCGTCGAGGACGTGCACCTCGTGGCCCTCGACCAGCCAGAGCAGCTCCTCCCACGACATGTCGAAGGAGAACGACACGGTGTGGGCGATCCGCAGCCGGCGCCCGCCGGCCGAGGCCACCACCGGGTCGAAGATCTCCTGCCGGTGGTTCAGCTGCATGTTGGTCAGACCGCGGTACGGCGTCACCACGCCCTTCGGACGCCCGGTGGACCCCGAGGTGAAGATCACGTACGCGGCCGCGTCCGGGTCGTAGGGGGTCCGGTACGGCTCGCCGGAGAGGCCGGCCAGTTCGGCCCGGACGGACTCGTCGTCGAGGAGGACGGTGTTGTCGTGGGCCGGCATCAGGGCGGCCGCGGTGGAGTCGGTGATCAGGCAGGCCGGAGCGGTGTCCTCGACCATGAACGCCAGGCGCTCCACCGGGTAGTCCAGCTCCAGCGGCAGGTACGCCGCACCCGCACGCAGCACCGCGAACAGGGCGGCCACCATCTCCAGCGAACGCGGCAGCCCCAACGCCACCACCCGCTCCGGACCGGCACCGCGCGCCGTGAACAACCGCGCCAACCGGTTCACCCGCGCATCCAGCTCCGCATACGTCCACGACGACGCACCGAACACCAGCGCCACCTCGTCCGGCACCGACACCGCACGCTCCGCCAACAGATCCGCCACCGACGCCGCCGGCAACTCCCGACCCGTCGCCGCCCACTCCCCCAACAACCCGCGCTCACCCGACGTCAACACGTCCAGCGCGCGCACCGGGCGGTCGGGGTGGTCGACGAGCTGTCCGAGCAGGGCGACCAGGCGCTCGGCGTGCGCCTCGACGACGGCGCGCTCGAAGACGTCCGGGCGGAACTTCCACTCGAAGGAGAGCGCCTCACCCGGGTTGGTGATGAAGATCAGCGGGAAGTGCGTGGCGTCGACGTCGACGACGTCCTGGACGCCCAGGCTCTCCCGGATGCGGTCGCGCACGCCCTGGTCGGCGGGCGTGTTGCGGAGCACCTGGAGGGTGTCGAACAGCCGGCCGAAGCCGGTACCGCGCTGGATCTCGCCGAGGCCGACCTGGTGGTGCGCCAGCAGGGCGGTCTGCTCCTCCTGCAGCCGGGTGAGGAAGGCGGTGACGCTCTCGGCGCCGTCCAGCCTCGCCCGGACCGGCACGGTGTTGAGGAACATGCCGATGGTGGCGTCGATCCCGGCCAGCTCGGCCGGGCGCCCGGAGACGGTCGCGCCGAACACCACGTCCTCGCGGGCCGTCAGGCCGGACAGCAGCAGGCCCCAGGCGCCGGAGAGCACGGTGTTGAGGGTCAGGCCGCGCTCGCGGGCGAAGGCCGCGATCCGGGCGGTCAGGTCGGCGGAGATCTCCGCGGTGACCTCCTGCGGCAGCAGCGCGGCCCGCTCGCGGGCCTGCGGCGCCAGCAGGGTCGGCTCGGCCAGGCCGGCCAGCGCCTCGCGCCAGGCCGTGCGGCCCTGCTCGGCGTCCTGGGCCGCCAGCCAGCGCAGGAAGTCCCGGTAGGGCAGGCCGGGTTCGGGCGCCTCCTGGCCGGCGCAGCCGGTCAGCAGCTCCTGCAGGAACAGCCCGGCCGACCAGCCGTCCCACAGCAGGGCGTGGTTGGTGATCAGGATCCGCTGCCCGCCGTCCGGGGCGAGCACCGACACCAGGCGCAGCAGCGGCGGGGCGGCCAGGTCGAAGCGGGTGGCGGCCTCGCGCTCCGTCAGCCGGCGCAGCTCGGCCTCGAACCCGGCCGGGGTGAGCGCGGACAGGTCGGTCTCGGTGAGCGGCACGTCGACGGCGCGCGGTACGAACTGCAGCGGGCGCCCGGGGCCGTCCTGCAGGAACCCGGCCCGCAGGTTGGGGTGGCGCTCCAGCACGGCGGCGACCGCGGAGCGCAGCACCTCCAGCGGCACCCGGCGGGTCAGCGTGACGAGGTCGCGGGAGGTGTAGACGTCCAGCGCCTGGTCGTCGTAGCCGGCCTCGAAGAGCAGGCCCTCCTGGAGCGGGGAGACCGGCCAGAGGTCCTCGATCTCCAGCTTGGGTGCGGCGGCGCGGACGGCGGCCAGCTCGGCCTCGGTCGCGGCGGGCAGTTCGGGCAGCTCGGGGGCCTGGGCGGCGGCGCCGCGCGCGTCGGCCAGGGCGGCCAGCGCGGCCGGGGTGCGGCCCTCGAAGACGTCGCGCGGGCTGAGCGCGAGGCCCTCGGCGCGGGCCGCGCCGATCAGGCGGATGGAGGAGATGCTGTCGCCGCCGAGGCGGAAGAAGTCGTCCTCGGCGCCCGTCCCGGGCAGGCCCAGGACCTCGGCGTACAGCTCGCAGAGCAGCTGCTCGGTCTCGGTCTCGGCGGCCCGGCCGGCCGGCGCCCCGGTGTAGTCGAGGGCGTCGTCCGCGGGCAGCGCGGCGCGGTCGAGCTTGCCGTTGACGGTCAGCGGCAGCGCGTCCAGCACGGCGAACGCCGAGGGGACCATGTACTCGGGCAGCCGGGCCGCGACCGCCTCGTACAGGGCGGCGGTGTCCAGGGCGGCACCGGCGGCGGGGACGACGTAGGCGACCACCCGGTCGACCGCGCCGGAGCGCACCAGCACCGCGCTGTGCGCCACTCCGGGCTGCTCGGCGAGCACCGCCTCGATCTCGCCGAGTTCGATCCGGTAGCCGCGGATCTTGATCTGGTCGTCGACCCGGCCCAGGTAGTCGATGGTGCCGTCGGGGCGGCGGCGCACCAGGTCCCCGGTGCGGTACATCCGGGTGCCGGCCGCGCCGTGCGGGTCGGCGACGAAGCGCTCGGCGGTCAGGCCCGGGCGGTCCAGGTAGCCCCGGGCCAGCTGGACGCCGGCCAGGTACAGCTCGCCGGGCGAGCCGGCCGGGACGTGCCGAAGCAGCGCGTCGAGGACGTAGGCGCGGGCGCCTGCCAGCGGGCGCCCGACGCTCGGGGTCTCGCTGTCGGCGAGGTCGGCGAGCAGCGCGTCGACGGTGAACTCGGTCGGGCCGTAGTAGTTGAGGACGGTGACGCCGGGCTCGGCCCGCAGCCTGGTCCAGAGCGGTTCGGGGAGCGCCTCGCCGCCGAGCAGCAGGACGGGCGGGCGGTGCGCGCCGGCCAGCAGGCCGGAGTCCAGCAGCTGCTGGGCGTAGCTGGGGGTGACGTCCAGGGCGTGCACCCGCTGCTCGCGGGTGTAGGCGACGACGGCCTCGGCGTCGCGCCGGTCCTCCTCGCCGAGGATGTGCAGCTCGTGTCCGCCGATCAGCCAGATCAGCTGCTCCCACGAGGAGTCGAAGGAGAAGGAGGCGGTGTGCAGGGCCCGCAGCCGGCGCAGGCCGGCGGCGTCGAGGGCGTCGGCGAAGGGGCCGGAGAGGTGGTCGTGGGCCAGGTTGGCGAGGCCCTCGTGCGGGATGACGACGCCCTTGGGGCGGCCGGTCGACCCGGAGGTGTGGATGATGTACGCGGCCTGTCCGGGGAGGACGGGGCCGCCGCGCTCGCTGTCGGTGAGCGGGCCGTCCGGGAGGGCCGCGAGGGCGGCCCGGGTGTCCTCGGTGTCGAGCAGCAGGACGGTGGTGCCGGGCTGCCGCGGGAGCCGCGCGGCGACCGCCGAGGTGGTCAGCAGCACGGCCGGGCGGGCGTCGTCGAGCAACAGGGCGAGCCGCTCGTCGGGGTGGTCGAGGTCCAGCGGCAGGTAGGCGGCGCCGGCCCGCAGCACGGCGAGGACCGCGGTGACGGTGTCGGTGGAGCGGGGCAGCGCGATGGCCGCGGTGCCGTCCGCGCCGAGGCCGCGGCGGAGCAGCAGCCGGGCCAGCCGGTCGGCGGCGGTGTCGAGTTCGGCGAAGGTCTCGGCGGTGGCGGTGCCGGTCAGCGACGGGCCGACCAGCGCGCGGGCGGCGGGCGTGCGGCGGGCCTGGGCGGCGAACAGGTCGGCGACGGTGCCGGCCGGCACCTGGTGGGCCGGGCCGGCCACGGTGGCGGGCAGGGCCGCGCGCTCGGCCGGGTCGAGCAGGTCGAGCCGGGCCAGCGGGGTGTCCGGGCCGTCGGCGAAGGCGGCCAGCAGGGCGAGGAAGCGGTCGGCGATCCGCTCGGCCTGGGCCGCGGTGAAGAGGTCCGGCCGGTACTCCAGCTCGACCCGCAGCTCGGCGCCGGGCAGCACGGTGAGGCCGAGCGGGAAGTGGGTGGCGTCGCGGGCGCCGAGCGCGGTGACGGTGAGGCCGGCGGTGTCGCCGAGGGCCTCGCGCAGGGCGTCGCCGCCGCCCTGGTAGTTCTCCACCACGAGCAGGGTGTCGAACAGGCTGCCGTCGACGGCGCTGCGGCGCTGGATCGCGCCGAGGCCGAGGTGCTGGTGGGCCATCAGCTCGGCCTGCTCGCGCTGCACCTGGGCGGCGGCGCCGGCCAGGGTGGCGCCGGGGGCGAGCCGGACCCGGACCGGCACGGTGTTGATGAACAGGCCGACCATGGCTTCGGCGCCCGGCAGGTCGTCGGGGCGGCCGGAGACGGTGGTGCCGAACACCACGTCGGTGGTGCCGGTGAGGGAGCCGACCAGGACGCCCCACAGGGTGTGGGCGAGGTTGCCGAGGGTCAGGCCGCGGCCCCGGGCGGCGGCCGCGACGCGCTCGGACAGCACCGGGTCGGCGTACCGGGTGACCAGGCCCGGCTCGACGGCGGCCGCGGTGCCGGCGCCGGGCGCCACCGGGTGGGCCTGCTCGAAGCCCGCCAGGGCGGTGCTCCAGGCGGCCTCGGCGGCGGCGGTGTCCCGGGTGGCCAGCAGCGCGAGGTGGTCCTTGTAGGGGCGGGCGGCGGCGAGCACCGAGGGGTCGCCGGCCGAGCCGTACAGGGCCATCAGCTCGCGGAACACGATCGGCATCGACCAGCCGTCGAGCAGCAGGTGGTGGCAGGTCAGGACGAGCCGGGAGCGCTCGGCGTCCAGCCGCAGCAGGGCCAGCCGCAGCAGCGGCGGGGTGTCCAGGTCGAAGCGGCGGTGCCAGTCCTCGTCCATGGCCGCGCGGACGGCGGCGTCCTGGGCGTCCCCGTCGAGCGCGGTCAGGTCGACCTCGCGCAGCGGGGTGTCCACGGTGCGCTGGACGAACTGGACGACGGCCTCCGGGTCCTCGTACCAGAAGCCGGCCCGCAGGTTGGCGTGGCGGGTCAGCAGGGCGTCCAGGGCGGCGGCGAGGCGGGGCGTGGCGAGCGGGCCCGCCAGGTCCAGGTGGGACTGGACCACGTAGACGTCGCGGGCCCCGTCGTCGTACAGGGCGTGGAAGAGCAGGCCCTCCTGGAGTGAGGACAGCGGGTAGACGTCCTCCAGGTCCGATGCGGCCGCGCCCTCGGCCTGGGGGTCGTCGATCGGTGCGGTGGAGTCGTTCATCACGGTCTTCTCGGTCCTGGGGGTGGTCGGGGCGTGGTGGTCGGTCGGGTCCGGACGGACGGGCTCGGTGCTCATCGGCGCCGCCGCCCGCGCAGCCGGGACTCCAGCCGGTCGATCTGGGCCTGCTTGAGCGAGACGAGGCTGAGGTCGGAGGGGGTGACCCCGCCGGCCCCGCCGCCGGCGGTGTGCCGGGCGAGGGCGTCCAGGGCGGCGAACCAGGCGTCGGCGAGCGCGGTGACCTCGGCGTCCGTGAGCAGGGCCTGCGGGCGGCTCCACTCGACGGCCAGCTCGGGCCGTCCGTCGGCGCCGGGGCGGACCACCGCGTCGATCTCCAGCGGGTAGCCGGCGGCCATCCGCGGGTCGGGGCCGGCGCCGGCCGCGACGGCGTCCCGCTCGGGCTGCGGGGCGAGCGGCCAGCCGCCCGGCGCTCCGGTGGCGCCGTCGGCGCGTCCCCGGTAGTTGAACAGCACCTGCGAGCGCGGCGCGGCGGCCAGCAGCGGCGCGGTCTGCGGGTTGAGGTGGCGCAGCAGGCCGAAGCCGAGTCCCTTGTCGGGGGCGGCCCGCAGCTGCTCCTTGACCTGCTTGAGCACCTGGCCGGCGGCCGGGCCGCCGGTGAGCGCGGCGGCCGGGTCGATCCCGGCGAGGTCCAGCCGGACGGGGTGGACGGTGGTGAACCAGCCGACGGTGCCGGCGAGGTCGGGGGCGAGCCCGTCGTGGCCGCCGCGGCCGTGCCCCTCCAGGTCGACCTGGAGGGCTGGGGCGGCGCCCGGGCGGGCGGTGGCCACGGCGAGCACCAGGGCGGCGAGCAGCACGTCGTCGACCCCGGCGCCGAAGGCCTTGGGCACCTCGGTGAGCAGCGGGGCGGTGCGGTCGGCGGGCAGGGTGCGGCGCAGGGTGCGCACGGTGGCGACGGTGTCGCGGTCGGGGTCGGCGCTCAGCGCGGCGAGCGGTCCGGGCGGCCCGGCGAGCGCGGTGCGCCAGTGGGCGGCCTCGGCGACCCGGGCGCGTTCCTGGGCGTGCGCCAGCAGGTGCTCGGACCAGGCGCGCAGCCCGTACGCCTCGGGTTCGAGGGCGGGCCTGCGGCCTGCGGCGAGGGCCTGGTAGGCGGCGGCGAGCCCGGGCAGCAGGGTGCGCCAGGAGACGCCGTCCACCGCCAGGTGGTGGACGGTCAGCAGCAGGCGGCCGTCCCGGGTGTCGCCCGCGTCGAACCAGGCGGCGCGCAGCACCCGGCCGGCGGCGGGGTCGAGCGCGGCGGCGCTCGCGTCGGCCTCCCGGGTCAGCAGCGCGGTGAGGTCGCCCTCGCGGGCGTCGACGCGGCGCAGGGTGTCCGGCTCGGTGGTGGCGGGTGCCTGGCCGGTCGGCAGGATCTCCTGGGTCCAGAGGCCGTCGGTCCGGTCGAGGCGCAGCCGCAGCGCCGGGTGGTGGGCGGCCAGCGCGGCCAGGGCGGCGCGCAGCGGCTCCTCCCGCAGACCGGCGGGGACGCTGACCAGCACCGACTGGTTGAAGCGGTCGACGGGGCCGCCGCGCTCGCGCAGCCAGTGCACCACCGGCAGGGCGGGCAGTTCGCCGTCGGCGGGGGCCTGCGGTGCGGCCGGGGCCCGGTCGGCCGGGCGGGCCGTCGGCAGGCCCTTGGCCTCGGCCAGGGCGGCCGGGGTGGGGTACTGGAAGACGTCCTTGGCGGCGAGCTCGTAGCCGGCCTTGCGGGCCCGGCTGATCAGCTGGATCGAGACGATGCTGTCCCCGCCGAGGGCGAAGAAGTTCTCGTCCTCGCCGACCTCGGCCAGGCCGAGCACCTCGGCGAAGACCCGCGCCAGGGCGGCGGCCGGGGACGGTCCGGCGGCCGCGGGGGCGGCCTGCCCGGTGCGGCGGCCGGGGGCGGGCAGGGCCTTGCGGTCGAGCTTGCCGTTGACGCTCAGCGGCAGCGCGTCCAGGACGGTGACGACCGCGGGGACCATGTGCTCGGGCAGCACGGCGGCGACGGCCGCGCGGACGGCCTCGCCGCCCACGCCCGCCCCGGCCTGCGGGACGACGTAGCCGAGCAGTTGGCGCGCACCGCCCTCGGTGACGGCGCGGGCGGTGACGGCGGCCTGGCCGACGCCGGGGACGGCGGCGAGGGCGGACTCGACCTCGCCGAGCTCGATCCGGAAGCCGCGGACCTTGACCTGGTCGTCGGTGCGGCCGAGGTACTCGACCTCGCCGTCGATCCGGCGGCGTACGAGGTCACCGGTGCGGTACATCCTCCCTCCTTGCCCGCCATCGGGCAGGAGGGGCCCAGTCGGCGCGAACGGGTCGGCGACGAAGCGGCTCGCGGTCAGGCCGGGGCGGCCGAGGTAGCCGCGGGCCAGCTGGACCCCGGCGAGGTACAGCTCGCCGGGGACGCCCACCGGGACGGGCCGCAGCCGGGCGTCCAGCACGTGCAGGCGGGTGTTCCAGACCGGGCGGCCGATCGGGACGACGCCGGAGCCGGCCCAGGCGCGGTGGTAGGTGACGTCGACGGCGGCCTCGGTGGGGCCGTACAGGTTGTGCAGCCCGATCTGCGGCCACAGGGCGAGGAAGCGGTCGACCGCGGCGGCGGGCAGCGCCTCGCCGGAGCAGAAGACCCGGGACACGCCCGCGAAGCCCTGCCGGACGCTCGCGTCCTGCTCGGCGGCGCCGGTGAAGGCGGTGAGCATGGACGGCACGAAGTGGCAGGCGGTGACGGACTCGCGCGCGGCGAGGGCGGCCAGGTACTCCGGCTCGCGGTGGCCGCCGGGGCGGGCCAGCACCACCCGGGCGCCGCTGACCAGCGGCAGGAAGAACTCCCAGACGGACACGTCGAAGCTGGCCGGGGTCTTCTGCAGGACGCGGTCCTCGGCGGTGATGCCGTAGACCTCGCGCATCCAGTCGAGCCGGTTGACGATCGCCCGGTGGGTGACCACGACGCCCTTGGGGCGGCCGGTGGAGCCGGAGGTGAAGATGACGTAGGCGGCGTGGTCGGCGTCCGGGGCGGCGGGCGGCACGGGCGCCGCCGCCCGGGCGTCGACGGTGAGCACCGGCACGCCCGGCACGGCGGGCAGGCCGGCCTCCAGGCCGGGGACGGTGAGCACGCACACCGGGGCGGCGTCCTCGACCATGCCGGTGAGGCGCTCGACGGGGTACTCGGTGTCCAGCGGCAGGTAGGCCGCGCCGGCCTTGAGGACGGCGAGCAGGGCGACCATCAGCTCGACGGAGCGGGGGACGGCGACGGCGACGATCCGGTCGGGGCCGGCGCCGGCGGCGGTCAGCGCCCCGGCGAGCCGGGCGGCCCGCTCGTCCAGCTCGCGGTAGGTCAGTTCGGCGCCCTCGAAGACGACCGCGACGGCGTCGGGGGTGGCGGCGGTGCGCTCGGCGATCCGGCTGACCAGGGTGCCCTCGCGGACCGCGATGGCGGTGGCGTTCCACTCCCCCGCGAGGCCGCGGCGCTCCTGGGCGGCGGTCGGCTCGATCCGGCTCACCGGCCGCTCGGGGGCGGCGAAGGCCTGCTCCATCACCCGCATCAGGCGGGCGCCGAACAGCCGGGCGGTGGCGCGGTCGAACAGGTCCTCGGCGTGGATGACGGTCAGGTCGGTGCGGCTGCCGTCCGCGGCCTCCACGAAGGTGAAGGCGAGGTCGAAGCGGGCCGCGTGGACGGGGTCGGGCAGCAGCGCGGTGGCGGCGCCGAGCAGGTGGTCCAGGCCGTCGGCCTCCCGGCGGTGCTGGACCATCACCTGGAACAGCGGGTGGCGGCCGAGCGAGCGCTCGGGGTTGACGATCTCCACCAGCCGGTCGAACGGCAGGTCCTGGTGGGCGAGCGCGCCGAGCACGCTCTCCCGGGAGCGGGCGACCAGCTCGTCGAAGTCCGGGTCGCCGGCCAGGTCGTGGCGCAGCACCAGGGTGTTGACGAAGAAGCCGACGACGGACTCCAGCACCTCGTCGGTGCGGCCCGCGACGGGCGTGCCGAGCACGACGTCGGTGGTGCCGGCCAGCTTGCCGAGCAGCAGCGCGGCGGCGGCCTGGGTGACCATGAACGGGGTCGCCCCGGTGCGCTGGGCGTAGCCGCGCAGGGCGGTGTGCAGCTCGTCGGGCAGCCGCAGCCGGACGGCGCCGCCGCGGCCGCTCGCCTCGGCCGGGCGGGCCCGGTCGGTGGGCAGCGCCAGCTCGGCGGGCAGGCCCGCCAGCCGCTCGGTCCAGTAGCGGCTCTGGTCGGCCGCCGGTCCCTGCTCGGCGGCCAGCAGCTCGCCCTGCCACAGCGCGTGGTCGGCGTACTGCAGCGGCAGCGGCGCGAACCGCGGGGCCGTCCCGGCCCGGCGGGCGGCGTAGGCGAGGTCGAGGTCGCGCAGCAGCACGCCCTCGGACCACTCGTCACCGGCGATGTGGTGCAGGGCGATGCTGAGCACGTGCCGGGTGGGCCCGGCGGTCAGCAGGGTCGCCCGGACGGGGATCTCGGTGGCCAGGTCGAAGGCGTGGGCGCCGGCCGCGGCGACCTCGGTGTCCAGGCGGTGCCCGGAGGCCTCGGCCGTGCTGAACGGCACCCCGGCGCTCTGCGGGTCGAGGATCCGCTGGTAGGGCCGGCCCTCGTGGTCGGGGAAGACCGTGCGCAGCGCCTCGTGGCGGGCCAGCACGTCGGCGAAGGCGGCGCGCAGCGCGTCCGCGTCCAGCTCGCCGTCGATCCGCAGCGCGCACGGGATGGTGTACGCGGTGCTCGGGCCCTGGAGGCGGTAGAGGAACCAGAGCCGGGCCTGGGCGGCGGACAGCGGGATCCGCTCGGGGCGCGGGCGGGCGGCGGGGGCGGTGCGCCCGGTCGCCGCGCCGTCGAGGCGGGCGGCGAAGGCCGCGGGGGTGCGGCTCTCGAACAGGTCGCGGACGGCGACCTCGCTGCCGAGGGCGGCGCGCAGCCGGCCGATCACCCGGGTGGCGAGCAGCGAGTGCCCGCCGAGCTGGAAGAAGTCGTCGTCGATGCCGACCGCGGGCAGGCCGAGCACGTCGGCGTAGACGCCGCAGATCACGGCCTCGCCCTCGGTGCGCGGGGCCCGTCCGGCCGGGGCGGCGAAGGCCTCGGCGCCGGGCTCCGGCAGGGCTTGCCGGTCGAGCTTGCCGTTGACGTTCAGCGGCAGTGCGGGCAGCGGCACGATCGCGGCCGGGACCATGTACTCGGGCAGCGCCTCGGCGAGCGCGGTACGCAGGGCGGCGGGGTCGGCGACGGCGCCGGGGGCCGCGACGACGTAGCCGACCAGCCGCTTGGCGCCTGCGGCGGCCGGGCGGGCCAGCACGGCGGCCCGGGCGATGCCGGGCAGGGCGGCGAGGGCGGCCTCGACCTCGCCGGGCTCGACCCGGAAGCCGCGGATCTTCACCTGGTCGTCGTCGCGGCCCAGGTAGTCGAGGCTGCCGTCGGGGCGGTGGCGCACCAGGTCGCCGGTGCGGTACATCCGCCCGCCGGGGGCGCCGAACGGGTCGGCGGTGAAGCGGCTCGCGGTGAGTGCGGGCCGGTTGCCGTAGCCGCGGGCCAGGCCGGGGCCGGCGATGTACAGCTCGCCGGGCACGCCCGCCGGGACGGGCCGCAGCCGGGCGTCCAGCACGTAGACCCGGGTGTTGCCGATCGGGCGGCCGACGAACGGGGTGGGGCTGTCGTCGAGCGCGGCGCCGAGGGCGTCGACGGTGTACTCGGTGGGGCCGTAGAAGTTGTGGCCGAGCACGCCCTCGGTCTCCCGGATGCGGGTCCACAGGGCGTCGCCGACGGCCTCTCCGCCGACCAGGAAGAGCAGCGGGCGGTGCCGGTCGGAGTCCAGCAGGCCCCACTCGACGAGCTGCTGGCCGAAGGACGGGGTGACGTCCAGGGTGTCGACCCGGTCCGCGAGCAGCCGCTGGACGAGGGCCTGCGGGTCGCGGCGCAGGTCCTCGCCGTAGACGTGCAGCTCGTGGCCCTGGATCAGCCAGAGCAGCTGCTCCCAGGAGGAGTCGAAGGAGAACGAGGCGGTGTGCGCGGCGCGCAGCCGGCGCCCGTCGGCCAGGGCGGCGGCCCGGGCGAAGACGGTGTTGCCGTGGTGCTCCAGCATGTTGGCCAGGCCGCGGTGCGGCACCTGCACGCCCTTGGGGCGGCCGGTGGAGCCGGAGGTGTGGATGACGTACGCCAGGTCGTCGGCGTGCGGGCGGACGGGGTCGGCGCTCAGCGTGCCGAGTTCGGTGAGGGTGACGACGCCCTTGCCGTGGGCGGCCAGCACCGGGTGGCGGCCGGCGACCTCGGCGGTGCTGAGGGTGAGCAGCGGGTCGGCGTCCGCCAGCATCAGCGCGATCCGCTCGTCCGGGTGGTCGAGGTCGATCGGCAGGTAGGCGGCGCCGGAGGCGAGGACGCCGAGCAGGGCGGCGACCAGGTCGGCCGAGCGCGGCAGGGCCAGTGCGACGACCCGGCCCGGTCCGGCGCCGAGCGCGGCGAGGTGGCGGGCCGTGCGGTCGACCCGGGCGGCGAGCTCGGCGTAGTCGAGCCGCTCGGCGCCGAAGACGACGGCGGTCTCCTCGGGCATGGTGGCCGCGCGGGCGGCGAAGGCGTCGACGACGGTGCCCTCGGGGACGGGGCGCGCGGTGGCGTTCCAGTCCTCCAGGACGGTGCGGCGCTCGGCCGGGGAGAGGACCTCCAGCGCGCCGACGGCGGTGTCCGGCGCGGTGGCGATGGCGGTGAGCAGCCGCAGCAGGCGCTCGCCGACGGCGCCGGCCTGCTCGGCGGTGAACACGTCGGGGCGGTACTCGACGGTCAGCTGCGGGGCCTCGCCGGGCAGGGTGAGGACGGTGAGCGGGTAGTGGGTGGCGCCTCGGTTGCCGATGCCGGCGACCCGCAGGCCGCGGGCGGTGAGGTGGTCGGGGTCGACCGGGTAGTTCTCGAAGACCAGCAGGGTGTCGAACAGGGTGCCGTGGCCGGCCGCCGCCTGGATGTCGGCGAGGCCGAGGTACTGGTGGTCGAGCAGGGCGGACTGCTGGGCCTGGAGGCGGACCAGCATCCGGGCGACCGGCTCGTCCTCGTCCGGTTCGAAGCGCACCGGGACGGTGTTGCTGAACAGGCCGACCATCGACTCCACGCCGGGCAGGTCGCCGGGGCGGCCGGAGACGGTGGCGCCGAAGACCACGTCGGTGCGGCCGGTGAGCCGGCCGAGGAGGACCGCCCAGGCGCCCTGGACGAGGGTGTTGAGGGTCAGGCCGTGCTCGCGGGCGGTCGCGGTGAGGGCGGCGGACAGCTCGGCGGGGATCGGCAGTTCGATCTCCCGTCCGGCGGCGGCCGGGCCGGCGGCGGGGGTGCCGAGGCCGTCGGCGAGCAGGGTCGGCGCGGCGAGGCCCGCCAGGGCCTGCCGCCAGGCGGCGGTGTCGGCCCCGGTGTCGCGGGCGGCCAGCCAGCCGAGGTGGTCGGCGTAGGGGGCGGTGGCGGGCAGCGCGGCGGGGTCGCCCCCGGCCCCGTACGCGGTGATCAGCTCGCGCAGCAGGACGGGCGTGGACCAGCCGTCCATGACGATGTGGTGGCGGGTCAGGACCAGCCGGTGGTGGTCGGGGCCGAGGGCGACCAGGGCGCAGCGCACCAGCGGCGGGCGGGCCAGGTCGAAGCGGCGGGAGGCCTCGGCGTCCTCGATCCGGGCGGTCTCGGCGGGCTGCCGGTCGGCGGGCAGCGCGGTGAGGTCGTGCTCGGTCCACGGCACCCGGACGCGGCCGGCGACCAGCTGGAGCGGCTCCGGCAGGCCGTCGCCGAGGAAGCCCGAGCGCAGCGCGGTGTGCCGGTTGACGACCGCGTCGACGGCGCGGACGAGCGCGGCGCGGTCGAGCGGGCCGCGCAGGTCGAGGGAGGTGAGCGAGGTGTAGAGCTCGTCGGCGCCCTGGTCGTCCTGGAGCAGGGTGTGGAAGAGCAGGCCCTCCTGGAGCGGGGAGAGCGGCAGGACGTCCTCGGTGTCCGGGTGCTCCTCGGCCAGATGGTCCAGGACGGCCTGGGTGACCGGGGCGAGCGGCACGTCGGAGGGGGTCAGGCCGCCCGCGTCGGGGCGGTCGGCGTAGCGGGTGAGCGCGTCGAGGTGGGCGAACCAGCCGTCGGCGATCTCCCGGACGGCGTCCTCGCCGAACACGCCCTGCGGCCAGGAGAGCTGGACGGTCAGCTCGGGGCCTGCCGGGCCGTCGTGGACGAAGGCGCCGATCTCCAGCGCGTGGACGCAGGGCAGGCCGGGGTCGGTGGAGGCGGTGATGGCGTCCCCGGCCTCCGGGGCGACGGCCCACTCCTCGCCGGTGGCGCCGAAGCGGCCCAGGTAGTTGAAGAGCAGCTGGGGCTCGGGCAGGTCGGCGAGGGCGGCGGCGGAGGTTTCGTCGAGCCGGCGCAGCAGGCCGTAGCCGGCGCCCGCGTTGGGCAGGGCGCGCAGCTGCTCCTTGACCAGCGCGAGGGCGCGGCCGGCCGCGGGCCCGCCGGCCAGCGCGGCCTCGGGGTCGACGCCGGTGAGGTCGAGGCGGGCGGGGAACTCGCTGGTGAGCCAGCCGACCGTGCGGGAGGTGTCGGCGCCGGGGACGAGCTGGTCCTCGCGGCCGTGGCCCTCCAGGCGCAGCAGCAGGTCGGGGCGGGCGTCGGCGCCGAGGCGGGCGCGGCGGCGGGCGAGCAGGGCGAGGGCCAGACCGGTGAGCAGGACGTGGTCGACGCCGGCCCGGTGGGTGGCGGGGACGGCGCCGAGCAGCGGCGCGGTGCGCTCGGCGGGCAGGGTCAGCCGCAGGCGGCGGGTGCCGGCGGCGGTGTCCCGGCCGGCGTCCAGGGCCCGCTCGCCGAGCAGCGGTCCGCCGCCGTCGGCCAGGACGGCCTGCCACAGGGGCAGTTCGGCGCGGATCCGGTCCTCGGCGGCGGCCTCGGCGAGGCCGCGGGCCCAGGCGCGCAGCGGGGTGGTGACGGGCTCCAGGGCGCGGCCCTCGTAGGCGGCGCGCAGGTCGGGCAGCAGGATGCGCCAGGAGACGCCGTCGACGGCGAGGTGGTGGACGGCGAGGACGAGCAGGCCGGGGGTGTGGTCGCCGGCGTCGAGGTGGACGGCCTGGAGGACGACGCCCAGTTCGGGGTCGAGGCGGTCGGCGGCGGCCTCGCGCTCCAGGGCGGCGGCGGTGGCCAGCTCCTCGGCGGTGACGGTGATGTGGCGCAGCCGGTCGGCGGCGGGGGCGCTGCCGACGGGCCGGACCTCCTGGGTCCAGCGGCCGTCCTCGGCGACGTTCAGGCACAGCCGCAGCGCGTCGTGGTGGTCGGTCAGGGTGTCCAGGGCGGCGGCCAGGCGCTGCCGGTCGAGGCCGGCCGGGACGGTGACGACGGTGTGCTGGCCGAACCGGGCGACCGGGCCGCGGCGCTCGCGCAGCCACTCGCTGATCGGGGTGGTGGGCAGTGGGCCGGTGGCGTCGGCGGCGCGCAGGGCGGGGGCGCCGGCCGTGCGGGTGTCCTCGGCGACGGCGGCGATGCGGGCGACGGTGCGGCGCTCGAACACCACCCGCGGGGTGATCTGGAAGCCCGCCCGGCGGGCCCGGCTGCCGAGCTGGATGGCGGAGATGCTGTCCCCGCCGAGGGAGAAGAAGTTGTCGTCGACGCCGACCTGGTCGCCGGGCAGGGCGAGGACCTCGGCGACCAGCGCGGCGAGGATGCGCTCGGCGTCGGTGCGCGGGGCGCCGCCGCCTGCGCCGCGGCCGGCGGCGGGCGCGGGCAGGGCCTTGCGGTCGAGCTTGCCGTTGAGGCTCAGCGGCAGGGCGTCCAGGCCGATCAGGACGGCCGGGACCATGTGCTCGGGCAGGGTGCGGGCGAGCTCGGAGCGCAGCGCCTCGGGGTCGGCGGGGGCGGGCACCAGGTAGCCGACCAGCTGGCGGGCGCCGCCGGGGGTCAGCTCACGGGCCGTCACGGCGGCCTGGACGACGCCGGGCAGGGCCTCCAGGGCGGCCTCGATCTCGCCGAGCTCGATCCGGAAGCCGCGGACCTTGACCTGGTCGTCGGTGCGGCCGAGGTACTCCACGGTGCCGTCGGGTGCCCAGCGGACGAGGTCGCCCGTGCGGTACATCCGCTCGCCCGGGCCGCCGTGCGGGTCGGCGGTGAAGCGCTCCGCGGTCAGGCCGGGGCGGCCGAGGTAGCCGCGGGCCAGCTGGACCCCGGCGAGGTACAGCTCGCCGGGCACGCCGACCGGCGCGGGGCGCAGGGCGGCGTCCAGCACGTACAGCCGGGTGTTCCAGACCGGGCGGCCGATCGGGACGACGCCGGCGGCGGGCGCGGTGTGGTGGTGGGTGACGTCGACGGCGGCCTCGGTGGGGCCGTACAGGTTGTGCAGCGGCACCCCGGGGAGGGTGGCGTACCAGCGGTCGACGACGTCGCCGGGCAGGGCCTCGCCGGAGCAGAACGCGCGGCGCAGGCCGGCGCAGCGCTCGGCGACCGAGGGCTCCTCCAGGAAGGCGCGCAGCATGGAGGGGACGAAGTGCAGGGTGGTGACGTGCTGTCCGGCGATCAGCGCGGCGAGGTAGGCCGGGTCCTTGTGGCCCTCGGGGCGGGCGAGGACGACGGTGGCGCCCTCGCAGAGCGCCCAGAAGAACTCCCAGACGGACACGTCGAAGCTGGCCGGGGTCTTCTGCAGGACGCGGTCGTCGGCGCCGAGCCGGTAGGTGTGCTGCATCCAGGCGAGCCGGTTGACGATGGCCCGGTGGGTGACCACGACGCCCTTGGGGCGGCCGGTGGAGCCGGAGGTGTAGATCAGGTAGGCGGCGTGGTCGGGGCCGGGCGCGGGCAGCGCGGGGCCGTCCTGGGCGGGCGTCGCGGCGGCCGCGTCGTCGATCACCAGGGCGGTGGCGCGGGCGGCCTCGGGCAGCCGCTCCAGCAGCGCGCGGACGGTGACCACGCGGACCGGGGCCGCGTCCTCGACCATGTAGGCGAGCCGCTCGGCCGGGTAGTCGGCGTCCAGCGGCAGGTAGGCGGCGCCGGACTTCAGGACGCCGAGCAGGGCGACCATGAGCTCGGCGGAGCGGGGCACGGCGACGGCGACCACCCGGTCCGGGCCGGCGCCGGCGGCGCGCAGCGCCAGGGCGAGTTCGCCGGCGCGGGCGTCGAGCTCGGCGTAGGTCAGCTCGGCGCCCTCGGCGACGACCGCGACGGCGTCGGGGGTGGCGGCGGCTCGCTCGGCGATCCGGCTGACCAGGGTGCCCTCGCGGACCTCGCGGGCGGTGTCGTTCCAGCCGTGCAGGATGTCCTCGCGCTCGGCGTCGGCGAGCAGCGGCAGGCCGGCCAGCGGCTGTCCGGGCGCGGCGGCGAGGCGGGTCAGCAGGCCGGCGAACCGGTCGGCGTGGCGGGCGAGTTCGCCGGCGCCGTAGAGCGCGGGGTTGGCGTCGAACTCCAGCACCAGGCGGTCGTCGGGGGTCTTGAGGACGGACAGCGAGAAGTCCTCGACCGGTCCGGAGGCCAGGTTGACGGTGGTGCCGGGGCTGCCCGCGAAGTCGAGGTCGAGGTCGAAGGGCTTGATGTTCAGCATCGGCCCGTGGAAGCGGTCGTCGCTGCCGACCAGGCCGAGGTCGCGGCGGATCTCCTCGCCGCGGTGGAGCTGGTGGCGGCGCACCGCCTTGAGCTCCTGCGCGGAGCGGCGCATCAGGTCGGTGAAGGCGTCCTCGCCGCCGACGGGGAGCCGCACGGGGAGGATGTTGACGGCCATGCCGGGGACGCGCAGGGTGCCGGGGGCGGTGCGGGCCATGAAGTGCATGCCGAGGACGGCGTCCGCGGTGCCGGTCATCCGGTGCAGGTAGGCGGCGAGGGCGGCGTTCGCGGCCTCGGCCCAGGTGGCCTTGGCGGCGCGGGCCGCGGCGAGCACCGCGGCGCTCGGCCCGGCCGGGAGCTCGACGCGGTGGCGCAGGCCGGCCGGGGAGGCCGCGGCGGCCTGCTCGGTGAGGCTGACGACGGTCGGGCGGTCGGCGAAGCGCTCGCGCCAGTAGGCGCGGTCGGCCTCGGCCCGCTCGGAGGCGAGGTAGTCGCGCTCGGCCGCGGCGAGCAGGGCGGCGGGGCGGAACGGGCTCTCGGGGACGTCGGCCCCGGTGGCGAGCGCGGTGTAGACCTCGGCGACCCGGCGGCTGAACAGGGCGACGCTGTAGCCGTCGACGACCAGGTGGTGGAACCACTGGAACCACAGGTGGTCGGCGGGGCCGACGCGCACCAGCAGCGAGCCGGTGAGCGGGCCCGCGTCGGGGCCCTCCAGCACGGTCGGGACGGCCAGCTGCTCGTGGACCAGGGCGGCGGCCGCGGCGACCGGGTCGGTGGCGCCGCTGGTGTCGAGCCGGTGCAGCCGCCAGGACTCGGCGTCGAACGCGCCGGGCAGCAGGACGGTCCGGTCCTGCTCCCCGGTGAGCCGGATGTGCAGGCCGTCGGCCTCGGTGAGGGTGCGGCGCAGCGCGGCCTCCAGCAGGCCCTCGTCGAGGTCGCCGGCGATGCGCACGTACTGGCCGACGTTGTAGGCCGGGTTGTCGGGGTCGATCCGTTGCGCGGCGAGGATGCCCGCCTGCGCTGCCGTCGGCTCCTGCGGAGCGTCCTGCTCGGCGTGCTGCGTCGTCGTGCCAGCCATGGGTCGGCCCTTCCCGGGTTCACGGCCCCGCCGACCGTGCCAGCCCGGGGCGCTCGTGCGCTTGGTGCGATGTGGTGGTGTCCGTCCGGGCGGCCGCGGGGGGTGGGCGGCCGCCCGGACGGGCGGGGGACAGGGCCTAGAGGCCCTTGAGGACGGTCTCGATCTGGTCGAGGACGTTCAGCGAGGTGCCGTAGCGGTCGCTGGTGGCGTAGGTGACCGGGACGACCTTGCCGGCCTGGACGGCCTTGAGGTTCTTCCACGACGGCTGCTTGTCGAGGTCCTTGGTGTCCTGCGGGACCTCGCCGGTGGCGGCCGTCCTGGGCACCAGGATGATGTCGGCGTCCGCGAGGACGTCGAGCTTCTCGGTGGAGTAGGTGACCTCGTGCTCCGCCGGGTCGGTGGAGGCCTGGGAGAACTTGGCGCCCGCGTCGTTGAGGACCCGGCCGACCCAGGAGCTGCTGGTGTCGACCAGGAACTCGCCGCCGCCGTAGGAGGAGGCGATGGTCCACTTCACGGAGTTGAGCTTGGCCGCGTAGTCCGTCTTGATCTTCGCGGCCTTGGTGTCGTAGTCGGCCTTCAGCTTCTTGAACTCCGCCTCCCTGCCGACGGCGGTGGCGATCTTCTCCTGCGCGTTGAGCAGGTCGACCGGCTTGTCGACGCCGAAGTACAGCGTGGGGGCGATGCCCTCCAGCTTCTTGACGCCCCAGTCGAAGGCGGTGGCGCCCTCGACCACGATCAGGTCGGGCTTGAGCGACGCGACCTTCTCGATGTTGATCTCGATGCCGGAGCCGATCGGCTCGATCTTCTTCGCCGCCTCGGTCTGCGAGGGCAGCAGCTCCATCGGGTTGTTGTCGTCGATGGTGCTGGTGCCGACCGGCTGCACGCCGAGGTCCAGCAGCGCGCCGGTGGCGTAGGAGACGCTGACGATGCGCTTGACGCCGGCCGGGACGGTGATCTTGCCGTTGGTGGCCTCGACCACGACCGGGCCCGACGCGCCGCCCGAGCCGGCCGGCGCCGCGGCGTCCTTGCTGTCGCCGTTGGAGCCGCAGGCCGCGAGGGTGAGCGCGGCGGTGACGGCGGCGGCGCCGACTCTGACGCTGCGGGAGGTCAGGGCACGGGTGTTCATGGTTCTCCTTGAAGGTGATACGCGGTGCGCGGCGGGTTCGCGGCAGGTCGGGCGAACCGCCGGAGTCAGGGGGCCCGGTGCGGGCGGTTCAAGCGGTTCGGGTGCTGCTGGGGGGGTGGCTCTCAGGTCCGGTTCAGGTACGCCGACCAGGAGCGGACGGTGGGTCCGGCGCCGAGGTCGGCCAGGTCGGCGAACTCGGCCCGGGCGCCCCGCCCCCGCCAGATCTCGACCAGGTGCATCAGCCGCATCGAGTCGAGGCCCAGGTCGCGCAGGTCCTCGTCGTCGGCGATGTCCTCCGGGCGCTCGCCGAGGATGTCGGCGATGTCCGCCCGGACGGTGTCCGGGTCGAAGCCCTGCGGGCCTGGTGCGGTGGTGTCGCTCATGCGGGAGGTCCGTTCGGTTGCGGGGGTGGGCGGTCCGGCGGGATCGGGGCCCGGGGGCCCTGATCCGTGCTCAGCCGGCGACGCCGAGGCGGTTGTGCTGGGCGCGCAGCTGGTGCCCGGTCTGCCGCAGCAGCAGCGAGTCGCAGATCTCGCCGGAACGGACGGCGAGCGTCGAGAGCAGCGAGGAGGTGATCCCGTGGGTGTGCTCGGTGCCGCCCTGGAGGTAGATCCCCACGTCGACGTGGTCCTCCGTCAGCACCCGGTGGTCGCGGTCGACGCGCAGCCGGCCGGACTCGTCGGTGAGGCACGCGGGGGCGAGGTCGCCGAGCAGCTCGCGCGGGTCGACGTGGGTGTAGCCGGTGGCGAGCACGACGGCGTCGCAGGCCAGCACCTGCTCCTCACCGGTGGTCAGCGAGCGGACCCGCGCGCTGACGCCGTCCGCCTCGTGGCCGACACCGGTCAGGCGGTTGGCGTTGAGGATCCGCAGCCGCTCGGTGCCGGCCACCTTCTCCTGGTAGACCGTCCGGTACAGC
Organism: Kitasatospora sp. NPDC048239; assembly: GCF_043202015.1. Classification (NCBI taxonomy): domain Bacteria; kingdom Bacillati; phylum Actinomycetota; class Actinomycetes; order Kitasatosporales; family Streptomycetaceae; genus Kitasatospora; species Kitasatospora sp. NPDC048239. The sequence goes on along the minus strand of NZ_JBICZP010000006.1, from coordinate 367,260 downwards.
TGCTCGATCAGGTCGCCGTCGACCACCGAGTAGTTGGTGTTCGCGTGGTAGCCGAGCAGCGCCCGCTTGGCCTCCTCCGACGCCCCGTAGAACTCGTCCACCGCGGAGGGGTCGAAGATCCGGTTGGCGAACGGGCTGTCGTCCGCCGGGCTGTAGCCGTAGCGGGTGAGGACGGCGCAGATCTCGGCGTCGGGGAAGGTCCGGTGCAGGTACTCGACCGTCTCGGCGGCCGACTGCCCGGCGCCGACGACGGCGATCCGGCGGTGGCGCAGCTCCTGGCGGGCCAGCGCGGGCGCCTTCACCAGCAGGTCCCGGGTGTGCCAGACGCGCTCGCCCACGGTGGCGCCCTCGGGCACCCGCGGGGTCAGCCCGGTGCCCACCGCGATGTTCCGGGCCCGGCGGACTTCGCGGTCGCCGCCGGAGACGGCCTCGGAGACGACCTCGACGCCGTCGATCCGGCCGTCCGACTCCACCGGGCGGATCGCGGTGACCTGGCGGCCGTAGCCGGTCTGGTCGGCGAACTCCGCGGCGCACCACTCGAAGTAGTCGTGGAACTCCAGGCGGGTCGGGTAGAAGGACTTCAGGTTGATGAAGTCGACCAGCCGGCCGCGCTCCTGGAGGTACGTCAGGAAGGTGAAGCGGCTGCGCGGGTCGCGCAGGGTCACCAGGTCCTTGAGGAAGGACACCTGCATCGTGGCGCCGTCGAGCAGCATGCCCCGGTGCCATCCGAAACGTTCCTGCTTCTCCAGGAAGCGGACCCGCATCGACTGCTCGGGGTTGCGCCGGTTGTGGTCGTCGATCGCGATGGCCAGGGCCAGGTTGGCGGGGCCGAAGCCTATGCCGACCAGGTCGTCGGCGCTGCCGCCTCCGTAGATTGCGCCGTTCTCGCGCGACATGACTCGTCCTTCCGTCTACCTGCTGCTCGTTCGCGGACCCGGAGACGGGCTCCGGGACTTCAAACCCCCGGCGAGACCACCGAAGACCCTTTGGTTAGGCTTGCCTAAGTTCTCTTATCGGAGCAGCAGAGTCAAGTTCGCCACCGCCGGCCGCCCTCCGCCACACCCTCCGGGACCAGCCCGAACAGGCTTCCTGACGCACGGTCGGCCCCGCCTGGACCCGTCCCGGCGCCGTCCCGACACGCGCCGGGAGGCCGGCTCACCGCAGGGCGAGCTCGCCCGGCACCGCGCTCCGCGCCCCGGCCTCCCGGTCCGGCGCCCGCCCGACCGCCGAGGGCACCACCTGCGTGCCCGGGGCCGAGGCGCCGAAGGCCCGCAGCACCGCGTACGGCACCCGGCCGTCCAACACCCGCACCCCGCCCACACCCGAGCGCAGCGCCGCCAGACAGGCCTCCATCTTCGGCACCATCCCCCCGGCCAGACCGGGCATCAGGGCGGCCAGCTCCTCGGAGGTGAGGCGGGGAATCACCTCACCGTCCGTGGGCCACTCCCGGTAGAGGCCGGGGACGTCGGTGAGCATCAGGAACACGTCCGCGCGCAGCGCACCCGCCACCGCGGCCGCGGCCGTGTCCGCGTTGACGTTGTAGACGTTCCCGTCCCCGCCCGGCGCCACCGAGGACACCACCGGGATCCGGCCGTCCGCGAGCAGGGACTCCAGCAGCGCGGGCCGCACGGACACCACGTCCCCGACGAGCCCGATGTCGACCCGCTCCCCGCCGACCTCCGCGAACCGCTTCGCCGCGGTCATCGTGTGCGCGTCCTCGCCGGTCATACCGACCGCGAACGGCCCGTGGGCGTTCAGCAACCCGACCAGCTCGCGCTGGACCTGACCGGCCAGCACCATCCGCACCACGTCCATCGCCTCGGGCGTGGTCACCCGCAGGCCGCCGGCGAACGAGGAGGCCAGCCCCAGGCGGTTCAGCTGCGCACCGATCTGCGGGCCGCCGCCGTGGACGACCACCGGGCGCAGCCCCGCGTACCGCAGGAAGACCACGTCCCGGGCGAAGGCGGCCTTCAACCGCTCGTCCACCATCGCGTTGCCGCCGAACTTCACGACGACCGTGGACCCCCGGAAGCGCCGCAGGTCCGCCAGGCACGTCTGAAGGTCGGGGGGATGCCGCTCGGCCCCGGACCGACCCAAGCCGGAAGGGTTCACGCTCTCTCCGCCCACCAGTCCCCCGCGCCAGCGATCTGGCCCCTTACGGCGCTAACTGCGCCGCAGCCCGATTCCCCTGTTCGGCGACCGCAGTGGAAGCGGTCCGACCTCCCCTCGGGCAATTAGGCAAGGTTTACCTTACATCCCCTCTTCGGCCCCGTCACGACCGCTGCCCCGACGAACCAACCCGACGAACCGGCCCGGCCGCGCGGGAGACGACGGAGGCCTCCACCCGACCGGTCACCCGGTCGGACGGAGGCCTCCACCGGGCTCGGCCCGGGTTCGGTGCGGGGTTCGGTGCGGCCGGGCGTCAGCCCCAGTTGCCCACCAGCGGGCGGTCGCCGGTGTTGCCGAAGGTCGCGCGGTAGACGGTCAGGCCGCCGCCGGCGTCCGACCCGAAGAAGGTCCGGTCATCCGGCCGGTAGACGCCGACGGTGTCGATGCCGGTGCCGTCCCAGTCGCCCTTGACCGGGGTGTCCCCCGGGTTGCCGTACTTGACGGCCCGGACGTTCTCGGTCCGGTTGGAGTCGTTGAGGTAGAAGTACTGCGTCGTGGGGTCGTAGACGGCCACGGTCGTCGTGCCGTTGCCGTCCCAGTCGCCGACCAGCGGGGTCCAGCCGGGATTGCCCAGCTTGATCCAGTCCGTGACGGAGGCGTTGTCGTCGCTGAGGTAGAAGGTCTGGTCGCTCTTCCGGTAGACCCCGATCGTGGTCCGCCCGTCCCCGTTCCAGTCGCCGGCCAGCGGGACGTCGCCGACGTCGCCGAACGTCACCGGGGCGGCCGGGGTGCCGTCGGCGTTCGCCAGCACGAACTCCCGGGTGTCCGGCCGGTAGACGCCGACGGTGTCGACGCCCGGTCCGTTCCAGTGGCCGGTGAGCGGGATGTCTCCGGCGCGGCCGAAGACGGCCCGGGCGATCGTGGCCCCGTTGTGCGAGCCCTCGGCGAAGAGCTGCTCGGACGGGCGGTAGACGCCGACCGAGGAGGGGCGCCGGGTGGGCGTGGCGTTGACGACCTCCCTGCCGGTCGCCTGCTGGTGGGCGACGGTCAGCGGCACCCGGGCCGGTATCGCCGCACCCGTCCAGCGGAAGGGGTGCAGGTAGACGAGGCGCGGGTCCTGCGCGGCGGCGGCCCGGTACTCGGCGTTGAGCTTCACCAGCGGGCCGTCGGTGACGGCCTCGCAGTTGTCCGAGCCCCCCGGCCCGACGAGCGTCTCCGGGTAGAGCATCAGGTGCTGGTCGGGCGAGGCGAGCTTGGTCTTCAGCAGGGCCAGCAGGTCCTGGACGTTGCCCCGGCCCAGGCAGTACTGGTTGGCGCTGATGATGTCGACGCCCCGGGGGGCGGGGTTGGTGCCCGCGCCTGCGGCCCGCAGGCTCCACGCGTCGTAGTCGAAGATGAGCAGCTTGCCGGGGAAGGCCGCCCGGATCTGGTCGGCCTGGGTCTGGACCTGCTGGGGGGTCATCTGGCGCCAGTAGGCCTCGTCGGTCAGGTAGACCGCGCCGATCTTGTCCAGGTTGGACCCGATCCTGTCGACCAGCCCGGCGAGGTTGGCCGCGGCGTCCGGCTTCGGCTCGACCCGCTGCCAGTCGACCTTCGAGACGACCTCGTGGTTGACGTCGATGACGCAGGAGGCGGGCAGGCAGCGGTCCAGGAAGTCCAGCCGGGGGTCGTCGCCGCGCAGGTAGCCGTTGAAGTTGGTCCAGGAGGCCACCTCGGCGGTGTGGTCGGCGCCGTTGTCCTCATCCGGGTCCCGGATGTCGTAGTACCCGTAGTAGCCGAGCCCGCCGAGCATCGACACCCGCAGGTCGTCCACGGTCGTGACCTGGCCGGCCGCCGACTGGTGCGAGCCCAGCACGACGTACCCGTCGCGCGGCAGCTCGGCCGCGGTCGGACCGGAGAACACCGTCGTCCCGTTGACCGTCACGGTCGCCCGCTCGGCCGACCCGCTCGCCACCGCGACGGACACCGCGTAGGAGGGGGCCGCCGGGACACCCGGCAGCGCGGTCGCGGCGCCGCCCTGGTAGAGCGCCAGCCCGCCGTCGGCCCGCACCCGCAGGCCGAGCGCAACGTCGGGCGCGTCCACCGCGCCCGTCCCGTTGGAGGCGCGGCTGACGGCCAGCGAGGCCCAGTCGGCGCTGGTGGTGCTCCCGACCACCGGCGTCAGCACCGCGTGCACGGTGTAGCGGCCGTCGAGGTCCGCGGTGGCCGGCTTGGTGAGGCGCACCGCGGCGGTGCCCCGGGGGAAGGAGAGCACGTTCGGGTGCGCGGGGGTGTTCACCTGCACCGCGCCCGGCGCGGGGTCGGCGACCAGGCCGTCGATGCCCGACTCCGCGGAGTAGTTCGCCGAGACCAGGCTCGGCTGACGTGCGCTGAGGCCCTGGTTCAGCCCGAAGTCCGCGGCCGTGGCGGACGCGCCGTCGAAGGTGTCGACCAGCGGCTTGGCGCTCGCGCCGACGGCGGTGTCGACCCGGCTGACCGACAGGCCGTTCCCGGCGCCGTCGCCGAAGGTGGTCACCTTGGCGGTGCCGGCGTCGAGGTAGGCGCCGAGGTACAGGAACGCGCTGCTCGGCCAGCGGGTGACCCCGGCCGGGGCGGTGGCGTTCAGGGTGGTGCCGTTCACGGTCAGCGCCACCGAGCGGTCCGCGCCGGTGGAGACGGTGAGGGAGACCGCGTAGTCGGCGGCCGGGGCGACGGTGCCGCTCCAGAACGGGGCCTCCCCGCCTCCCCCGTGAAAGAGGCTCAGCCTGCCGCCCGAGGTGACGGTCAGTCCGAGGTCCACGTCGGCGCCGGTCACGTAGCCGGTGCCGCGGTGGCCGCGGCTGAGCACGATCGAGGCCCAGTCCTGGCTGGTGGTGTCGCCCACCGAGGGGTCGACCACCGTGGAGACGGTGTAGTGGCCGGAGTCGTCCGCGACGGCGGGCGCGCCGAGCATGACGGCCGACAGCCCCTTCGCGAACACCATCCGGTCGGGGTGGTCCGGGTGGCTGACCTGGACGCACCACGGGTCCGCCGGAGCGGCGTCGTACCAGTTGCCGGAGACCCGGGTGTAGGAGATCGGCCGCTGTCCGGCCGGCGGCGACTGCCGGGCCTGCAGGCCGACGTTGAGCCCGTAGAACGGGTCGGTGTCGAGCGAGGGGTCCTGGTGGAAGGTGTCGGTGAAGGCGCGGGCGGCGGTCAGGTCCGCCGGTACCGGTCCGTCGACGGCGGCGGCCGAGGCGGTGCCCGGTCCCGCGGGTATCAGGGCCAGGGTCAGTACCGAGGCCGCGGCGGCGAGCGCGCGGCGGGCACGTTGAGCGAGGATCACCGAGTCTGTCTCCCGATCATCGGAGCGTCCGGTCGGCGACGCACCCGCGCCGCCGACGGGGGGCGGGCACGCTGGCGCACCACGACGCGCCCCTCCCCCGCGCCGGATCATAGAGGATGGACGCGAACGGCCCTTGCTGCCAGGGCGATCCTGGCCCCTGTCGTACCCGGCGCGTCCGCACCGGCGCCGCTGGGCAGGGCCCCCTGGACGGCCGGGCGCCGGGTACGCGCCGGTGTGCGGGCGGATCGTGGGGCGGGAAGGCGCCGTCTGGCTACGCTCGGTGGCACGGGCGGGCGCCGCGGGCGATATCGTCCGGACGGCCTCGCGTGAGGCACCGGCGCTCCAGACGGCACAGGGATCAGCATGAGCAACCCACTTCAGGACCCGGGGTTCTTCCGGGACCCGTACCCCGCCTTCGCGGCGCTCCGAAGCGTCTCGCCGGTCCAGGAGGTGCCCGGCGGAGGAGGGCGGTCGAGCTACCTCGTCACCGGCTACGCCGAAGCGCGGGAGGCGTTCACCGATCCGCGGCTGTCCAAGGACACGGCGGCCTTCTTCGCCGGCAGGGACACCGGCCGCAACCTGCACCCCGCCGTGTCCCGGAGCATGCTGGCCACCGATCCGCCGCAGCACACCCGGCTGCGGAGCCTGGTGACGAAGGCGTTCACACCGGGCGCCGTCGCGCGGCTCCGCCCCTACATCGCCGCCGTGACGGACGAGCTGCTCGACGCGTGGGTGCCCGGAGAGTCGGCCGACGCCATCGAGGGGCTCGCCGTCCCGCTGCCCGTCACCGTCATCTGCCAACTGCTCGGGGTCCCCGACGCCGACCGCGCGGCGGTGCGCACCTGGTCCAACGAGCTCTTCGCGGCCGGGCAGCCCGACCGGATCGACTCCGCCTCGCACGCCGTCGCCGGATACATGGCCGACCTCATCGCGGCCAAGCGCCGCACCCCCGACGACGGCCTGCTGGGCGGCCTGATCCGAGCCCGCGACGGCGAGGACCGGCTCGGCGAGGACGAGCTCGTCTCCCTCGCCGTGCTCCTTCTGGTGGCCGGGCACGAGACCACCACCAACCTGATCGGCAACGGCCTCCTCGCCCTGCTGCGGACGCCGGATTCCCTGCAGCGCCTGCACGATGAGCCCGGACTGGTCGACACGGCCGTGGACGAGCTGCTCCGCCTCGACCCGCCGGTGAGCACGGCCACCTTCCGGTTCACCACCGAGGCCGTCAGCCTCGGCGGCACCGAGATCCCCGCGGGCTGCCCGGTGCTCATCGCGCCCGGCGCCGCGAACCGCGACCCCGCGCGCTTCCCCGACCCGGACCGGCTCGACCTCGACCGGGACGCCCGGGGCCAGCTCGCCTTCGGGCACGGCATCCACCGGTGCCTGGGGGCGCCCCTCGCCCGCGCCGAGGGCGAGATCGCGTTGCGGCGCATCGCCGCCCGCTTCCCGCGGCTTCGCCTGGCGGTGCCCGGTGCCGAACTGCGCTGGCGCCACACCCGGCTGATGCGGGGCCTGGAGTCGCTGCCCGTCCTGCCGTAGGGCCCGCCTTCAAGCCCCGCCTTCAAGCGCCCTCCTGCGGGCCCCGCTTTCAAGCCCCGCCTGCGGGCCGGCGCCGGGGAGCGGCTTCAGGGCCGACCGGCGGTGGACGCCCGGAGGTTCAGCGCCCAGTCGTGGCGGCGGACGACACCCGGTTCGGCCGTCCCGGCCAGCAGGTCGCTCAGCAGGGCCGCGCACGCGCGCCCGTACTCCGCTGCCCGCAGGTCGACCGCGGTGACCTGCGGGCTCGAACCGCGCGCCGCCGCACCGTCCACGCAGGCGGCCACCAGCAGGTCGGTCCCCGTCCGCAGGCCCGCCCGTGCGGCCCCCGCCAGGACGCCGGAGACCGCGCCGTCGGGGGCGCACACCACCGCGTCCAGGCCCGGGACGCCGGCGATCAGCTCCGCGGTGGCGGCCTCGGCCTCGGTCGGCGTGGCGGCGAACGGGACCGTCCGCACGATCACCTCCACGCCCTGGGTCCGGCTCCAGGTCTCGGCGGCCTCCCGCAGCGCGCCGGCCCAGTCGGAGCCCGGGCCGGGGGCCAGGAGGGCGGGGCGCCGGGCGCCGCGCTCGGCGAGGTGGTCCAGCAGCGCGGCCAGCGAGGCCGCGTTGTCGCACACCACGGCGCCACTCGGCGCGACGCCCCCGCCGAGGTAGCGCTCGCCGGTGACCACCGGCACGCCCGCGTCCAGGAGGTCCGGGATCTCCGGGTCGTCGACCTCGGGGTCGATCACCAGCAGGCCGTCCACCCGGGAGGCGAGTCCGCCGCCGGAGGCGGTGCCGGGGGCCAGCAGGACGAGGTCCAGGCCGTCCTCCCTGGCCCGCTCGACCGCGCCGAACGCCAGGTTCATGTAGTAGTCCAGGCGGGTCGCGGTGCGCGGAAGGTGCAGCCCGATCGCGCCGGTGCTGGACCGGCGCAGGCTGCGTGCCGCGGTGTTCGGCCGGTAGCCGAGCTCCCGGGCCACGTCCTGGATGCGCTCGCGGGTCGCCTCGGACACCCGGCCGGAGCCGCCCAGCGCGTTGGAGGCGGTGCTCTTGGACACCCCGGCCGCCCGGGCGACGTCGATCAGGGTCACGGAGCGGCTGGTCACAGCCCGGAAGTCTAGACGCAGCCCGGCGCCGATCTCCCGGTCCGGTCCCGCAGTCTCTTGCTGGAACGTTCCAGCACTGTTTAAGGTGCACCTGCTGGAACGTTCCAGCACCAGCTGCCCGACCACCTGCCCGACCACCCAGGAGACAGCCGCATGACACGCGGATTCGATGTTGTGGAGACCGGTATCGCCGACCTGCGCGCGGCGCTGGAGAAGGGCGAGACCACCGCGGTCGGGCTGCTCGACGCCTACCTCGCGCGGATCGCCGCGTACGACGGCCCCGGCACCGCCACCGCCCTCAACGCGATGGTCGTGATGAACCCGGACGCCCGCGCCGAGGCGGAGGCCTCCGACGCCCGCCGCGCGCGCGGCGAGAGCCTCGGCCCGCTGGACGGCATCCCCTACACGGCGAAGGACAGCTACCTCGCCAAGGGCCTGACGGCCGCCGCCGGCTCACCCGCCTTCGAGCACCTCGTCGCCCAGCGCGACGCCTTCGCCGTCGAGCGGCTGCGCGCGGGCGGCGCCGTCCTCATCGGCCTGACCAACATGCCGCCGATGGCGAACGGCGGCATGCAGCGCGGCGTGTACGGCCGCGCGGAGAGCCCGTACAGCGCCGACTGGCTCACCAGCGCCTACGGCTCCGGATCCTCCAACGGCTCCGGCACCGCGACGGCCGCCTCGTTCGGCGCGTTCGGCCTCGGCGAGGAGACCTGGTCCTCCGGCCGGGCCCCCGCGTCCAACAACGCGCTGTGCGCCTACACCCCCAGCCGCGGAGTGATCTCGGTGCGCGGCAACTGGCCGCTCGTCCCGACCATGGACGTCGTGGTCCCGCACACCCGCACCATGGCCGACCTGCTCGAACTGCTCGACGTCGTGGTGGCCGACGACCCGGAGACCCGCGGCGACCTGTGGCGCGCCCAGCCGTGGGTGGAGCTGCCCGCGCCGTCCCAGGTGCGGCCCGCCTCCTACCCGGCGCTCGCCCCCGCCGACGCTCCGGCGGCGCGCGCCGCACTCGCCGGCAAGCGCGTCGGCGTGCCGCGGATGTACATCAACGCCGACCCGGAGGCCGGGACGAACCCCGAGGGCGGCATCGGGGGCCAGACCGGTCAGCGGATCGAGACCCGCGCCTCGGTGATCGCCCTGTGGGAGGCCGCGCGCCGCGACCTGGAGGCGGCCGGTGCCGAGGTGGTCGAGGTCGACTTCCCCGTCGTGTCGAACTACGAGTCCGACCGCCCCGGCGCGCCGTCCCTGTTCACCCGGGGGCTGGTCGGCCGCGACTTCCTCACCGTCGAGATCGAGGACCTCTCCGCCTGGGCCTGGGACGACTTCCTGCGCGCCAACGGCGACCCGGAGCTCGGCACCCTGGCCGAGGTCGACGCCGACCGCATCTGGCCCAAGCAGCAGGGTGAACTCCCGGACCGCTACGCCGGTTTCGACGACACCATCGGCGACTACCCGCGCCTGGTGCGCGAGCGGCCGTACCCGTCCTTCACCGACATGCCGCACCTCGAGGCGGGCCTGCGCGGGCTGGAGGAGACCCGCAGGGTCGACCTGGAGGAGTGGATGGACGAACTCGGCCTGGACGCCGTGGTCTTCCCCGCCGTCGCCGACGTGGGCCCGGCCGACATGGACGTCTCCGAGCCGTCCGCCGACCTCGGCTGGCGCAACGGCGTCTGGGTCGCCAACGGCAACCTCGTGCCGCGCCACCTCGGCATCCCGACCGTGACCGTGCCGATGGGCACCATGGCCGACATCGGCATGCCGGTCGGCCTGACCTTCGCCGGCCGCGCCTACGGCGACAACGCCCTGCTCACCCTCGCCGCGGCCTTCGAGGCCACCGGCACCCGGCGGACGGCGCCCCCGCGCACCCCGCGACTGACCGCCGAGTAACGCGCTGCACGTCGCGGCACCGCCTGAGGGGGTGCCGCGACGTGCCGGTGCGGCTTCCCGCGGCGTGCCGGTGCGGCTTCGCCGGGGACCGCGCCTGGCCAGGTGGCCGACGCCCATACCGCGGCGCCCGGGGTGTGGGCCGCCGACATAGGGAGGACACTGCGCCATCCCTAGGGTGTCACGCACTGATACCTCGGTGTGGAGGAGTGAAGGCGGCATGTGGGGAAGCGGACGTGGTAGGCGGAAGGGCTTCGGCTGGCTGCTCGCGAGCGTGCTCGCGCTGATCGGCGCGGTCGTCCCGTCGGGGCCGGCCTCGGCGGCGGTGCCGTCCAATCTGACACTGGAGGCGACCTACACCACCGTCGCCAACGGCTGGGACCGCGTCGAGCGGTACGTCGACACCACCACCGGCTTCAAGCAGGAGCAGTACCCGCCGGACGGCCGCGGGAACCAGGACGGCCAGCGGCTCACCTTCTTCGGCGGCGTCAAGCAGCCCTACTCCGGCCGCTTCCTGCTCTACTCGGCCCCGGGCTGGAACACCGGCGCGCACCAGGTCCCGGTGCTGCTGGTGCACGGCGCCAACGACAACCCCGACCGGGCCTGGGCCAACCCCGGTGAGTCCGGCGGCTACGGCTGCGGCTCCCTCTCCTGCCCGAACACCGGCCTGATGCAGTACCTCTCCAGCCGGGGCTACCGGGTCTTCGCCATCGGCTTCGCGCACAAGCAGGGCGACAACCTGATGCAGGCCCAGGCGGTCGGCGACGCCGTCGCGCTGATCCGCGCCAAGCTCGGCGTCCCCCAGGTGGACGTGGCGGGCTGGAGCAAGGGCGAGATGTCCGCACGCTCCTACGTGTCCTCGGTCAAGCCCTCCTGGGGCCGCCCGTACGCGGGCGACGTCCGCAAGCTGATCACCATCGGCGGCCCGAACGGCGGCTACGACTACCCCTTCGCCCACGGCTGGGCGCACGACTTCTCCATCTGGCCGCAGTGCGGCGGCCAGGTCAACGCCCCCTCGCCGCACCTTCGGATGACCTGCTACGGCACCTACACCGCACACCCGGAGTTCTCCTTCACCCCCTCGGGCGGCTACGACGTCTACCCCGGGCAGCGACAGATGCTGGCCCGCTGGGACTCGGTGTTCGGCCTCGACCAGTCCCAGCAGGACTGGTACACCACGTACTACGGCGGGCAGGGCTTCTACACCGACGGCGGCGGCATCCAGCCCGCGATCAACGCCGGCTCGCTGATCGCCCCGCTGCACCAGGCCGGGGTGCCCGCCTCGGTGACGACCTACCTCCTGGCGGGCGGCACGCCGAGCATCGTCGGCATCTTCAACGAGAACCGCGGCCCCAGCGACGGCGTGGTCTTCGTGGCCAGCGCGCTGGACACCACCGGCATCGCCACCGTCGGCGGCACCGCGCTGATCACCCTCGCCAACCACCTGCAACTCGGCTGGGACAGCGCCGCGAGCGCGCAGGTCGCCGGCTGGCTGAACTAGGAGGACAGGTCCGATGATCACCGATCGACCGATAGCCACCGACCGGCTGACCGTGAACCACGCCGAGATCGAGGGCCGCACGGGCGAGCCCGTGGTCCTGGTGCACGGCAACGTCTCCTCCGGCGTCTTCTGGCACCCGACCATGACCGGCCTGCCCGACCGCTACCGCCCGCTGGCACCCGACCTGCGCGGCTTCGGCGGCACCGAGCCGCTGCCGGTGGACGCCACCCGCGGCCTGCGCGACCACAGCGAGGACCTGCTCTCCTACCTCCAGGCGCTCGGCCTGGGCCCGGTGCACCTGGTCGGCTGGAGCATGGGCGGCGGGGTGGCGCTGCAACTGCTGCGCGACCACCCGGAGCTGGTCCGCTCGCTCACCCTGGTCAACCCGGTCTCCCCGTACGGCTTCGGCGGCACCCACGGGGTGGACGGGAGGCTCAACTCGCCCGACGGCGCGGGCTCCGGCGCAGGCGGCGCGGCCCCCGAATTCGTCCGGCTGCTGCGCGAGGGCGAGTCGGGCGCCGACTCACCGTTCGCGCCGCGCTCGGTGCTGGACAGCGCCTACGTCAGCAAGCCGCTGGCCGAGCCGGACCGCTACGTGGCCGCCATGCTGACCACCCGGACCGGGGACGACCACTACCCCGGCGACACCCGCCCGAGCGACACCTGGCCGGGCTCCGCACCCGGCGCTCGGGGCGTCCTCAACTCCATGGCGCCGACCCACTTCCGGATCGACGACCTGGAACTGGTCGACCCGAAGCCGCCGATCCTGTGGATCCGCGGCTCGGCCGACGTCATCGTCTCCGACACCTCGCTCTTCGACCTCGCCCACCTGGGAGCCCTCGGCGCGGTCCCGGGCTGGCCCGGCGAGGCCACCTGCCCCGCACAGCCGATGGTCTCGCAGACCCGCGCCGCCCTCGCCCACTACGCCGCCGCCGGCGGCCGGGTCCGCGAGGTCGTCATCGAGGACGCCGGCCACAGCGTCCACCTGGAGCAGCCGAAGCAGTTCCTGGCAGCACTACTGGAAACCCTCGACGGAGCCTGACGGCACCCGTCCGGGCATCCCCGAGCGGCGTGTCGGGTAGGTGTGGCCCACCTACCCGACACGCCGTCCCGCATTTCCGCGCAGGGCGGCGTCGTTGCCGTCCTCAACAACCGCCACGCGGTTGGTCCCGACGCCTGGACCCCTGACGATCAACCGCCGGCCTCCGGCTCGTCCCCGAAGGGGAAGCTCACGGCGAACCCCACGACCGGGGTACCCGGGGCATCGGCCTCGGGGATCGGCGATTCGAGCAGGTAGATGGTCAGCAGTGGTTGGTCGGGGCGCCGTACCGCTCTGACGGCTGGTCCAGCAGGTACCTCGGGAACACGGACAGCACCGCGGTACTCCGCGTTCTCCCGGGTCATCCTCAGTGCGTCGAGGTACTGCTGCTGGTCGAGGTCCCGGCTCTCGTCGCGCGGGTTCATCAGGATGCGTACCGTGTAGGGGGCATCAGCTGCGGGGGGATCCACAGCTCTGCGTGTCACGGGGCCGATGCGATGGCCGGCGACGTCGTGCTCGTGTGATGCCGCCGCCTTACTGATGAGCTGGACGTTCCAGGCTAGGAGCTCGCCCTGGGGCACGCGTCGCCGGATGTAGGCGGCGACTCGTTCAGCCGGCGCCAGGGTGCCTTCGGCGCGGGGCAGATAGGTGTCGAAGAAGCGCGAGAGGACCAGCTCGTGCGGCACACCCCGCCACATCACGCTCCCGTTGGTGGGCTCGGCGGTGTGGTGGCCGACTTCGTCGAGCGACCTGACGAAGTCCTCCAGTGTGCGGAGGTTCTTCTGCAGCACCGCGGGCAACAGGCTGAACCGCAGGGTGTCGACACGGGAACCGGCGAAGTCCTGGGGGGTTCTCACCGCGGGCGGTTCGGAGCCGGTCGGCTGACGGGCTTGGCGAACGGGCGCATCGGCCGACGAGCGCGTACTCGAGTAACTGCTCGCCGCGTCCATGGTGGTGTAGTGACGGCAGAGCTCTTGATCCCCTTGGAGGGCCCTGAACGCCAGCGCCCTCCTCATGTTGTGCGGCAGGAGGTTGTAGCTGATGGCCAAGCCTTCGAGTGCCGGGCCCTGTCCGAGCTTCGTGCCACCGACCACTACCACGCTGAGGACGCCAAGGTGGTAGTCGAGCCGGTAGTCGTCGGAGGCGCTGTTCAGCGCCACGACACGAACTCTTGCGGCCTCGGCCGCCAGATGCTCCGCCACCTCGCTCCATGACGTCTCCGTCTGGGCGAAGACGGACAGCCACATCGCTCTGAGGTCCGCCGTCAACTGGGCCGCCCCTTTTGTGCGGTGGTCACGCAGAGCGGTTGCGATGAACTCCAGCCGTGCCGTCACCTGCTCGCGCACCAGCGCCTGGACACTGGTGAAGCGGCTGACGGAGATCGACATCGAGTTGCACGACCGAGGCCAGTTCCGGACCCGACGAGCGGCACAGACAAGGACGAAGGCGTTGATCGCGTCGACTAGCGAGGGGGGAAGTTCCGCCGCCGGTACGGAGTTCACGGTGTGCCGGCTCGGCAACCACCGCTCGTGGTCCGTGACAAGTTGCACGACCGCAGTCGGGTCGGCGCCCGTCCGAGTTGGTTCGTCGCCCTGTGACGCGAACAGGCGTAGCTGTGCTTCGAGATCCGGAGACTGCGGCGAGGTGGGGAAGCGGCACGCGAACGTATCCGGGAACCGGTGGAACAGCGCCGGCTCATAGGGTGTGGACGGGTACGACACCAACGCCGCCTTCGCGAACGACGAAACCAGCTTGTAGACGCTGCTCTCGGCGACCAATGGGACGTTCGCCCGCCGTTTGGGCAGGTAGTCGTAGGACATGCCACCACCGTCGATGACAAGCAAGGGAAGGCCGCGGACGACGAGCTCCCCGGTGACCGGGTCGGGCGTACCTCTCAGGTGGGTGAGCCAGTCCCGCAGGGAGTCGATGATCCGGCGGTTCTTCTTGATGACGAGGACTATGGGGATGGTGCCCAGGGAGGGGTTGAGCCGTGCCGCATCCGCCCCGACGAAGTCCCCTCCCATCGTCCTGCTCGTCAAGGAAAGAATGCTGGGCTGCTCGGCATGGGCCAAAGCACCGGCGCCGATTCGAAATCCCGCCGCACCGTCCTGGACCGACCGTCGGATGCTGGTGTCGAAACCGAGCAGGCCTTCGTCGACCCGCTGTTGGGTCTGATTCCGAAGGACGTTGGTGGTACCGCTCAGGAACACGATCAGGCGGTACCCCGCATCGATGGCCTTGGCGGCCAGGCCGATGCCGTGACTGGTACTGCCCGACCCGGGATGGGTCACGACCAGGCCCGTACGGCGCCAGCTGCCGGGCCGACGCGGATCCTCAAGTCGGCCCAGTACGTCGTCGGTCGACTCGTCGAGGAATCGAACCCAGTCGGTCCGCGCGGATCGGCTCTCTTGAAGGTATCGCAGGTAGCGCTCCCAGAAGCCCCGGCTGCGGTCCTCCGTGCGGCGATCCGCCCAGGGGATGTGCGTGGTGATGTCCGGTGACCCGGGGACGGGCTCCTGATAGGTGGTCACCAAGGTCTCGAGTTGCCGTAGCAGCTCGGTACGGTCCAGGCGGCCGTACACCCCCAGCTCGGCCACGACCAGGTCCACAACGGCCGCCAGTTCGTCCGAGCTCGACCGGGTGGTCGGCGGCAGCATGGCCAGCGCCAGCTGCACGGCGAAGCCGGCGAGGCCGGCGCGGTCCCCGGGTGCCGAGTCGGCGGGCGTATCCGCGGTACCGGTGCTACTCGTTGCAGTGAGCCCCAGCAACTCCCGTGTCCGCTCCAGCGCCTGGCCGAACGGCACCGGGGCCGCCGGTACCTCCTGTTGTCCGTTCCGGTGCCGGGCCACCGCCGGCAGCCGTCCCCGGCCACCGCTCTGCAAGGAGACGGAGCGACTCAGCACACGGTTGAGGCGCCACACCTCGTGCTCCGTGAGGTCCTGCCGCAGCCGGGCCTGCGCCTGCTGCGGCACGACCACCTGCGCCGAGCCGTCTACATCCGTCTCCCAGGTGAACACGCCACTCGTCAGCACCTCGGCGAGGTCTGCCGTGGTGGCCCGAGGGACGAGTTCCTCGCGGATGGTGTGCAGCAGCCCCAGGCTCAGCCGGTCGAACTGCGAGCACAGGACGGCCAGTCGAGCGGCCGCGGGTGCCGCCGTCCGCAGGAAGCCCTCTGCCCGTTCCGCAGGCCCCCTGGATGCCGCAGGACGCACCTGGACGGGCCGGCCCGGCATGCGGCCGCCGGGCGGGACGAGGACCGCGGCACAGCCTTCGGGAGCCGCGAGCACCACCGTTCGCGACCACCGATCAAGCTGGTGCGGTGACAGTGAGACGACGGGGAGGGGGAGCCAACCGCCATCGGCGCCGTCCCGGTCGGCCTCCGGCAGCAGGAGCGGAAGACGGAAGGAGAGTTGGGAGCTGTCCGCACCCGGCGGGCCAGGAGCGACCCGAACCGTCGGCAGATCGAGGCCGCCTCGGCGCCACAGCTTGGTCGGCAGCGGGTTGAGCAGGGCGACCGGTGTCGTACGGGCCCAGGCACGCAGTTGGCGCCAGACCTCCGGCGCCCGCCAGGCGTCGGCGGCGCAGTCCGAGACCGTCAGCATCAGGCGGCGGCCGTTCGGGGAGCGCAGCTGTCCTGCGGTGCTCGATCGGCCCTGTGGGTCGCGTAGTCGGATGGTGGAGTCGGTGCCGAAGGTCAGGTCACGCACCTGGAGCGTACGGAACGCTCCGAGGCGGTCCAGCGTCCCGGTCAGGGCGTCAACGGTCGCTCCCCAGACCTGCATTGAGGGTGACCGGTCCACGACCAGGACGAGGTCGAACCACCGCTCCGGTGCCGCGCTGAACACCGGGAGCAGCTCACCGCTTCGCGCATAGCCGTCCACCGTCGCTCCGACGTCCAGGACGTTACGCCGACCGGCGCGCCAGAGCCGCTTCCACGGACGCAGCGCCCTGCTCACCTCCAGCGCCCGCGGCAGCGCACCCGCACGCGGAATGCTGCTCACATCACCGCGGACCAGCGAGTCCGACCCGGGTAACCGCTCGTGGAGCGTCACCGTGGGCGCGCCGCTCTCGGGCACGGCTGGAGGGGCGCTCGGCGGTGCTGGCCGGTGTTCCGGGGTGTCCGGAACCTCGGTGCCCGGTGCGTCGGCCGACGCACCGAAGCCGGTGCCCACCGGCGGCGGTGTTGCCGAGCCCAGCCGCGCAGCCAGCCAGAGCGACTCCGCAACGGCCGTGGCGTCCAGCTCCGGATCCGCCGCGTGCAGCGCCGCGACAACCCGCTCCAGTGGCGTCACGGCCGGCCCCGTCCCCGGTCGGGGCGGTGGTCGACCGTCGTACCGGCGTGCGGCCCTCCCGTCCGAGGCCGGCCGGTCAGGCACGGGACAGCTCGTTGAGGACCAGGTCCAGGACGGCCTGAACGTCCTCGTCGGTCGGAGCGCTCGCGCTGGTCACCAGGTGGACGGCGTTCAGCAGTTGGTCCACGGCGAGGCTTTCGCCGGCCGCCAGCCGCTCCACGAAGCCTGTGACGACCGTGTCGACGGAGTCGGACAGGTCGTCGGAGATCTCCAGGTGCGCAGCCACGATCTGGTGCAGCGCCTCGGCCGTCGGCTCCGGCATCGTGTAGCGGATGCAGCGGCGCAGGAACGCGGCCGGGAAGTCCCGTTCGCCGTTACTCGTCATCACAATGAACGGGAACCCGCTGCAACGGACCCGGCCCTTTGTCACGGGATGGCGGGCCTCGCCACCCCACTCGCGGACGTGGACGACCTCCTCGCGGTACCTGGCCAGCTCGGGGACCTCGAACTCGCCCCGTTCCAGCACGTCGAGCAGGTCGCTCGGCAGGTCGAGGTCGCTCTTGTCGATCTCGTCGATCAGCAGGGCACGAGGTCGCCCGGCCGGCAGCAGTGCCGTCCCCAGCGGCCCCATCTGCAGGAAGGGGGCGATGTCGTCGCTACCCGTGCTGCCCTCGAGCCGCTGGGCGTGGATCCGGCCGAGCGCGTCGTAGCGGTAGAGCGCCTCCGTAAGCGTGCTGCGGGAGGTGATGTGCCAGCGCAGCACGTCGCCGAGCGTCAACTCGGCTGCCACCTGCTCGATGACCGTGGACTTGCCGGAGCCGGGTGCACCGGTGAGGAGCAGTGGACGACGCAGTGCGAGCGCCGCATTGACCGCCTCGATGAGGCCCGCCGGCGGTCGGAACTGGCGGTGCAGTGCCGGGCGGGGAAAGCTGCGCCAAGGCGGCGGGTCTCCGAGGTGCACACTCCGGGGTTCCCCGTCGCCGACGTAGAAGGGGCTCCAGGTCATAGCGCGTTCTCTCCATCGGTTGGGCGGGTGTCGAACCAGTCGCAGAAGTCCAGCCAGTCGGTGTCATGCCACACGGACCGTATCCGCGCCAGCGCGGCAGGCCCCTCCGCGCACTCCTGCCCGGCTCGTTCCTTCCAGGTGCTGCGATAGGCGGCGCTGAACTCGTTCGGGAGCCTGCTCCAGTAGCGTTCCACGCTCTCACGGGCTGCTGCGGCCAGTTCGCCCTCATGCCCGGGCCAGAGCACGATCGGTGCCAGGGCGAGCAGCAGCGGCATGGACTCCTCCATCCGGTTCGGTAGATGACTGAGCGCCAGCGCCCGCGCATGGGCGCCGTCCCGCACTCGTCTGGTCAACTCCTCGATGTTCCCGGCCTCCGACCGGCCGAGCCAGTCCACCGGGGTGCCGTTGCCCTGCTCGGCCGTCATCGCGGCGAGCTGGTCACGAGCGGCGACGTTGATCCACCAGAGATGAGCGGGCAGGTACAGTCTGTCGCTCCACCGGAGCCCGACATCGTGGAGGGCTCCCAGCCGGACTCCGAGGTTCGTCTCCTCCGGTCGCCAGCGCAGCAGCAGGGTCGAGGAGGCCGCGATCTCGACACGCCTGAGGCTGGCACCGACCTGTCGGGCATGACCATGGGCCCACTTCAGTACGGCCGCGAGCTGCTGTTCGACCCCGCGCTGGGTGGGGGAGCAGTCGAATTCCTTGTGTTCCACCAGCCGACCGCCGTCGAGCAGCCAGGCCAGCAGGGTCTCCGGCCACTCGTCGGCAACCGCCGCATGCAGGCTGACCACCAGTCGCAGCCGGGAGCCGGCCTGCTGCCTGGCCAGGTGCTCGAAGGCGTCGTTCAGCTCGATGACGGCGTCGGCTTCCTTGGCCCAGAGGGAAAGCGCCGGTTCGTCAGACCTCAACCCATCCTCGACGGCAAGCGTGGCGATGAACGCGGCAAGCGGTGCGACGCGGCTGTCCCCGACCCGCGGAGCCCGGAGCCGGAGCAGTTCGACACAGTCGCGTAAGAGCTCGCTGCCGCTGGCTCCCTGGCAGGAGAGCGCGGTGCCGCCGACCGCCGACACCGCGCGCCGCAACCGCTCCGACGTCAGCGCCCCGCCGGGCCAGGACCGGAGCAGAGCGGCAGCGCGCGAGGCGTCGACAAGGCCGTCGACGACCCGCAGGGCATAGGCGATGTCGTCGGGGCCCGCCGCCTCGGTTGGTGCGAGAGCCTGGAGCTTCTTCCGAAGGTCCGCCAGGTCCGCCGAACCGGAGACCGGCTTTGGGAGCAGCCCCTCGTCGAGCGGCAGCAGCGCTCTCTGCAGGTCCTCCGTGCCGACCTGGCCCAGTAGCCGCTCACCGCCTTGCGCATAGCGGTTGTTGTGAGCCAGCCACAGCCGCCCCCCGAACGGATCGCCGTTTGCCTCCACGACCCGGGCACTGGTGTTCATCGCCTGGTTGACGGCGTCCCGGACGTCTTCCGCCGACAGGTACCTGCCGGCCCCCGGGATGCCGGCGCGCAGCACCTGCGTCAGGCCTTGGGTGAACGCGAGGCCGTGCGCCCCCTCGTCGACCCCGACCGACATCAGCAGCGCCAGGTTGATCGTGCCCCTGCGGATCCCCGTGCCCAAGGCGGCGATGTCCGGGATGGCACCGCCGGCATGGCAGGTGTCCACCAGTGCGATCACCCCCTGGACCCCTTGGGTGTCCAACGCCTGGGTCAGGAGCTCGCCGACGTCCACATCTGTGGTCGGCTCGTCACGGTGCGAGTCGCCCGCCATCATGAACAGCTTGGGAATCCCGCCGTGGGTCATGCCGTGACCGATGAAGGCGAGCACGAGTTCGGCTCCGGCCGCGCCGGCGCGGCGTGCCGCGCCGCGGACCGCCTCCTCGATCTGCGCCTGCGTCACCGACTGGCCGTACAGCAGCGAGGCTGCTCCGGGCACGGGCACGCAGCCGCCCACCCGGTGGTCCAACAGGGTGGCGTGCAGGGACTCCGCCCTCTCCTCCAACCCGGTCAGTAACCCCATGTCCGGGCACTGCGGTGCGATCACCAGGAGGTGGCGAGGTGACGACAGGGCGGTCATTCGGCCGTGGCTGCCTCAAGAGCCTCGAGGATGGGCCCGGCCACGCCGGGCTGTGCGAGGTACTTGAGCGCCGCGTGGACCAACACCCCGTCGGAGTCGACCCGACGGCTCACCGGGCTGACCGAAGTGCCGTTCGCGGTGATGGACTTCTCCAGGTGAGGGTGCCCGGCGATGAGGTCGTCACGATCCCAGAAGTTCAGCCACTGAGCCACCGGCGCGGGGACCTGTAGCGGTTGCGGACGCATCCGGTGACGCACCGCCGTGCGCATCCCGATCGGCGAGCCCAGGGTGACCAGCAGTGGCACGGTGCCGGAGTGATCGTGCAGCGCCTCGAAGGTGACCACCGTTCCCAGGGAGTGGGCGACGACGACGGTGGGGCCCGTGGGATTCAGCTCCGCAGCGACTCGGCCGCGAATGCGCTGGTCCAGGCTGAGCCCGGCCCCGTCCCTCTCCTGACGGGCCAGGTAGCGCTTGACCTGACCGAGGTAGCTGACCATGATCCCGGCACTCGCCCATCCGCCGAACGTGCGCAGGCCGGGCAGTGCCAGCACGGTGTTCGCCGCGTTGAGCGTCCGCCGGAATGCGTCGCCGATCCCCTGCTGCTCTCCCTCGGGGGACAGTTGGGCCCTGGCCCGCCGCAGTACTCGCGCCTCGTGCTCACCCTGGGGGTCGACCAGCCGCGTGTCGAGTGCGTCCAGCAGCAGCTCGGCCACTGACTCCGCCTCGGCGCCGTTCACATCTTCCGGGGGTGCCGCATGCTGGGCACCATCCGCGGTGAACAGATCCGTGTAGTAGGCGAATCGGACGTCCACCTGGTCGCCTCGCAGTAGCGCTTCGGCGCGCCGGAGATGCCCGGCAGCCCGCGCACCACTGGTCAGCGCATCCAGCCACGCGTCCAACTCCGAGGCGGCGTCCCGCGGTTTGCCGATTCCATGCACGAACACCAGACGCGGCTTCATTGCTCCCCCGGACCCCCGCGAGCCTCGCCCAGGCATGTCACTGGGCGAAACGAGGATAGCAGCGGAACTCGCCGGACATCTCGCCCGCGCGAGCTGGAGGGCTCAGCGGATACCCGTCCGTCCACCACCTCCACCCCGCCTTCCGCAGCCGCCGGATGGGCACCTTAGGCCTACGCGCCCCCTCAAGCACCGCAAGACCGGCGACTACCGCGACGTCCCCGTTCCCGCCCGCGTCAAGCACAGCATCCAGTGGTACGCAAACACACACGGCACCATCGACGGCTACCTGCTCCGGCATCCCCGAGACCTGACCAATCCTCTGCCGTACCACTTCATGCACAACTCGTACCCGCCCGGTGGCGCGCCGCTACTCGGCCGAAAAGCGGTACACCGTCCTCGACCGGTACCTCTCCCCAGGGCGCAGCAGGGTGGAGGGGTAGTCGGGCCGGTTGGGCGAGTCCGGGAAGTGCTGGGTCTCCAGCGCGATGCCCGCATATTTGGTGTATCGGCGGCCGGAAGGACTGGTCAGGGAGCCGTCGAAGTGGTTCCCGGTGTAGACCTGGAGTCCCGGCTCGGTGGTCAGGCACTCGACGCGCCGGCCGCTCACCGGGTGGCTCAGCAGGGCGGCCCGCCGCAGGCCGGTGCCGTCGAGCACCTGGAGGCGGGCGCCCAGGCTGAGCACCTCCGCCGTCACCCCGGTCCGGGAGCCGAACCTCCAGCGGGTGATGCGCCGGCCGTCCGGCATGGCCGCGGCGGCCTCCTGGGTCACCATCAGGTCACCGGGGGAGACGACTACGTCCCTGGACACGGGGGCTGCTCTCCGTTCGGCAGGGTGTGGAAAAGGGGCGCGGAAACGGGACGATGCCCGCCGTGCGGACGACGGGGGCCGCAAGTACTGCCGCGGCATCGCCGGCCCCCTTCCCGCGTTGTTCGAATCCGTGCGTTTACGTTCGATCATGATGCTTCCCGTACCGTCGAATCCGACGGATTGCCGTTCACCTTCGGTCACACTCCCTCGGCGACATAGCGGGTCCGCCCACCGTGAGCTGCTGAAACGGCAGCCGTCGGTGCCTGGATGTTGACGTCCCGCCACTTCCGCCCGCATGGCGGTCGCCCGAGGACGCGCCGACCGGCCACACGCCGCAGTGCGCCCCTTGACATGAACGAACAGGACTCCGACACTCTCCCACACAAGTTGTTTGCGTCAACATCGCGGACGTGAAACGGCAGTCGCCCGGCCCCGATCCGTCGTCGGACGCCCCACGCGCGCGGCACGTCCTCCGGTCTCCGGGGGCGTGCCGTGTCTCTGCCTGCCCTCGTCCCCCCGCCCCTCACGGAGAACCGATGCCCCCACATCACCGACCGGCCGTCAGGCGGCGCTCCCGCCGCAGGCTTGGCGCGGCCCTCGTCGCCGCGGCGGCCCTCGCCCTGGGCGGCCTGGCCGCCCCGCCGGCCGTCGCCGCCACCACGGCCGAGGCGGCCGCACACGTCACCGTCCGGCTGGACCCCAGCTACCAGCAGCAGCCGTTCCAGGGCTGGGGCACCTCGCTCGCCTGGTTCGCCAACGTCACCGGCGGCTGGCCGGACAGCGAGCGCGGTCAGCTCGCCGACGCCCTGTACAGCGCCGACGGCCTGGGCTTCACCGTCGCCCGCTACAACATCGGCGGCGGTGACAGCCCCGAGACGAAGCCGTACCTGCGGCCCGGCGCCGCGGTACCGGGCTACTGGAACCGGCCGGCCCAGTTCGGGCCGCCGGCGAGCGGCACGGCCGGCTGGACCGAGCCCGCGAACTGGTGGAACCCCAACAACCCGGACCACTGGAACCACCAGGCCGACGCCAACCAGCGCTGGTGGCTGACGGCGGCGAAGGCGCGCGGCGCCGACACCTTCGAGGCCTTCTCGAACTCCGCGCCCTACTTCATGACCAACAGCGGGCTGGTCTCCGGGGCGGCGACGGGCGCCTGGGACGACAACCTCCGCTCCGACCAGTACGACCGCTTCGCCGCCTACCTGGCCGGCTCGCTGAAGCTGGCCCAGGCCGGAACCGGTGTCACCTTCGGCTCCATCGAACCGGTGAACGAGCCCACCTCCACGGGCTGGAGTGCCGGCAACGGCCAGGAGGGCTCGAGCTGGTCCCCCGCGTCCCAGGCGCACATCGTGAACAGCCTGCACGACGCGCTCGCCAAGGCCGGCCTGAGCACCCCGATCGCCGCGATGGACGAAGGCACTCCGGATGGCATGAGCTACGACTGGTCCACCTACCCGGCCGCCACCCGGGCGGCCGTGACCAGGCTGAACACCCACACCTACGGCGGCAGCAACTGGGGCGCGGCCCGGGACGTCGCCAAGGGCGCCGGCAAGCCGCTGTGGATGTCCGAGGTCGACACCGGCGGCTACGTGCCGCAGAACTTCACCGACATGCGGCCGGCGCTGAGCTTCTCCGGACTGATCAACGACGGCTTCCGGTACCTGGAGCCCGGTTCCTGGGTCATGTGGCAGGCCGTCGAGGACTACGCGAACATGACGCCCGCCCGCGAGAACTCCAACTGGGGCCTGATCCAGGTCGACCTGACGTCCGCCGACCCGGCCAACGAGCCGATCCGCAAGAACAAGAAGTACTGGGCGATGGCCAATTACAGCCGGTTCATCCGGCCCGGCGCCCGGGTCATCGGCACCGACTCCACGAACACGCTCGCCGCGCTGCGGCCCGGCGGCACCGGGGCGGTGGCGGTGTACACCAACTCCACCGGCGCGGCCCAAACCGTCACGCTCGACCTGGCGGGGTTCCAGAGCATCGACACCTCCGTACCGGTGCAGCAGTACACCACCGACGCGGCCCGGAACGTCGAGCGCGGCGCGGACCTCACCGCCACCGCCGCGAAGACGCTCACCGCGCAGGTCGGCCCGGGCTCGGTGACCACCTTCGTCCTGCCCGGCGCCACCGGCGTCAGCACCACGGCCGCGACCGCGCCGACCGGCACGACCCGCCAACTGGTCAGCGACAACAGCGGCATGGCCCTCGCGGCCGACGCCGCCCAGAGCAGCCCGGTCCAGCACCTCGCCAACCCGGCCGACCCGGCCCAGCAGTGGACCTTCACCAGGGCCACCGGCGGCTGGGACAGCACGGCGACGTACGGCATCACCAATGCCAGGACCGGCCGGGCCCTCTCGGCGGCCGCCACCACCGTGAGCCTCGCCGCACCGGACGGTTCGACCGCCCAGCAGTGGATGCTCTCCACCACCGGCAACGGCCACGTGACCCTGATCAACAAGGCCACCGGGCTCCTGCTGGACGTCTCGGGCGCGTCGAAGAGCGACGGGGCGCCGGCCGACGCCTGGCAGGCGACCGGGGCAGCGAACCAGTCCTGGACCGTTCCCGGCGCCGCCCCGGATTCCTGGACGTCACTGACGGCGCGTCACAGCGGCAAGTGCGCGGTCGTGTCGGGCGCCTCCACCACCCCCGCGTCGCCGGTGGTGCAGTCCACCTGCGGCGGCGCCGACAACCAGCAGTGGTCGCTGCGCCCCGGCAGCCCCGGCTACGTGACCGTGGTGTCGCGCAGCAGCGGGCAGTGCCTGGACGTCGCGGGCGTCTCGACCGCCGACGGCGCACTGGCCGACCAGTACCCGTGCAGCGGCGCCGACAACCAGCAGTGGTCGGTGCGCGACATGGGCGCCGGCTACGTCACGCTGGTGGCCCAGCACAGCGGCAAGTGCCTGGACGTGGCGAACGTTTCGGCGGCCGACGGGGCCGCGGTGGAGCAGTGGACGTGCAGCGGGAGCCCGAACCAGCAGTTCCGGATCGGCTGAGCACGGCCGCATGACGAAGCGGGTGCCGCCCGGTCGGGGGGCACCCGCTTCGTTCATCGTCAGGCGGATCGGTCGGGTGCCCGTGCCGTGCTGGCGCGGACGACCAGGTCCGGGGTTACCGTGACGGTCCGTTCGGCGGCCGGCGCGTCGGACGTCCGATCGATCTGGGCGAGGAGCTGGGCGACGCACTGCCGTCCGACCTCCTCGAAGTCCTGACGGATCGTGGTGAGCGGCGGAAGGTAGTAGGCCGCTTCGGGCAGGTCGTCGAAGCCGACGACACTCACGTCCTGCGGCACCCGGCGGCCCGCCTCGTGGAGGGCCCGAACGAGCCCCAGGGCCAGTTGGTCGTTGGCGGCGAAGACCGCCGTGACGTCCTCGCGGGTGACCAGTTCCAGGCCGATCTCGTACCCGGAGGCGGCCGTCCAGTCGCCGTAGCGCAGCGGCGGGACGGGGGCTCCTGCCGCCTTCAGCGTGGCGTGCCAGGCGGCGGCGCGGCGGCGGGCGGCGTAGGAGTCCTGCGGTCCGCCGACGTGCCAGACGGTGCGGTGCCCGAGGTCGAGCAGGTGGCGGGTCGCCGCGGTGGCCCCGGCCGCCTGGTCGGTGTCCACCGACGGGAAGCGCCGTTCCGGGTCGCCGTCGGCGACGACGACCGGCACGCCGGAGTGGAGGTCGAGGCCCGGGCGGTCGAGGATCTGCGCCTCGATCACGATCAGACCGTCCACGGCCTGCTCGGTGAGCTGCCGGACGGCCTGCTGCACGGCCTCCTCGGTCCGGTCCTCCACGCACACCACGTTCAGCGAGTACCCGGCGCGCTGCGCGGCGCGGGAGATCGCGGCGAGGGTCCGGGCGTTGCCGTGCGCGGCGACGTCGAAGGTGACCACCCCGAGGACGTGGAACCGCCCGAGGGTGAGCGCGCGGGCCGCGCTGTTGCGCTGGTAGCCAAGAATCCGCATCGCCGTCAGCACCCGCTCCCGGGTCTCCGGCTCCACGTTGCTGCGGTTGTTGGCGACCCGGGACACGGTCTGCGAGGACACCCCGGCGAGGGCCGCGACGTCCGCCTGCGAGGGCGGCCGCGACCTGCCCCGGGCGGTGCCGGGCGTCTCACTCTGGTCCATACCGGTCCTTTCACAATGTCAGCGTGAACATGGTAGCGCCGGACCATGATCGGCGGGAGTCCGCAGCTCCGGGCATGCGAAAGGGCCGCCGCCCCGCCTGCGTGCGAACAGGGGAACGGCGGCTGGGCGACCGGGTCGACCCTCGGCGACCCGGCGCCCGCCCGGCCCCCGATCGGTCCCGGGCCACCACTCCTGCGGGGCGGCCCGTTGGGCGGATCGATCGGGTGATCGGACGTGCTGATCACCGGCCGGACGAGCGGCGGCGAACTGGGACGGGGTGGTGCCCGCGTCGGACGCGCAGGGGATGCGTCCGACGCGGGCGGCCGAAATCCGGTTCCGACACAGGGATTCGGGACCGGTGGACCGCGAGGCGGCCGGGCCGGGAACCGAGCCCGCCAACCTCCGGATGGCACAAGAATAAACGCATTCGAACGCAATGCAACAAGCAGGTGCCCCGGCCCGCCCCCGGAGCCGCCCCGATCCGCGGGACCGATACCGGATAGCAACCTCCCCCGCCCGGTCGGCGCAGCGCCCGGACGCCTTCGGTCGACGCCCTGCCACGGCCCCTCTGGCCAGGCATTTTCCCTCCGAATCGAACCGGGACGACACGCCACCCCGCCCGGATGTCCGGTTACGAAGGCGCATCACACCAGTGCGACGGCTTGACGCGTTCAGTGCGCGCAGTAACACTCAACGCCGACGCCATGTTGGCGTAAACATCCGCCGAAGGGCACGAACGCGTGAGCACGTCGCACACCTCCACCCCACCCAGTCAGAGCCGGTCACGACCCCGGCCGCGTCCGGCAGCACGGGCCGACCGGTCCCGCCACGGGGCAGTCGGCTTCGCCTTCTTCGCACCGTTCCTGGTGGTGTTCGTGATCGGCATCGCCGCGCCGCTCGGCTACGCCGCGTACCTGAGCTTCTTCCAGGACCGGATGATCGGCGGAAACGTCTTCGTGGGGTTCGACAACTACCGGCGTGCGCTGGGCGACGAACTCTTCCGCGCCGGCCTGTGGCGGGTGCTGCTCTTCCTGCTGCTCCAGGTGCCGGTGATGCTCGGCCTCGCCCTCGTCGCCGCCCTGGCCATCGACAGCGGACGCCTGCGCAAGCCCGGCCTGTTCCGGATCGGCATCTTCGTCCCGTACGCCGTCCCCGCCGTGGTGGCCTCACTGATGTGGGGCTACCTGTACGGCGACCGCTTCGGGCTGGTCGGACAGATCGGCGACCTGCTGGACGTCGACATGCCCGACTTCCTCGACTCCTCCTGGATGCTCGCCTCCATCGGCAACGTGGTGACCTGGGAGTACGTCGGCTACAACATGCTGATCCTCTACGCCGCCCTGCGCACCGTGCCGCACGAGCTCTACGAGGCGGCCGAGATGGACGGCGCCGGCGAGTTCCGCAAGGCCTGGAGCATCAAGCTCCCGGCGGTGCGCTCCGCGCTGATGCTGGCGACGGTGTTCTCGATCATCGGCACCTTCCAGCTCTTCAACGAGCCCAACGTGATGCAGTCGCTCGCACCGGGCGTGATCTCCACCAGCTACACCCCCAACATGTACGCCTACAACCTGGCGTTCAACGGCCAGCAGTTCAACTACTCGGCAGCCGTCGCCGTGGTCCTCGGGGGCGTGACCGCCATCGTCGCGTACGCCGTCCAGATCCGGTCGACGCGGAAGGAACAGGGCAAGTGAGCGTCAACACCCCCGCCCGCCGACGCCCGCGGCGCGCCAGCAACGCGCTCACCATCGCCATGGGGCTGATGCTCCTGTACGCGCTGCTCCCGCTGGTCTGGCTGTTCATGTCCAGCACCAAGGACAGCGCCTCGCTGACCAGCGGCTTCGGCCTCTGGTTCGGCCACGGCTTCCACCTCTTCGACAACATCGGGGACGTCCTGTCCTACGACGACGGGATCTACCTGCGCTGGTTCGGCAACACCCTGCTCTACGCGGTCGTGGGTGCCGGCGGAGCCGCGTTCCTCTCCACCGCCGCCGGCTACGGGCTCGCCAAGTACCGCTTCCGCGGCCGCACCGCGCTCTCCGCAGTGGTGCTCGGCGCCATCGCCATCCCCGGCACCGCGCTGGCCGTCCCGACATACCTGCTGTTCAGCAAGGTCGGCATCGTGGACACCCCGTGGGCCGTCCTGCTGCCCTCGCTGGTCAGCCCGTTCGGCGTCTACCTGATGCGGGTCTACGCCGCCGAGGCCGTGCCGGACTCGATGCTGGAGGCCGCCCGCATCGACGGCTCGGGCGAGGTGCGCACCTTCTTCACGATCTCGCTGCGGCTGCTCGCGCCCGGCTTCGTCACCGTGCTGCTGTTCGCGCTGGTCGCGACCTGGAACAACTACTTCCTGCCGCTGATCGTGCTCAGCAACCCGAAGTGGTTCCCGCTCACCGTCGGCCTCAACCAGTGGAACTCCCTGGCAACCGGCGCCGCGGGCAGCGGCGCCACCACCACCAACTTCTACCCGCTGGTCATCACCGGGAGCCTGCTCGCGATCGTCCCGCTCGTCGTCGCCTTCCTCTTCCTCCAGAGGTTCTGGCAGTCCGGCCTGGCTGCGGGCAGCGTCAAGGAGTGACCGCCCCCTGACCGTTCCCCACCCCCGGCTCAACCCACCCCCGGCTCAACCCACCCTCACAGCAAGGAGCCATCCATGCCCCCCGTGCGCACTCGTTCGCGCCGCAGACTGCTCGCCCTCGTCCCGGCCGCGGCCCTTGCCTTCGGCCTCGCCGCCTGCGGGTCCGGCGGGGGTTCCGGCTCCGGTGACGGTTCCGCCGACCCGGCCGCCGCCCTGGACACCCCGGCCACGATCACCTTCTGGACCTGGGCGCCGAACCTCGACAAGACCGTCGCGCTGTTCGAGCAGAAGTACCCCAAGATCAAGGTCAACATCGTCAACGCCGGCCAGTCGGCCACCGAGTACACCAAGCTGCAGACCGCGATCAAGGCCGGCAGCGGCGGCCCGGACGTGGTCCAGGTCGAGTACTTCGCGCTGCCCGAACTCGCCCTCTCCAAGCGGCTGGTGAACCTCAAGGACTTCGGCGCGGCGGGCCTGGAATCGAAGTTCACGCCGTCCGCCTGGTCGCAGGTGTCCGTCGGCGGCGGCGTCTACGCCATCCCCCAGGACACCGGCCCGATGGCGATGTTCTACAACAAGAAGATCCTCGACGAGCTGGGCCTCGAACCGCCGAAGACCTGGGCCGAGTTCGAGGCGGCCGCGGTCAAGATCAAGGCGTCGGACCCGAAGCGGTTCATCACCTCGATCGACCCGGGCGACGCCGGCGGCATGGACAGCCTGATGTGGCAGGCCGGCAGCCGCCCCTTCCAGCAGAAGGACGCCTCCGCGGTCGCGGTCAACCTCCAGGACCCGGGCGCCAGGAAGGTCTCCGATCTCTGGTCCTCGCTGCTCTCCCGCAAGCTCGTCGACCCCGCCCCCGGCTGGACCAACGAGTGGTGGCAGGCCATGGGCAGCGGGCAGTACGCGATGTGGCTGACCGGCGCATGGGCCCCGGGCAACATCGCCTCCACCCTGCCCGACAGCGCCAAGGACTGGCGGGCCGCCCCGATGCCGCAGTGGAGTGCCGGCGAGAACGTCTCGGCCGAACAGGGCGGTTCCGCCGTCGCCGTGCCGTCCACCAGCAAGAACAAGGCCGCCGCAGCCGCCTTCGCGATCTGGCTCGACTCCGACCCGCAGGCGGTCCGGTCGCTCAACGACAACGGCCTCTTCCCCGCGAGCAGCGAACTGCTCAAGGACCAGGCCTTCCTCGACAAGCCGCTCGCCTCCCTCGGCGGCCAGCAGGCCAACCAGGTCTTCGCCGCCTCCTCCACCGCCGTCGGCCAGGGCTGGCAGTACCTGCCCTTCCAGGTCTACGCCAACTCGGTCTTCAAGGACACCGTCGGCCAGGGCCTGACCGGTGACCTCGCCGCCGGTCTGACCGCCTGGCAGAAGCGCATCACCGACTACGGCAACCAGCAGGGCTTCAAGGTCACCGCACCGTGAGCACCGGCCGGTGCCCGTCCGGACTCCTCCCCACGGGCACCGGCCACCTCAGCCACCATCCCCCCAGGAGCACCACCATGTCCGTCCTCCAGATCGACGGCGACGACTTCACCCTCGACGGCGAGCCGTTCCGCATCATCTCCGGCGGCCTGCACTACTTCCGCGTCCACCCGGACCAGTGGGCCGACCGCCTGCACAAGGCCCGCCTGATGGGCCTGAACACCATCGAGACGTACGTCCCCTGGAACCTCCACCAGCCCCGCCCGGACGTCTTCCGGCTGGACGCGGAGCTGGACCTCCCGGCCTTCCTCGACCTGGCGGCCGCCGAAGGCCTGCACGTCCTGCTGCGCCCCGGCCCGTACATCTGCGCCGAGTGGGAGGGCGGCGGCCTGCCGTCCTGGCTCCTCGCCGAACCGGACATCCGGCTGCGCAGCCAGGACCCGGCGTACCTGCGCGCCGTCAAGGCGTACTTCGAGCAGCTCCTCCCTCCGCTGCTCGACCGGCTGGCCACCCGCGGCGGGCCCGTCCTCGCCGTGCAGGTGGAGAACGAGTTCGGCGCCTACAGCGACGAGACCGCCCACCTCGCCCACCTCGCCGACCTGCTGCGCCGACTGGGCGTGGACGTCCCGCTGTTCACCTGTGACCAGCCCGCCGACCTGGCCCGCGGCGCGCTGCCGGGCGTCCTCGCCACCGCCAACTTCGGCAGCCGCTCCCGGGAGGGGATCGCCGCCCTGCGCGCTCACCAGCCGACCGGGCCGCTGATGTGCACCGAGTTCTGGATCGGCTGGTTCGACCGCTGGGGCGGCCACCACGTCGTGCGCGACCCGGCCCAGGCGGCCCAGGAGCTGGACGACCTGCTGTCCACGGGCGCCTCGGTCAACCTCTACATGTTCCACGGCGGCACCAGCTTCGGCTTCACCAACGGCGCCAACGACAAGCACACCTACCACCCCACCGTCGGCTCCTACGACTACGACGCCCCGCTCGACGAAGCCGGCGAACCCACCGCGAAGTACCACGCCTTCCGCGAGGTCATCGCCAAGTACGCCCCTGTCCCGGCCGAGCCGGTGCCGGCCGGCGCCCCGAGGCTCCCGGCGGCCACAGTGGCGCTCACCGAGAGCGCCCCGCTGTTCACCTGCCTGCCGGCGCTGGGCTCCCCGGTGACCTACGAGCGTCCACTCACCATGGAGCAGTTGGGCCAGGACTTCGGCTACATCCAGTACGAGGCGGTGCTGCCGGCCGCCGGCCCCGTGCTGCTGGAGCTGGAGGAGGTCCGCGACCGCGCCCAGGTGTTCGTCGACGGGCAGCCGGTGGGCGTGCTGGAGCGCGAGAACCACGAGCGGGCGATCGCCTTCACGGTGCCCCGGGCGGGAAGCGTGCTGGGGCTGCTGGTGGAGAACCAGGGCCGGGTCAACTACGGCCAGGGGATGTACGACCACAAGGGCCTGCCGGGCCGCGTCCTGCTCGACGGCGTGGAGCTGACCGGGTGGAGCACCCTGTCGCTGCCCCTGGACGACCTCGGCGGGCTGGCCTTCACGCCGACCGCGGGCTCCGCCACCGGGCCGGTCTTCCACCGGGGCGCCTTCGAGGTCGAGGAGCCGGCGGACACCTTCGTCCACCTGCCCGGCTGGACCAAGGGCAACGTCTGGGTCAACGGCTTCCACCTCGGCCGCCACTGGTCCCGCGGGCCCCAGCGGTCGCTGTACGTTCCCGGCCCGGTCCTGCGCCCCGGGCCGAACGAGATCGTCGTGCTGGAACTGCACGCCGGCCACTTCGCCCGCACGGTGGAGCTCCGCGAGCAGCCGGACCTCGGCCCGACCGAGGAGTAGCCGGAACGTCGATGATGAGGCCGGGTGGCCCGTGGAACACCCCACGGGCCACCCGGCCCGTCGGCATGCTCCCGGGCGCGCG
Organism: Kitasatospora sp. NPDC048239; assembly: GCF_043202015.1. NCBI lineage: Bacteria > Bacillati > Actinomycetota > Actinomycetes > Kitasatosporales > Streptomycetaceae > Kitasatospora > Kitasatospora sp. NPDC048239. The sequence continues at coordinate 335,634 of NZ_JBICZP010000006.1, read as the reverse complement.
CCCTGCGGGACCGTCGTCGGCGATGAAGTCGTGCGCCGGGGCCGGTGATAATGGTCCCGGCCGACCCGGCCGTGCTCCTGGTCGCCGACACCACGCCGCCCCCCGCGTGCCCGGCCGACCGGAAGGACCTCCGTGGCTGACCAGACCCTGTTCGCCACCCAGCGCCGCGCGCTGGTCCTCGAAGAGATCGGCCGCACCGGCGCCGTGCGCGTCGCCGACCTGGTCACCCGGTTCGGCGTCTCCGACATGACGATCCGCCGGGACCTGGACACGCTCGCCCGGGAGGGCATCGCGCAGAAGGTCCACGGCGGAGCCGTCGCCGCCGGGGGCGCCAGCAGCTTCGAGCCCGGCTTCGACGTCAAGTCCGGGCTGGAGGAGGGAACCAAGGCCGCGCTGGCGGACGCGGCCGCGCAACTCGTGGAACCGGGCAGCGTGGTGGCTCTGTCCGCGGGCACCACCACCTACGCGGTCGCGTCCCGGCTGCTGGAGGTCCCGCAGCTGACGGTCGTCACCAACTCCCTGCGGATCGCGGACCTGCTCTGGGCAGCGGAGAGCGACGGGAGGGAGGCCGTCCCGTCGCTGCTGTTGACCGGAGGGGCACCGACCCGCTCCGCGGCCCTGGTGGGAGCCCTCGCCGACCAGACGATCCGCACCCTCCACGTGGACCTGCTCATCCTCGGCGTGCACGGCGTCAGCGAGCACGCCGGACTCACCACTCCCAACCTGGCCGAGGCGCAGACCAACCGCGCCCTGATCGCCTCCTCCCGCCGTACCGTCGTGGTCGCCGACCACACGAAGTGGGGCGTCGTCGGCCTGAGCAGCTTCGCGGCCCTGGCGGAGGTCGACTGCCTCATCACCGACGACACCCTCCCGGCGGCAGCCCGCAGCGTGCTCGCCGATGCCGTCGGGGAGCTCGTCGTGGTGCCGGCCGCCGGCTGACCGGGAGGTCAGCGCACCCGCCCGCGCGGCTTCAGCGGGAGCGGGGGGAGCTCCGGGGCCCGCAGGCGGGCGCCGTCGTAGCCGTGTACCTCGCCGAAGCGGGAGGTCTGTTCCCAGTCCTCGCGGGCCTGGGTGATCTCCTCGCCGGAGCGGCCGATGAAGTTCCACCACATGACCAGCCGCTCCTCGAACGGCTCGCCGCCGAGGAGGAGGACGGAGGCGTTCGTGCGGGCCAGCAGGGGGAGTTCGCGGCGGCCGCAGCCGAGGTAGAGCATCGAGCCGGGCTCGACGCGGACGCCGTCGACGTCGACGCTGCCGGACATGGACAGCACGGCGTACTCGAAGCCGGGCTCCAGGGGGAGCTTGAGGTCGGCGCCCTCGGTGAGGGCGAGGTCCGCGCCGGTGAGGGGGGTGTAGGCGGTGCCGGGGGAGGTGGCGGTGTCGAGGGTGCCCATGATGACGGTGCCGCGCAGGCCGGGGGCGGTGACGACGGGCAGCTCGGCGTGGTGCTCGAAGGTCGGGGCGGTGTGCCGGTGGGCGTCCGGGAGGGCGACCCAGAGCTGGGCGCCCTCCAGGAAGCGGGCGTGATCGCGCGGGGACTCCTCGGAGTGGGAGATCGCCCGGCCGGAGGTCATCAGGCCCAGCTCGTACGGGCGGACGGTCTGCAGGCTGCCGAGGCTGTCGCGGTGCAGCACCTCGCCCTGGTGCAGCCAGCTGACCGTCTGCAGGCCCATGTGCGGGTGCGGCGGGACCTGCATGCCGGGCTCTTCGGCGATGTCGTCCGGGCCGTAGTGGTCGACGAAGCACCAGGCTCCGACCATCCGCCGGCCGAGGTTGGGGAGCAGTCGGCGGACGACCGTGCTCTCGCCCAGCGGGACCTGGCGGCCGGTCAGCAGTTCCTTCACCGGGCCGCTGTCGGCCTCGCCGCCGCAGCGGCTGGGTGCGGGCTTGAGGTCGAGGTTGCTCATGGCGCTGGTCCACCACCGTACGGGTCGGGGCCGGCCGGGGGCCGGGGGTCGTTCCCGATCATGCAGCACCCGGCCGTGTTCTGCGAGCCCCGCAGACCACGGCCGGGTCAGGGTCGAAGCAGGAGCAGGACCAGGACGGCGCCCCCGCCCCTGCGCTCAGTGCGCGCAGCCCCAGGGCGCGTCCGCCGTGGCCGCGTCGGCGAGCGCGCGCAGGTTGCGGACGGCCTCGGCCGGGTCCGCCGCGCCGTACACCGCCGAACCGGCCACGAAGACGTCCGCGCCGGCCTCGGCGCAGCGCTCGATGGTGCTCGCGGAGACGCCGCCGTCCACCTGCAGCCACAGCTCCAGGCCGTGCTTCTCGATCAGCTGCCGGGTGCGGCGGATCTTCGGCAGCATGATGTCCAGGAAGGCCTGGCCGCCGAACCCGGGCTCGACCGTCATGATCAGCAGCATGTCCAGCTCGGGCAGCAGGTCCTCGTACGGCTCGATCGGCGTGGCCGGCTTGAGCGCCATGGACGCTCGGGCGCCCTTGGCCCGGATCTCGCGGGCCAGCCGGACGGGTGCGGCGGCGGCCTCGACGTGGAAGGTGACGGATCCGGCCCCGGCCTCGACGTACTGCGGGGCCCAGCGGTCCGGGTCCTCGATCATCAGGTGGCAGTCGAGCGGGATGTCGGTGGCCCGGGCGAGCGACTCGACGATCGGGACGCCCAGGGTGAGGTTGGGCACGAAGTGGTTGTCCATCACGTCGACGTGCAGCCAGTCCGAGCCCCTGACGGCCTCGGCCTCGTCGGCGAGCCGGGCGAAGTCCGCGGACAGGATGCTGGGGTTGATCTGCGCCATTTCCGTTGCCTTCACACGAGGGTCGGGGTGGCCGGGAGCGGGCACCCCGCACCATCATCTCGCGGGGCGCTGGCGCAAAGTGAACAGTGAGACCTCCCCGTGACCCTCGTCACACCATATGCGCAGTATCGTGACCGCCGCCGTGGTCCCCGTCGGCGACTCCCCGTACCTGCAAGTCCCCGCAAGTCCCTCCGAGTCCCTCCGAGGAAGGTCTTCCGTTGGCCGATCTGGTCCACCCCGCCCGGGCCCTGTGGTGGCTCTTCGAGCCGGTGCACGCCGTCACCTACTTCTCCCCCGAGGGCCGTGCGGCCTTCGAGGCGGCCGGACTGCGCGGCGGCTGGCGCGGCTACTTCGCCGGCCGTTCGGCGCCACTGGGCGCGGTGGACGCGCCGCCGGTGATCGCCGCGTTCTTCAGCTTCGCGCCCTCGATGGTGGAGCGCGCCCTGCCGGACGTCTGGACGCGGGCCGCGCCCGAGGCCGCACTGGCCGCCCGGGTCGAGGGCTCCTCGGCGGCGCTCGCCCGGCTGCTGGAGCATGTGAAGCCGGAGCAGATCGAACTGGTGGCGGACCTGTTGGAGCAGGCGGTCGCCCGCCTGGACTGCGGCGGCCGGGTGCTCGCCGCCGCCAACGCCGCCCTCCCCCACCCGGTCGGCCCGTACGGGCGCCTGTGGCAGGCCGCCACCGTGATGCGCGAGCACCGGGGCGACGGGCACGTGGCCGCGCTGGTCTCGGCCGGGCTGGACGGCTGCGAGGCGCTGGTGGTGCGTTCCGCGCTGGACGTGCGCCGCGAGGTGCTGCAGCCGATGCGCGGGTGGACGGACGAGGAGTGGGAGGCCGCCGCCGCCCGCCTGGTCGAGCGCGGCTGGGTGACCGAGCGCGGCACGATCACCGAGTGCGGCCGGATCCGCCACCAGTCCCTGGAGGCCGCCACCGACCTGGCCGCCGCCCGGGTCTGGGAGGGCTACCCGCGCGCCGAGCTCGACCGGCTGGCCGCCGCGCTCAAGCCGATCTCGGCGCTCTGTCGCAGCGCGCTGCCGCCCATCAACCCGATCGGCCTGCCGGCGGCCACGGCGTAGCGGGTCGGCCTTTCCAGAGCGGTCGAGCGGCCGGCCCTTCCCAACCAGTCGAGGGCCCGGTCGAGGGCCCGGTCGCAGGCCGGCCGGGGGCCGACCACAGCCGAGCCGACCGCTACTGCGGGCCCGGGGCCGGGGGACCGAGCACGATCCCCCGGCCCGCCGAGAACCGTTCGAACCGCCGCCACGGCACGTGCGCGTAGTCCTGCGACTCCCCCGCGAAGCCGGACGGGTTGTGGATCACCAGCCCGGTCCCCGTGGCACCGACCACCAGCACCAGGTGCCCGCCCCGCCGCTGCGGCTCCGGCCCGCGCGGGTCCCGGATCGCCGGGTGCACCGACACCATCGCCAGCCGCCCCTGGGCCACCTCCCCCGCGACGGCGGCGGCCGGCAGCTCCGCCCGGGTCTGCGCCGCCAGCCCCCACCGCTGCCGCACGTACCCGGCGAACGGCTCGTGGACCAGGCCCGCGAGCCGGTCCCCGTCCCGCACGTAGGCCCCGGCCTCGACCAGCTCGCCGGCCAGCGTCACGGCCGCCGGCGCGACCCCCCACCAGTAGTCCAGGGCCATCCGCAGGCACGCCACCCCGCACAGCCGCCACGACCAGAACGCGTACTCCTCGGGCGTACTCGCCCCGGAAGCCCCCCACCGCGGGTCGTCCTCGGCGTGCACCGCGCCCTCGATGATCTCCCGTACCAGCCCCGCCGATTCCCACTGCGCGTAGTACGGCACCTCGTGAATGACCGCCTCACCATCCGCCATCCCCCGACGCTCTCACGGCGGGCGGGCGGGGCCGTTCCACGACACCTGTTCAGCGGACCCAACCGGACCGAGACCCAACCCGAACCGAACCGAACCCGACCGAACCGAACCCGACCGGGCCGAAACCCGACCGGCCCGAACCGGACCCGACCGACCGCGACCGGGTGCCCCCTCAGCGCCGGTAGTTGGGCGGCCCGGCCTGCGACACCGCGGCGTCCGCCGCCGCCTGCACCCGCGGCTTGCCGGCCGAGTCCTCGCTGAAGTTGATGAACAGCGCCCGCGTGTGGATCAGGTAGCGGTGGTGCAGACCCCGGTAGCCGGAGTCCGTGACGCGGCTGATGTCCCGGTCCTCGCAGAGCTGCGATCCCGGGCCGTCCTGGGGGCACCAGAGGCCCCAGTCCCCGGAGGAGGAGTCGTCGAGCGCGTCGTAGGCGGTCTGGGCCGTCGCCTTGTCCGCCATCGGTACGACCCAGACGGAGACCAGGACCTCGTTGGCCTCGTCCACGAAGGAGCCGGTGACGACGATGTCGCAGCCGGAGGCGCGCAGGACCCTGCGGACGGTCTCGTCCTGGGAGTCCCGGACGCACGGGTGCGTGCCGGAGGCCTTGCGGGTGTAGCGCACGTTCCGGGAGTCGGTGAAGGAGGTGGGGAGCAGTCCCGCGGGGGTCAGCGCCGTGGTGTCGGTGGACTTGCGGTCGAGACTCGCGGGGTCGAAGACCGGCACGGTCGTCGGATCCGAGGGCGGGGGCGTGCGGGTGACGGGGCTCGGGGTGGTCGGCCCCGGGGCGGGTGACGACGGCGGGGCGGTGTCGTCGACCGGGTCGGGCACAACCCCGGAGGTCGACCTCGATGCGACGCAGAGCCTCGGGGCGGCAAGGCCGCCGGACCCCCGGATGACCGTGCCCCCGGACGGGCCGCAGCCCCGGTCGCCGGAGACGGCGGACAGCACCACCGTGTGGTCGGCGGACGCGGAGAAGCACGGGACCTGCACCCAGGGGTCGTCCACGCCGGCCCGCTTGTCGTGGTGGAGGCAGTCGCCCCGCTTGGCCGACCAGGCGTCGTCGGCCAGCTTCAGCTGCTCCGTGGCGAAGTCCGCGAAGCCCTGGTTCCAGTGGTAGAGCCCCACGGTGAGGGCGACGGCCAGGGCGAGCACGGTGCCCCAGACGGCCCAGTTGGACGCGGTGGCCGGCGGTCCGGGCGGGGCCGGCGATACGGTCAGGCGGTCGGTCGGTGCGGCGTTCAGCAGCTCCAGCCCGCCGGCGACGTCGGGGCGGTCCTTCGGGTCCTTCTGCAGGAGTTCGCCGATCAGCCGTTCGAGACGGCCGGCCCGCCGCATCGCGGGCGCCTCGTCGTACGCGACCGCGTGGAGCGAGCCGAGCGGGTTGTCGCGCAGGAACGGTGAGACGCCCTCGACGGCGTGGAAGAGCGTGACGCCGAGCGAGAACAGGTCGCTCGCCGCGTCCCCGGCCTCGCCGCGCGCCCGTTCCGGGGCCATGTACTCCGCCGAACCGATGATCATCCCGGACGGTGTCAGCGTGTTGTCCGTGTGGTGGACGGCGATCCCGAAGTCGGTGAGGAGGATGCCGCCGTCGGAGGCCAGCATGATGTTGGCGGGCTTGATGTCGCGGTGCACGACGCCCGCCCGGTGGGCCGTGCCGAGCGCGTCCAGCAGCGCTGCGGCGACGTCCACCGCGCGTTTCTCGGGCAGCGGGCCGCGCCGCAGGTGCTCGTGCAGCGAGCTCCCCTCGACCAGCTGCATGACGATCCAGGGCACGCCGTCCTGGATCACGACGTCGTGGACGGTGACGATGTTCGGGTGGTCCCGCAGCCGGGCGGCGTTGCGCGCCTCGCGTTCGGCGCGTTCGAGCCGCTCGGCCCGCTCACCGGCCGAGACCGCCTCCGGCATGCGCAGTTCCTTCAGCGCCACGTCGGTGTTCAGCAGCAGGTCGTACGCCTTCCAGACCCGCCCGAACCCGCCGACGCCCAGCACCTCCTGGAGGCGGTAGCGCTCGCCGATCAGCCGGTTCCGATGCTCGAATGCCACGCCGCCCCCGGTCACCGCCGGCCGCCCGTTCCCGTGAGCCGGCCGGAATGATTTCTGGATTCCCCTTCTACCACGGCCGGCGCCCCCGAGTAAGGGCGCGACTACCGATCGCGAGAAAGGCGCGGGGCGGATGTCCGACATCCGCCCCGCGCCCTGGCCGCTCAGATCAGCCGCTTCTCCTTGGCCGGCACAGCCTCGGCCTGCGCGGCCTCGACCGGTGCGGCCTCCGCCAACGGACAGCCGCCTGACGCCCCCTCATCCGCCTTCCCTTCGCCACCCGCACCCGACCGGAACGCGAGCCGGGCCCGCGCGCTCTTCCCCCGGCTCTCCACCGGCAGCGAGCCGTGCGCCGCCGCCAACCCGAACGGCGGCATGTCGAAGTAGACCGACTCGTACGCCCCCTCCGGCGCCATGTACGTCTCGTGCCACAGCCCCACGTGCTGCCGGAGCCTGCCCTCGCGCAGCTTGCGGTTGGCGATCCCCCACACCGTGTGGTGGAACCCGTCGGGCGCCGACGCGTACGCGTACAGCTTCTCCTTGGACTCCCAGTACTGCACCACGTAGTAGGTGCGCGGCGAGGCGGTCAGCAGGATGCGCCCGCGCAGCCCGCGTTCGGGCTGCTTGGCCAGCTCGTACAGCATCCGCAGCATCGCGAAGAACACCGGGCCCCAGTGGTGGACGGCCCAGAACCGGTTGATGCGCATGCCGATCAGCAGGACCACGGCGTCCCCGGTCGCGGCCGCGGTGGTGTAGCCCGGAGTCGGTTTTGCGAACATCGCTGCCTCCAGCTGTCTCCATCCCCCATGTAAGCGGTGATTACATCAGCGCACGGAGACCCGGTCAAGGCTCGTCACACCCCAAAGGCCTTTAAATCAACGGGGGTTGGCGATTCCCTGGCCGAAGGTGTCCAGCACCTGCGCGGCCAGCTTCTCCGCCTCCCCGACCGGCAGGTAGCCGTCGATGATCATCTGGGACAGCCCGTACACCAGTGCCTGCCCGGCCAGCCCCACCATCTCCGGATCCCCCGGCCGCAGCCGGCCGGCCTCCTGGTCGGCCGCGATGAACCCCGCGTACGCCTGGTCGATCCCGGCCAGCCGCTGCTCCAACTCGGGCTGCCGGGAGGTGGCGAACACCCTCGACCGGACCAGCTCGAACCGGTGCGGATGATGGATCGCGTACCGGACGAAGCCCAGGCCCATCGCCCGCAGCGCCCCGCGCCCGCCCTCGTCCTCCTCGACCTCGGACCGCTGCCACCGCTCGAAGTCCGCCAGCACCCGGTCCGCGACCTCGGTGAGCAGCGCGTCCCGATCGGCGAAGTGCCGAAACGGCGCCGCGGGCGACACCCCCGCCCGCCGCGCCACCTCACGCATCGTCACCTTCTGCTGCCCCAGCTCGTCCAGCAGCCCCAGCGCCACCGCCACCAGCGCCTCGGGCAGCGAACCGTGGTGGTATCCGCCCCGCTCAACCGGCCTGTCCGTCATGCGTGCAGTGCTACCACAGCACCCCCTGGTGACCGACGAGTACGCCCCAGGCCCACCGAAAGCCCGCAACGAGGAATACGGGGAGACCCCGCCCACCGACGCCTTCCGTCGACACCTGCGGGTCAGGCAGCCGACGGCAGCCCCCCGACGGGCGCGAGGCGGCCACGGGTCACAGCGGCGTGAGGACCATCAGGATCTCGTCGCGGTCGTCGCCCGGGGCGAGCCGCAGTGCGCGCGGCCACCGCCCGATCTCCGTCCAGCCGAGCCGGCCGTAGAAGTCCTCGAGCCCGACTCCGCCCCGTGCGGCGAGGCGGAGCTGTTCGAGGTTCATCTCGTCCCGGGCCACCTCCCGGGCCCGCTTCATCAGGGCGGTGCCGATGTTGCGGCCGCGGAGGTCCGGGTGGCTCTGGACGTGGCTGACGGTGCCCCAGTGCGCCACGAGCGGGCCGAGGTCGCGGCGGATGCCCAGCCAGCCGGCGAGGACGCCGTCGACGACGGCGAGCAGGAGCCGACCGCGCTGCGGATCGAGGTCGGCGATCAGCCGGTCGGCGACGGGAGCGACCTGGTCCACGTCGACAGGCGGGAAGGGAAACCCGGCGGCGCCACCGGCGTTGGTCACGGCGATCCAGCAGTCGATCAGTTGGCGTCTCAGTTCGACCGTGAGCTCCTGCGGGTGGACGATCTGGCGGAGGACGGGCGCGTTGGTGCTGGTCATGGGAGTGTCGCATTCGGGTCGGTCACGGCGGTCCCCGGCGGACGCCTGCTGCCATTGAACGGCGACCCGGCCGTGGATGCCGGACATTCGGACACTCGGCGCTCGGGTGCTCGGGCGCTCGGGCACTCGGGCACCGGACGAGCACGGCGGCACAGGGTCGACGGGCGGGGCCGCCGACGGTCGAGCCACCCGGCGCCACGGTGTGACGCGCACCACTGTCCGGGCGCTGCGGGGCCGGGCATGCCTGATCATGATCCGATGGATGCTCGTTTTCTTGGTATCGCCGGGTTGGTCGAAGTCCCGTCCGTGGCGGTCGTCGTCGACGTCATGCGCGCTTTCACGGTGGCCGCCTGGGCCTTTGCCCAGGGGGCGGAGAAGATCGTTCTTGCCGGGTCGCTGGACGAGGCCATGGCACTCAAGGCCCGTCACCCGGACTGGGTGGCGGTCAAGGACGGTCCGGCCACGCCCGGGTTCGACACCGTCAACTCCCCGGGCCTGATGCGGTCGATCGACCTTGGCGGACGGACCGTTGTGCAGAAGACCACGGCAGGGACGGTCGGCGCGCTTGCGGTCAAGGAGGCCTCGCTGGTGCTGTGTGCCAGCTTCGTGGTGGCGGAGGCGACGGCCCGGCTGTTGCGGACACGCGGGTGCGACAGCGTCACGTTCGTGGTCACGGGCGAGGAGGGGCAGGCCGACGAGGACCTGGCGTGCGCCCAGTACATCGCCCGGAGGGCCACCGGGGCCGAGGCGGATCCGGCTGGGTTCATCCGCCGCGCCGACGAGTCGCGCGCCGCCGCGGAGCTGAGGACCGGGGTGCGCGAGGGGGTCCATCCTGACGACGTCGCGCTCTGCCTGGAGCTCGACCGGTTCCCCTTCGCCATGGTGGCGACCCTGGAGGACGCGCTGATGGTCCTCCGCCCGTACGCCGCGCCCTCGCCGACCGACGAGACGTCGATCTGACCTCTGGTGAGGTCCGGCTCCTGCCATGGGACGGCGGGCGGCCGGTCGGGGCACCGGCCGGCCGGTGGTCCCACGGCAGGGCAGGCCGGTCGGGGCACTGGTCCCGGGACACATCCGGGACCACGGCCTCATGCTCCGGTCGAGGCGAATTCCTAACGTAGGAGCACGCGTTGAGCACTCGGTCCGGGACGCCGGTCGAGGCCTCACGCGACCCGGGCCGGGATCTTCGGCCCGGCTCTGTTGGGACAGCGCACTACTGGAGGATCCAAGATGAGTTGGAACCAATTCACTCTCTCGTCGGCCGACAGCGCGGCGCAGTCGAGCCGCCTCGCGGCGGTCTCGCGGATCGACGGCAGCATGGAGGTCTGGTGGGTCGCCTCGAACGGATCGGTGCAGGGCGCGTACTGGTACGACGGGTCGCCGTGGAAGCGCTATGAGGTGGCGCCGCCCGGCAGCGCCTCCCCCACCGGGGGAATCGCGGCCGTGTCCCGCATCCCCGGCAGCATGGAGCTCTGGTGGGTCGGCGCCAACGGCACCGTCCAGGCCGCGTACTGGTACGACG
>NZ_JBICZP010000006.1:274453-325197 GCF_043202015.1 Kitasatospora sp. NPDC048239 | reverse complement strand
TACCGGGTCCCCCTGGAAGCGCTACGAGCTGGCGCCCCCCGGCAGCGCCTCCACCAACGGTGGCATCGCCGCCGTCTCCCGCATCCCCGGCAGCATGGAACTCTGGTTCACCGGCGCCAACGGCACCGTCCAGGCCGCGTACTGGTACGACGGGTCCCCCTGGAAGCGCTACGAGCTCGCGCCCCCCGGCAGCGCCTCCACCAACGGTGGCATCGCCGCCGTCTCCCGCATCCCCGGCAGCATGGAGGTCTGGTTCACCGGCGCCAACGGCTCCATCCAGGACCGGTTCTGGTACGAGGGCAACGCCTGGCAGGGCTTCGAGCTCGCGCCCTCCGGCAGCGCCTCCACCAGCGGCGGGATCGCCGCCGTGTCGCGCATCCCCGGCAGCATGGAGGTCTGGTTCACCGGCGGCGACGGCTCCGTCCAGGACCGGTTCTGGTACGACACGTCGAGCAAGAACTTCGACCAGAATGTCACCACCGACATCGCCATCGGGGGCTCCGCGCACGTCGTGATGCGGCAGGACGGCTTCTTCTCGTTCAGCACGCACGCCCACGACAGCGGTTTCGACAACATCGACTACACGATCACCGCCGCCGTGATGACGCCGGACGGAACCGTGTTCACCTTCCAGCACTCCGGCCACACCGAGGGGACCGTCGCCGGTCTGCCCTTCGGCACCCCGGACCGCAACGACGACTTCACGTTCACCGGCAACAACCCGAAGATCACCGAGAAGTGGGACGGCATCCTCAACGGCACCTTCAAGGCCGACCTGGACGCGACGGACACCCTCGCGGCCGGCGTCACGGGAGCGCTCGGCGACCTCGTGAAGGCGATCGTGTCCGCGGCGGGGAAGGCCGCGGCGGAGGCGGTCATCAAGCTGGTCTCCTGACCCGGTCGTGACCCCGGCGGCCCGGCTCCTCCCCAGGAGCCGGGCCGCCGGGCCGCGGCGGGTTCGGTGGAGGCGGCGCCCCTACCCGCTCGCAAAAACCGTTTGGCGGACCACCGCGGCCGCTGCTACCTTTCCGGAGGCCGTGCGAGAGAACGAGGAGGTGGTACCCGTGAACGAATTCACGTTGGTGCTCTCCTCCGGGATCACGGTCGGGCGATAGGTCGTCCGGGAGCGCCGTTCAGCAGCACTCCCGAAAGGCACGACCATGCAGTTCACTTCCGAGCAGCGCCTCGACGACGGCATCATCGAGCGCGAGTTCACCCTCGGCGAGATCCCCGGCACCCTCTGGACGCCCGCAGCCGCCGGGTCCGCCGACTCCGCCGCACCGACCCCGCTGATCCTGATGTCCCACAACGGCGGTCTGCACCGGCGGGAGCCGCGGCTGATCGCCCGGGCCCGTCAGTCCGCCGCGTGCGGCTACGCGGTGGCCGCCATCGACGCCCCCGGGCACGGCGACCGGCCCCGTTCCGCCGCCGACGACCAGGCCCGCGCCGAACTCCGCCGGGCCATGACGGCGGGCGAGCCGGTCGACGAGATCTTCGAGTCCTTCATCGGCCCGCTGGTCGAGAAGACCGTCCCGGAGTGGCAGACCACCCTGGACGCCCTCCTCACCCTGCCCGGGATCACCGGCCCGGTCGGGTACGGCGGGTGGACCGCCGTCGGCATCCGGCTGGCAGCGGTCGACCCGCGCATCACGGCCGCCGGCTTCTTCGCCGGGGGCTACGTGCCCCGCGCCCAGCGCGAGGAGGCCCGACAGGTCACCATCCCGCTGCTGTTCCTGCTCCAGTGGGACGACGAGGGCAACCCCCGCCAGCGGGCCCTGGACCTCTTCGACGCCTTCGGCAGCAGGGAGAAGACCCTGCACGCCAACCTGGGCGGCCACACCGGCACCCCGTGGTTCGAGGTCGAGGACGGAAACCGCTTCTTCGACCGCCACCTGAAGTAACCCCAGCCCGGCAGGCAGGCGGCACCCAACCGCCTGCCTGCTTCCCGGCCGGTCCTGTCGGCCCCAAAGCGGAACCAGCCGGTCGCCGTCGAGCAGCTGCCGCAGCACCTGGGCCTGACGTACTCGTCCTACCAGGCGTAGTCCTCCGGGGCCGGCTGGTGGCCGGGGAAGATCTCGTCGAGGCGGTCGAGGGTCTTCTGGTCGAGCGTCACCTCGAGGGCGCGCAGGGCGCCCTCGAGGTGGGCGAGGGTGCGCGGGCCGACGATCGGGGCGGTGACGGCGGGGCGGGTGAGCAGCCAGGCGAGGGCGATGTCCGCCGGGTCCTCGCCGAGTTCGGCGGCGAAGTCCTCGTAGGCCTGGATGCGTTCGCGGTTGGCGGCCAGGATCTCGCTGGCGTGGCCCATCGCGCCGCGGACGCCGGTGCCCTCGCGTTCCTTGCGCAGGACGCCGCCGAGGAGGCCGCTGCGGAGCGGGGACCACGGGAGCAGGCCGAGCCCGTAGTGCTGGAGGGCGGGGATGACCTCCAGCTCGATGGCGCGGTCCAGCAGGTTGTAGAGCGACTGCTCGCTCACCAGGCCGAGGAAGTGCCGGGCCCGGGCGGCCTCCTGGGCCTGCGCGATGTGCCAGCCGGCGAAGTTGCTGGAGCCGACGTAGACGATCTTGCCCTGGGCGACCAGGACCTCCATCGCCTGCCACGCCTCCTCCCACGGCGTGTCCCGGTCGATGTGGTGCATCTGGTAGAGGTCGATGTAGTCCGTGCCCAGGCGGCGCAGGCTGGCGTCCACCGCGCGCCGGATGGCGAGCGCCGAGAGCCGGCCCTCGTTGGGCCAGTCGCCCATCGGGGCGTAGGCCTTGGTGGCCAGCACGGTGCGCTCACGGCGCCCGCCGCCCTGGGCGAACCATCTGCCGATGATCTCCTCGGTACGGCCCTTGAGGTTGCCCTCGGGGTCGCGGCCGTACGCGTTGGCGGTGTCGAAGAAGTTGATACCCCGCTCGTGGGCGGTGTCCATGATCAGATGGGCGTCGGACTCCTCGGTGTGCGGACCGAAGTTCATGGTGCCCAGGCAGAGTCGGGAGACGGTCAGGCCGGTACGGCCGAGATGGGTGAACTCCATGCCGCTCACCCTCTGCCGCACCGGCCCCGGTGTCCAGCACATTTCGCCTGCGGCGCAAGGACTCGGCGCAAGGACTCGGCGAACCGCCGGGCACCAGTCAGACCATCACCGCCCGTGCGTGGCGAACTTCCGTACCGCCAGCGGGCCGAACACCGCCGCCAGCACCGCGCACCAGAGCAGCGCAGCGGGCACCGCGTGCTGCAGCGGCCACGCCGGTCCGACCGCCGCCGGGTTGCCGAAGAGCTCACGGCAGGCCTGCACCACGGCGCTCACCGGGTTCCAGTCGGCGATCAGCCGCAGCCAGCCCGGCATCCCGCCGGTCGGCGTGTACGCGTTGGTGACCATGGCCAAGGGGAAGACCATGACGGCGAGTTGGCCGGCCGTCTCCTCCTTGCCGACGATCAGGCCGAGGCAGGTGCCGACCCAGGTCATCACGAAGCGGAAGAGCAGCAGCAGCGCGAACGCGCCTGCCGCGTCGGCGAGTCCGCCCCTGATCCGCCAGCCGGCCGCCAGCCCGACCCCGACCATCAGAGCGAGGACGCAGACGCTGACCAGGAGGTCCGCCAGGGTCTGGCCGAGCAGAAGTCCGGTCCGGGACACCGGCATCGAGCGCAGCCGGTCGGTGACGCCGCGCCCGATGTCCCGGGCGGCGCCGACCATGGTCGGCATGATGCCGTTGACGGCCACCATCGCGAACAGTCCCGGCATCAGGAACTCGCGGTAGTTTCCGCCGGGCACCTGCATGGCGCTGCCGAGGACGTATCCGAAGACCACCACCAGCACCACCGGGACCGCCAGCGAGGCGACCACCAGTCCGGGTGAGTGGCGGTAGGCGAGCAGCACCCGAAGCGCCGAGGAGCCGGTGTCCGCGGCCAGTCGGCCGATCCCGCCGGCGGCACCGGTACGGGCATCCGGGGTCACGCCGGGGGTGAAGCCAGGGGCGGACCCAGCGCCGGACCCAGCGCCGGACCCGGCAGGCGGAGCGGTGTAGGCGGCCATCAGGCGGCCCTCCTCGGGGAGTTGTCGGCGGTGAGAGCGAGGAAGACGTCGTCGAGCGACGGCGGGCGCAGCGCGACGTCCTGCGCGACCACCCCGACCGCGTCCAGCTCCCTGACCAGCGCGGGGAGCAGGATGGTCGACCCGGGCTGCGAGACCACCGAGACGGTCCGCTCGAACGGGTCCACGGTCGCGTCCCCGCCCGCCAGCCGCGACAACACCACGACGGCGGTGGCGAGTTGCTCCGGGTCCGCGAGCGTGACCGAGAGCCGGGTGCCGATCGCCGCCTTGAGTCGGTGCGGCGGTCCGGTGGCGATGGCGGCGCCCTGGTCGACCACGACGATGTCGTCGGCCAGCCGGTCCGCCTCCTCCAGGTACTGGGTGGTGAGCAGCACGGTCGTCCCGCTCTCGGCCAACTCCCTTACGGTGGACCAGATCTCCTGGCGGCTGCGCGGGTCGAGCCCGGTGGTCGGCTCGTCCAGGAAGAGCACGGGCGGGCTGGTGACCAGGCTGGCGACCAGGTCGAGCCTGCGCCGCATGCCGCCGGAGTAGGTGCGCACCAGGCGTCCGCCGGCCTCGACGAGGTCGAAGCGCTCCAGTAGTTCGTCGGCCCGTGAGCGGGCACCCCGGGCTCCGAGGCGGTGCAGCCGCCCGAACAGCCGGAGGTTGTCCCGGCCGGTGAGGCCTTCGTCGACGGCGGCGTGCTGTCCGGCGAGTCCGATCCGGCGGCGGACGGCCTCGGCCTCGCGCACCACGTCGTACCCGGCGACCCGGGCGGTGCCCCGGTCGGGGGCGGCGAGCGTGGCGAGCACCCGGACGGCGGTGGTCTTGCCGGCGCCGTTGGGGCCGAGCAGGCCGCAGACGGTGCCTGCGGGGACGGCGAGGTCGAGGCCGCGCAGCGCCTCGGTGGCGCCGAACCGCTTCACCACGCCCACCATCTCGATGGCGGGCCGACTGCCGTCGGGTGCGGGCACGGCGCCGGAGACAGCTCCGGACATGGTGCCGGACATGGGCGTGTCGGACATGGGCGTTCCCTTCTCTAGGTACAGCGTACGTAGAAGTTCGCACGGCCGCATCGTACTACGTACGCCGTACGTATCTAAGATGGGGGCGAGGTGATCGTTCCGTGCCGTCCAAGAAGCCCCCAGCACCCGAGCCCGCCGCCGCCCCCGAGTCGGCGGCGCCCGCTCCGGTTACGCCCGGTCCAGCCATGCCCGAGTCGGCGCCCAGACCCGCCGCCCCCGAGGCTCCCGAGCTGATCTGGCTGCGCCCGGAGCGCACCGGCCGCGGCCCCAAGCCGGCCCACAGCCGCGCGTCGATCGCCGCGGCCGCCATCGCCATCGCGGACGCCGAGGGCCTGGAGGCGGTCTCCATGCGACGGGTGGCCGCCGCGCTCGGAGCGGGCACGATGTCGCTCTACAACTACGTCCCGAAGAAGGAGCACCTGCTCGACCTGATGCTCGACGCGGCCGCCGCCGAGTACGAGTTCCCCGCCGAGCCCACCGGCGACTGCCGCGAGGACCTGCGCCGGCTCGCGCACCAGCAGTTGACCGTGCTGCGCCGTCACCCCTGGCTGCCCGCCCTGGTGGTCGCCCGGCCGGGCATCGGCCCGAACGGCCTGCGCTACACCGAGCACTTCCTCGCCGTCACCGCACCCAGCGGTCTGGACGGCACCTCCCGGATGGAGGCGATGTCGCTGCTCAACGGATTCGTCTGCCAGTACGCGCAGTACGAGCAGACCGCCGCCGCCGGGGCCAAGTGGCAGGCGGAGCTGGTGGGTTACCTGCACAAGGCGGCCATGAGCGGCGACTACCCCCACCTCGCCGAGGCGTTCGCCACCTCCGTCCCCTCGGGCGATCCGGACGCGACCTTCGACCGCGCAGTGGACCGCGTCATCACGGCGGCCCTGGCCCCCTGAGGCCTCCGGGCACCGCGCCGCAGGTCGCCGCGAGGCCGACCGTCCCGGGGCCAACCATCTTGGGGCCGACCACCCCGGGCCCGACCCCCATCCCGGCCCGGCGATCGCGAGTCGGCGTGGTCGAAAAATCGTTCGTGCCGGGAGGCACGCCACCGTACCGTGATCCGGTCGACCGGTACGGGCCTCGCGCCGCGCCTCCGCACACCAGGAAGAGAACGAGCCAGCCATGCAGCAGCACAGCGGATGGGCCGACGAACGCTTCGGGGCCGTCGCCGACGCGTTCGCGCAGAACTTCGCCGACTTCCCCGAACTCGGCTCCGCCGTCACCGTGTTCGCCGACGGGCGCAAGGTCGTGGACCTGTGGGGCGGAGTCGCGGACGAGCGCACCGG
The DNA here is from genome assembly GCF_043202015.1 of Kitasatospora sp. NPDC048239. Lineage (NCBI taxonomy): Bacteria > Bacillati > Actinomycetota > Actinomycetes > Kitasatosporales > Streptomycetaceae > Kitasatospora > Kitasatospora sp. NPDC048239. The sequence continues at coordinate 318,877 of NZ_JBICZP010000006.1, read as the reverse complement.
TCGGCTCTGGGAGCAGGACACCGTCGTCCCGGTCTTCTCCTGCGCCAAGGGCATCGTCAGCCTCTGCGTCCTCCTGCTCGCCCAGCAGGGCCGACTCGACCTCGACGCCCCGGTGAGCCGCTACTGGCCGGAGTTCGGACAGCACGGCAAGGAGGCCATCACCTCCCGCATGGTCCTCGGCCACCGCGCGGGCGTCCCCGCCCTCGACCGGGTGCTCACCTTCGAGGAGATCGCCGCCTGGACCCCGGTGGTCCGCGCCATCGAGGAGCAGAAGCCGATCTGGGAGCCCGGCGCCACGCACGAGTACCACGGCCACGTGTTCGGCTTCCTGCTCGGCGAGGTCGTCCGCCGGATCACCGGCCTCACCCCGGGCGCGTACTTCCGCCAGGCCGTCGGCGACCCGCTGGACCTGCGGGCCTGGCTCGGCCTGCCCGCCGGCGAACTCGGCCGACTGGCCCGCCTGGTCGAGGCCGAGGGCCGCCGTCCGATGCCGGGCCCCGAGCACCTGCTGACCCGCATCGTCACGATGAACGGCGCGCTGGTCTTCCCGGGCCTGGACGAGCCGCACGGCTGGAACGACCCGGCGCTGCACATGATCGAGCTGCCCGGCGCCGGCGCGGTCGCCTCCGCGAGCGGACTGGCGGGCCTGTACGCGGCGGCCGTCACCGGCATCGACGGCCGGGAGCGGCTGCTGAGCCCGGACACCGTGACGGACGCCGTCCGCGAACTGTCCTCCGGCCCGGGCTGGCTCGGCTTCGACCTGGGCGCCCGCTGGGGTTCGGGCGTGCTGCTCGACTCGGCCGCGTTCCGCCCGCTGCTGGGCGCCCGCAGCTTCGGAAACGACGGCGCGGGCGGCCAGTTCGCCTTCGGCGACGACGAGTTCGGCATCGGCTTCGGGTACGTCGCCAACCGGATGATCGGCCATGGTGACGCGCGCGCCAACCGCCTCGTCGCGGCGGTCCGCGACTGCCTGGGCGACTGACGCCCGCTCCACGGGTCGGCGTGACTCCTGCGCCACGCGGGTGTGACGCCTGCGCGACGCCGACCCGCGGGTGCCGACCCGCGGACGCCGGCCGTGCCGGGGCCGGGACCTTTGCCCCATTGTTCGATGGCATGGACATGCCTAGGCTGGCCGCCAACAGCCGTCGAACCGAAGGGCAGTAGCACAGCCATGGACAGAAGACCCGACTCCTCCCCCGTCGCGTTCCGCTCCCTCACCTCCCCCGACCCCGCAGGGGCGCCGCGCGCCACCGGCGCCGACTGAGCACCGCGCCGACGCGCCACCCGCCCCGCCGCCGACTCCTCGGAGCGACCCCGGCAGCCGGCGCGGGAAGTCGGCCGGTCCGACTTCCCGCGCTGCACCGGGCCTGCGCGGACCACCCACACAGGCCCACGCAACCCCCAACGGGGCGCGGACCACCAGATCCACGCCCCCATTTCCCGTCCACGCCCCCTCGCACTCCACAACACCCCCCACCCCAAGAGCACCGACCACCCCACCAGCCCGTCACCCTGCGTCACCGCCCCGACCGGGCAACCCCCATCAACAAGACCGTCCGATCATCGGACGAACACCTCTGTAGGCTCACCCGCATGTCAAGAGTGACCCGTGACGACGTGGCCAGGCTGGCCGGCACCTCCACCGCCGTGGTGAGTTATGTGATCAACAACGGCCCGCGCCCCGTCGCCGCCGCGACCCGGGCGAAGGTCCTGGCCGCCGTCGAGGAGCTGGGCTACCGGCCCAACGGCGTCGCCCAGGCGATGGCCCGGCGCCGAAGCAACCTGATCGGCATGGTCGTCCCGGACGCCCGGCAGCCCTTCTTCGCCGGGCTCGCGCACATGGTGGAGCAGGCCGCCACCGAGCGCGGACGACTCCTGCTGATCGGCAACTCCGACTACGCCAACGAACGCGAGGCGCACTACATCCGCGCCTTCCTCGGCATGCAGGTCGACGGCCTGATCCTGGTCACCCAGGACCCGTCCGCCCCCGGCATCACCGGCTTCGACGCGACCGACGGCACCCGCGTCGTCCTGCTCCACCACCGCGCGGAGAGCCCCGACGGCGTCGCGGTGGTCGCCGACGACGAGGGCGGCGCCCAACAGGCCGTCCGCCACCTGCTCGACCACGGGCACGCCGAGGTGCACTGCTTCGGCGGCACCTTCGCGCTCAGCCCGAGCGACCCGGTCACCTCCCGCACCGCGGGCTGGGCCGCCGCCCTGGCCGACGCCGGCCTGCCCGCCGGCGGCCGACCCATCGAGGAGCAGCTGACCACCGCGCCGTTCGACCGGGTCCGCGCCCACGCCGTGGCACGCACCCTGCTCGCCCGCCCCGACCGGCCCACCGCCGTCTTCTGCGCGACCGACGACCAGGCGATCGGCCTGCTCCGGGCCGCCGACGACCTGGGCATCCGCGTTCCGGAGGATCTCGCGGTCGCCGCGTTCGACGACATCGCCGAGGCCGTCATCGCCGGGCCCGCGCTCACCACGGTGGGCTCCCCGCAGGACGCCATGGCGCGCACCGCGGTCGACCTGGTCCTGGGCATCGAGCCCGAGGCCGGCGCCGGCGCCCGGACCTTCCCCGCGCACCTGGTCGTCCGCCGCTCCTGCGGCTGCGGGAAGCCACGCGCGGCCGCCGCCAAGAGCTGACCCCCTCCCGTCCGCCCGGCCGTCCGCACCAGAGCACCCGAGCAGCCGAAGGCCCGGTGCCGCCGCCTCCCGAGGTGGCCGCACCGGGCCTTGCCGCAGCCACGCCTTCGCACAGCCACGCCCTCGGCCATCCGCCCGGCCGAGATCCCTCCGCCCGAAGAAACAGATGGTGCTATGTTCACTAGCACCATGTTGCTGAAGCTGGACACCACCGACACCCGCCCCCTGCACGAGCAGGTGGCGGGAGCGATCCGGCGCGCGATCGCCGAGGGCGAATGCGCTCCGGGCGACCGGCTGCCCCCGGCCCGGGACCTCTCCCGGGCACTGGGCGTCAACGCCAACACCGTCCTGCGCGGTCTGCGCACACTGCGCGACGAAGGGGTGCTGGAGTTCCGCCGCGGCCGCGGCGTGACCGTCGCCGAGGGGGCCGACCAGCGGTCCGACCTCCTCGCCCGGGTCCGCCTGCTGGTCGGCGACGCGGCACTCCAGGGCTACAGCAGGGCCGATCTCATCGAAATGATCAGGGGGATAGCGTGAACGACCGACCGGTTCCCAAGACCCGCGCCCGATGGGGCGCCGCCGCCTGGGCGGTCGGGGTGACGGTCATCCTGGCCGTGCTGCCCTGGATCGCCGCCGACCGGCTGCCCGACCCGGTCGCCACCCACTGGAGCGGCAGCTCCCCCGACGGCTCGATGCCGCTCTGGGCGGCCTCGCTCGGGCCCGCCGCGATCTGGGCGGTCCTCGTTCTCACGGTCGAGGTCATCGGCCGACGCGCGACCCAAAGCCCGGGCACCGGCACCGGCACCGCCACCCCCCTCTGGACCGCGCCCGCCCTGTTCTCCGCCGGCGCCCTCCTGACGGCCGCTCAGGTGTCCATCGTCCGCGCCAACCTGGACCGCGCCACCTGGCAGGACGCCCGACCGGTCGGCCTGGCCGTCGTGATCGGCGTGGCCGCCTCGGCCATCGCGGGCCTGCTCGCCTGGCTGATCGCCCGCCGCAGCGCCCAACCGGCGCCCGCCCCCGCCCCGGCTGCCCCGCCGGCCGACGGCCCGCACCTCGACATCCCCGAAGGCGCGCGCTTCGCCTGGCTCTCCCGCACCACGAACCCCTGGCTCGCCCTGATCGCCGCCCTCACCGGCCTCACCACCGTGGCCGCCCTCCTCGCCACCCTCGGCGGCCTGACCGGCCTCCCCTGGGGGCTGGTCCTCCCCACCGCGTTCGCGTCCGTGGCGGTGCTCTGCTGCTCCACGGTCCAGGCCGTCGTCACACCCGCCGGACTCTCCGTCGCCTTCGGACCGCTCGGCTGGCCGGTCCGCCGCTGGTCCGCCGAGGACATCGCCTCCGCCCGCGCCGAACACCGCACGCCCGCCCAGGCCGGCGGCTGGGGCTACCGGCTGAACGGCCTGGGCACGACGGTGATGCTCCGGAGCGGCGAGTGCCTGGTGATCCGCCCCCGCAAGGGCGCCGAGTTCGCCGTGAGCGTCGGCGACGCCGAACGCGGCGCGGCCCTGCTGAACTCCCTGGCCGCCCGCCGACCGAGCTGAGCCGGACGGGACCTCGAACCGACCCCTACCCCTCCCGCCCGAGCACCCACGGCAGGGTGACGCTCACCCACTGCTCCGGCTGCGAGAGGTGCGGAGCGTGACCGGCGCCGGTGTACAGGTGACGCTCCGCCTTCGGCAGCGCCAGGTCGATCAGGTCCAGCACCTCCCCGTACATCGGCGCGCTGTCGTCGCTCTGCGTCAACAGGGCCGGTTCGCCGTACTGGGTGAGCAGGTTGAGGTCGAGGTCCAGCGCGTCCGGGTCGCGCAGCTCGTCCAGGTACGTCGGCGCGTTCCGGACGTAGGTGTGCCGGATCGGCGCGGGCAGCTGCGCCCACGCCCCCGGGCCGAAGGCGAGCGACTCCACGAACAGCTCGGCGGCCGCCGCCGACTCCGCGTCCTCCAGCAGCTCCCGGACGGCGGCGATCCGGCCGGCGAAGGCGGTGCCGATCGGCCGCAGGTCCGGGTCCGCGAGCAGCATCGCCGTCCCGGGCGGCTCGTGGACGGCCAGGCCCCGGAAGAGGTCGGGGCGGGCGGCGGCGAGACGGAGCGTGACCAGCGAGCCGTAGGAGTCCCCGCAGACGAACGCCGGGGCCAGGCCCAGCCCCTCGATCAGGCCGGCCAGGTCGGCGGCGTCCTCGTACACCGAACCCTGGGTGAGCAGGTCCTCGCTGCGGCTGTGCCCGCGCCGGTCGTACGCGACCACGGTGGCCTCCTCGGCCAGTCCGGGCATCACGCGTGACCAGCTGTCGGCGTCGCTCCACGAGCCGTGCACCAGCACCACGCCTGGCCCGGCGCCCTGGGCCTCGTAGTACAGCGACACCCCGTTCACCCTGATCTCGGCCATCTCGGGGCCTCCCGACCTCGGTCGCTCCCCCGCTCTCTGCTCCCCACCGCCTTCCCATCCAGACTGACACATCCGGGCGCCCTCGGGCCTGCCGCGCCGGGCCCGCCGGACTGCCCTCGCTGGTGACTCTCCCGGGCGGCTCTCCCGGACGGGACGGTTCAGACCAGCGGCCCGAACACCCCGCGCTCCCAGTGGCCGAGCCAGGAGGCCGTGTCGGACGGTTCGGCCTGGCCCTCGGTCGACTCGTCGTAGGGCAGGACGGCCGTCGGCGCGAGGAATCCCTCCCCGGGCTCGATCCGCAGCCGCAGGACCCGCAGCGGGCGGCGCAGGATGACGAAGTACCGCAGGTCCTCGGTGTCCGGGTGGCGGTTGTCGTACCGCTCGTGGATGGTGCGGCAGACGGACTTGATGTCGGTGTCGGCGAGCAGCAGGTAGCGGGTGCCGGGGCCGAGGTTGACACAGAGTCGTCGGCGGGCGGTCTCCCGGGCGGCGTAGGGCAGTTTCTGGTGGTTGTCGACGTGCAGGCCGAGCCTGCGGCCGGTGTCGGGGGCGGTGTGGGTGGTGAGCGCCTCGGCGGGGTCGCTGGTCTCACCGAGGGTGACGGGGTACGGGTCGCCGAGGCCCGCGACGAACCCGGCCAGCGCGGCCCGGCTGTCGATGGCGACGGGCAGCCGGAACAGTTCGACCAGGCCGCTGTCCCGGTTGAAGATGCCGGGCGTGAACCGCTCGACGTAGCCGTCGGGGGCGGGCTGCCAGCGGCCGTCGGGGATCACGGCGGTGTTCTCGTACTGGGGGTCGAGGTCGGTCGTCCAGCGGACGCCCGTGACCTCGCAGCGCGCCTGGAGCGCGGTGGCGTCGCGGTGGGCGATGGCGGCGGGGTGCATGTCGGGTTCCTTCCGGGTGGAGCCTGTGCTGTCACTACTCGTTACTCGTTCTCGTCGGTGGAATCTCGACGGCGGTGCCAGCGGTCGACGGCGCGGTCCGACCAGCCGACGCCCCGCATCAGGGCGGCGGCGAGGGTCGTCCACCAGACCACCCGGGCGGCGGCCGGCTCCCCGGGGGCGACCAGGGCCGCGGCGACGAAGGCGAGCGCGAGGCTCACCGCGAACACGATCGCCGCGGCGACCAGCTCGGCGACGGTGGGGCGGTTGGTGGGCCGGCTGGGCCTCTGGACCGGATGACCTTCGCGCGCGGCGTGATCACGTCCGGCTGGACGGCGGCAGACCATGTCTCTCAACTCCTCAGGGGTACGGGCTGGTTGTCCTCGGCGAGCAGGACGCGCACCCAGACGCGTTTGCCCGCACCTCGCCGTATGACCACACCGAAGTCGAACGCCAACTCCCGGACCAGCTCGATCCCTCGCCCACCCTCGCCGAACCGGCGGGGCCGGCGCTCCTGCAACGGCAGGTCGAAACGCGGGTCCCACACCTCCAGACGGCAGTCACCACCGAACTCCTGGAGGTAGAGCCGCACTTCGCCATCGCCCCGACAGGCGTGGACGACGGCGTTGGTGACGAGCTCGGAGGTGATCAGGACGAGGTCGTCGACACGCTCGCCCTGCCACCCCCACTCGGTGAGTCGCTGGCGGACCTGGTGACGGGCGGTACGCACAGAGCGGTCGTGCTCGGTGAGGATCGCCTCCCAAGAATGGAGGACAGGCCTGCTCACAGTGGACATGGTTCGCCCCTCTTCGCATCTCGACGCCCCGTCAGGAGCGTGTCTGTGCGGTCACGTTGAGTGTGGGGCATCCAAAATCGAAACCGCAATCGCAATGGCTCAAGAAATTAATTGATCTTGAATCTGACTTGAGTCCAGGGCCCTCGTCTGGCGAGACTGGTCGTCCACACCCGAAGGGAGGGGCGCAACTTGAGCAAGGACCTGTCAGCGATCAGGCAGATCCGCCTCGGCGACGAGCTGCGAGCCTGGCGGCTGGAAAACAACAAGACGCTCATCGACATGACGGCCGGCCTGAAGGGCTGGAGCGCCGGGCGGCTCAGCAGAATCGAACGGGCCCAACAGCCGATCAACGCAGCCGACCTCGCCATGCTGCTGAACCACGCGGGCGTCACCGGCCAGGAGCGGGAGGACCTGGAGAGCCTGCTCGGGACCGGTCCCACCAAGCAGTGGTGGCGTGACCTCGACTACGCCGAGGCGATCACTCCGGCCTTCGCGGAGTACCTGGCCCTCGAAGCCGACGCCTCGCACATGCTGAACTACTTCCCCTCCGCGTTCCCTGGGTTGGCGCAGACGGAGGGCTATGCCAAGGAAATGATCGCCGCAGGCCTCGATTCCCCCAACGAGGAGCGCGTCGAGGCGGGAACGGAGGTCCGAGTCCTGCGCCAGCGTCGACTGACGCAGGACCCTGTGCTCACGTTCGAGGCCTATTTCGGCGAGGTCGCGCTGCTCGTGGCGGGCGACGAGACTGTGCTCGCGGACCAGATCAGGCACGCGATCAAGGTTGCCCAGTACCCCAACGTCACGTTGCGCATAGTGCCACTGAGTGCCGGACGGCCAGGCATTCTCTCGTCGGGAATCACCGTGATGCGGTTCCCCGACGATGCCGAAAACGGCTTCGCCTTCATCGAAGCCGTCGGCGGTATGCTCCCGCGTAGAACGGGACGCGACGTACGGCGAGCCGAGCGGGCCATCGCCCGTGTCAAGCGGTGCGCGTTGTCCCCGGAGGACACCATCGCCGCCCTTGAACGCAAGCTGGAAGAGCTGACGTGAGCCAGAAGCACGATCCGTACGACCACGACCCCACCGACGCCGACTGGACCAAGTCCCCCTTCTCCGGCGACGGCAACGGCGACTGCGTGATCATCGCCCGCTTCCCCAACGGCGACGTCTGGCTCGGCGACGACAAGAGCCCCACCCGCCCCCACCTCGCCTTCGACCAGGCCGAATGGACCGCCTTCGTCCAAGCCATCGAAGCCCGCGACCCCCGCTTCACCGCCTGACGCCGAACGGCCCTGCCCCGACAATCCCCCGGGCAGGGCCGCTTCACCACCGCGGCGCCGGGTGCGAGACGATCACCGCATGCGAATCACCGCCCAGGAGCTCAACCGCTCCACACTCGCCCGGCAGTTGCTCCTCAATCGGGAGAACCTCGACGTCGCCGAAGCAGTCCGGCGCGTGGTCGCACTGCAGGCCCAGCAGGCCGCCTCCCCCTACATCGCACTCTGGAACCGGGTCACCGACTTCGACCCGGCCGACCTCGACGACGCCTTCACCACCCGGACCGTCGTCAAGTCGACCCTGATGCGGATCACCCTGCACGCCGTCCACGCCGACGACTACCGGGCCTTCCACGAAGCCGTGCAACCATCCGTCCGCGCCTCCAGACTCGGCGACCGCTTCACCGCCTCAGGGCTGACCGCCGAGGACGCCGACGCGCTGGTCCCGGAGATCCTGGCGTTCGCCGACCAGCCCCGCACGAACGCGGAGTACGAGGCCTGGCTCGAACAACGGCTGGGCGCGCCCCCGCAACCCGGAGCATGGTGGGGGCTGCGGCAGATCGCGCCACTCCTCCACGCCCCGACCACCCCACCCTGGTCCTTCGGCCACCGCCCCGCGTACATCGCACCCCGGACCCGCCCGACCCTCGCCGACGCGGCCACCTCCGACGCGTCCCTCCAAACCCTGGCCCGGCGCTACCTCGAAGGCTTCGGACCGGCCTCGGTGGCGGACGTCGCCCAGTTCGCCCTGGTCCAACGCACGAGGGCCCGCAAGGCACTCGCCGCCCTGGCCGACGACCTCGAACACCTCGAAGGCCCGAACAGCGAGGAACTCTTCGACATCCCAGGAGCCCCCCGCCCGGCCGAGGACACCCCGGCCCCACCCCGCCTGATGGCCATGTGGGACAGCGTCCTCCTCGCCTACGCCGACCGCAGCCGCCTCATCCCACCCGAGTACCGCCCCCTCGTCATCCGCAAGAACGGCGACGTCCTCCCCACCCTCCTGGTCGACGGCCACGTCGCCGGCGTCTGGCGCCCCACCGAACAAGGCATCGAGGCAGCCGCCTTCCACGACCTCCCCGACGGCACCTGGACCCAACTCGCCACCGAGGCCCACTCCCTGACCACCCTCCTCGCCGACCGTGACCCCACCCCCTACCGCCGCTACGACCACTGGTGGACCAAACTCCCCACCACCACAACCCGCTTGCTCCCCGGGAACTGAGCGCGCGTCCCGCCGGGGGGCGCAAAACGACCGTCGGGGCGGTGCGGATCCGGCCGTTCGAGGCCGCAACAAGAGCTGTTCACGTGCGTTCCGTGACGACGGTTAGTCGTGTGAACGGTCAAAATCTGTCATCGGCCCAGCCCTTCGAAGGTGCGGGCACGCCACTGTCACATGCCATCAGCTGCCTTGCAGCATCGGACGCCGACGATGGTTGGTGTCCGCTCGAGTGCCGTCCGGAACCCCGCCGCGCGCCGCCGGGGCACCGGTGGCGGAATGTACTGCGGCGCGCGTGCGCCCCCGTTGGCCGGTGCGCGGCCGCGCTGGTTGGATGACGCCCGGTCGGCCAAGAAAATTGCATGTCCCCGTCAAGCGAGAGGAACTGCCATGAGTGACATCTACGAGCCCCCGATGCTGATCGAGCTGGGCGACTTCGCCGAGCTGACCCGAGGCTTCATCATCGGCGACGTCTTCGACGGCCACGGCTTCTACCTCATCTGAGCAGGTCGGACGATGAGTGGTCACCCGAGGACCTGGTTCGTGGTCCTGCCGGACACCGAAGCACCCTCGGCCGTGGCCGCGGTGCAGGACACGGGCGCCGCCCGTGTCCTGCACCACCCGTCGGGCCGGCCCTGGATCATCGGGGACTGGCCGACGGCGGAGCTCGTCTCCGCCCGCGCCGGCGAGGTGCACCTGGCCGTTCTCGGCCACAGCAGCGCCGACACCGCCGCCCTGCGCCGCCACGCCGAACGGCCGGACGGCGCCGACCTCACCGCGCTGGCCGACCGGTTGGACGGCAGCTTCCACCTGCTGGTCAGCGCGCACGGCACGGTCCGCGCCCAGGGCACCCTGTCCGGACTGCGCCGGCTGCATCACGCACGGGTGAACGGCCTGCCGGTCCTCGCCGACCGGGCGGACGTCCTCGCCGAGTTGACCGGGCAGACCGTGGCAACCGAGCGGCTCGCCCTGCGCCTGCTGCACCCGCTGCCCCACCCGCTGGGCCTGCTCTCCCTGTGGACCGGCGTCGAGTCCGTCCCCTACGACCACAGCGCGCTGCTCGCACCGGACGGACCCGTTCGCACCGTGCGCCGCTGGCGTCCGCCCGCACCCCGGCGTCCACCCGCCGAGGCCGCCGAGGCGGTCAGGGAGGCGCTTCGACTCGCCGTTGCGGCCCGCACCGCCCCCGGCGGACTGATCGCCAGCGACCTGTCCGGCGGCCTGGACTCCACGCCGCTGAGCTTCCTGGCGGCGCGCGGTCCGGGCGACCTCCTGACCGTGACCTTCGGCTCGGTCGACCAACTGCACGGCGACGCCCCGTGGGCGGCGGCCGCCGCCGCCGAACTGCCCGGCGCCCGACTCCTGGTGGGAGCCGAGACGCTCCCCGCGATGTTCGCCGGACTGGAGCATCCGGGCGAACAGGGCGACGAACCGTTCGCCTGGACCAGGACGCGGGCCCGCGACGAGCACGTGGCCCGCGAACTGGGCGCCCGCGGCGCCCGGCTCCGGATCAGCGGCGAGGGCGGTGACGAGGTGCTGCAGCTCATGCCCGCCTACCTGCGCGCGATCGCCCGCCGCCACCCGGTGACGGCGGCGCGGCATCTGCACGGCCACCGGGCGCGGCTGCGCTGGCGGCTGGGGCCATCGCTGCGGGCACTGGCCGACCGGCGCAGCTACCGGGAGTGGCTGGCCGACGCGGCCGAGCACCTCGCGGCCACCACCCCTCCGCACGGGACGACGCTGCTGGGCTGGGGCGTGCCGCCGCGCCTCCCCCCGTGGGCGGACTCCGAGGCGGTCCACACCGTCCGGGCCCAGCTGCTCGCCGCGGCCACCGGGGCCGAGCCGCTGGCTCCCGTGCACGCGCAGCACCAACTGCTGCACATGGTGCACCACAGCGCCGGCGCGATGCGGCAGGCCGTCGAGCTCACCGCCCGGGTCGGTACGCCCTACACCGTGCCGTTCCTGGACGACCACGTCATCGAGGCCTGCCTGGCCGCCGACCCCGCGCTGCTCGGCACCCCCTTCGCCTACAAGCCGCTGCTGACCCTGGCGATGGCCGGCGTGGTGCCCGCGCACCTGCTGCGCCGACCGGGCAAGGGCGACTTCAGCCCCGACGCGTACGAGGGCCTGGCCCGCCACCGCCGCCAACTGGCCGACCTCACCGAACAGAGCGCGCTGGCCGCGGCCGGACTGATCGACGCCGCCGCGCTGCGCCGGGCCTGCGTCGGCCTCTACCCGCCCGGCACCTCCTACGCCGCGCTGGACGCCACCCTCGGCTGCGAGCAGTGGCTCCGCGCGCGGACCACCCACCGCACGGCCCCCGCTCCCGCCCCCGCCCCCGCCGCCGCGGACGGCGGACACCGCAACACCGGCACCTCACCGACCCCTGGAGGGCACTGATGGCAGCGAAGCTGCGCGCGGACGTGACGCTGACCGAGACCGAGGCGGGGGGCGTCCTGCTCGACGAACGGGCGGGCCGCTACTTCCAGTTGAACCGCACGGGCGTCCTGATCCTGCGCACGCTCATCGACGGCCGCTCGGTGGAACAGGCCGCCGATGTCCTGGCCGAGCGCTACCCGGTCACCGCCGACCAGGCCCGCACCGACGTGGAGAGCCTGCACCGGAGCCTCACCGCCGCCGGGTTGATCACCGAATGAGCCTGCCGCACGCGGAACCCGTCGCCCGGCCGCCCTGGCGCAACCGCCCTGCCGCGCTCACCGCGATCGCACTGGCCCGGCTCCTCGAAACGCTGCCGCCGCACCGGATCCGCCGCCTCCTCCTGCACCTGCGGCGCGGCGCACGGCCCGCCACCCCGGCACAGGCCGCCGTGGCCCGGCAGACCGTGGTCGCGCTCAGCGTGCGCTGCGCCGGCCAGGGATGCCTGCAACGCTCACTGGCCGCCGCCCTGCTCTGCCGACTGCACGGCAGCTGGCCGACCTGGCGCACCGGCGTACGACTCGCCCCCTTCCGGGCACACGCCTGGATCGAAGCCGACGGCGCCCCGGTGGGCGAGCCTGCCGAGCTCGCCCACTTCCAACCCATGATCACCGTCGCACCGGTGAGCCACGCTCCCCACCGACAACCGGCCCGGTAGCCTCCCGGTCCAGAGGCGTCCGCCACATCCCTCCAAACCCGGACCGAACTCCCCACCGCCACAGCCCACTTGATTACGGCCAGCGAGCCAGCACCCCGCCCGGCCTCCGGAACACCCGGACATCCGGCACGCCGTCGCGGTAGGGCGGCTGACAGCCGACGTGCACTGGCGAACAAAGCCGGTTGGCCCGCACGCACTAGGGAACTGGCTTTGGCTGACCGGACGTTACCCGGGCATGCTGAGTATGGTGAGCGTCGCGGGAAGCCTGCTGTTTCCCGCCGCCCTGGTCGCGGGGTTCTTCCTCCTGGCCGCCGCGAGGCAACTCGTGCTGCGGGCCCAGCGGCCCGCATGGGTACTTCAGCACCTGCACCGGCGCAACGAATCGGGCGAACGCGGGGTCGGAGCCACCGCGACCGAGGAGCTTCACGCCCTCCTCTACCCCAGCAAACGGGTGCAACTGGAGCAGCGCCGCATCGAGCTGGTCCTCCGCGATGACGAGAACGATGGTGCACCCCCCAAGACCGGGATCGATCTCAAAGCCGGCACCGCTACCATCCTCCGATCTCCGACCGCCGGCCCCAGCACGCCAAGCCGCAGCAACCAGCCGAACCGCTCCAGCCAGGACTGACGCGCGGTAGCACAAGACCACCGCTGCCAGCGGTGGTGGCAGCTGGGTTGCCGCGGCACGGGCGGCCATGCCTGTTCGACTGCGAGGAACATGGATCTCGGGGTTGTGGTTGCCGTTGCGGCAACTCCTACCGTCGTGACCAGGGCCGGAGAGACCGGCCCGGCGACACACACGTGCAGGAGTCGTGATGGACTGGCCGATCTCAGAGGTGGCTCGGATGCCAGGCGTGACCGCCCGGACACTGCGCCACGACGACGAGACCGGCCTGCTCCCGCCGGCCCGGATCGGCGCCAACGGTTACCGCTACTACGAGGAGCAGCAGCTTCTGCTGTTGCAACAGATCCTCGTGCTGCGGCCGTTGGGCGTCGGGCTGCCGGAGATCGGCCGGATCCTTGCCGCGCAGGTCGACGAGGTGGCTGCCCTGCGGGACCACCACCGGCGGCTGCTCGCGGAACGGGACCGGCTCGATGCCCTGGCCGACACCGTCTCCCGCACGATCGCCGAACTGGAGCAGTCCAGGAAGAGGGCTGGCCGCCTACCAGCGCGACGCCATCGAGGCCTACGCCACCACCAGGCTCAACTGAGCCACCACGCAACCGCCATCGCGGGCCAGTCCCGCGATGGCGAGCGGCCGCTCGCGAGGTATCTCCGACAGCGCCGAGCCCGCGGCCCACCCGTACCCGATCGCTCGAAGCAGCATCTCCACCACGTCCAGCCGGGTCCGCTGCTGACTACGCGATGCGCTTCTCCAGCCGCTCCCGGCAGTTCGGCCACTCCTCAGCCGTGATCGAGAAGACCGCCAAGTCCCGCAGCCGGTCGACCTCCCCCGACACCCACGAACGGCACCAGTAGCGCAGCACGCCCTCGAACGGTGCACCCACCACACCGAGCGCGACCGTGGAACGGCTGTTGCGCGCATCCGTCCTCAAGTCCCGACGCGGCGCCACACCCCAGCACTCAAACGCGGGCCGGAACACAGCAGCTTGCACTCCGAGCTCACCCCCGTGCCCTGGGCCAATGCCACGAGCCAGGTGCAACCGACCTCGACCGCGAAGTGGTCCAGTTCGCCCTGGTCCAACGAGCCAGGGCCAAAAAGGCACTACAGGCCCTCGCCGACGACCTTGAACACCTCAAAGGCCCCAACGGCGAAAGAACTGTTCGACTTCCCAGGAACCCCGCGCCCAGCCGAGGACACCCCGGCACCACCCCGCCTGATGGCCATGTGGGACAGCACCGTCCTCGCCTGCTCCGACCGCAGCCGCATCATCCCGCCCGACTACCGCCCCTCGTCATCCGCCGAAACGGTGACGTCCTCCCCACCCTCCTGGTCGACGGCCCCGTCGAGAACTCCTCGCCGCCACCGTCCGGCACAACCGCGCCAACGAACGGCAGTTCAGGCACGAAGGCGAGGACTGCCCGTGATCCCACCCGCGTCGGCGGAACTGCTGACAGTCCCCCAGGTCATGGCCTGCCTCCAACTCGGCCGCTCTGCCGTCTACGACCTGCTCCGCACCCGGCAACTCGGCTCGATCACCCTCGGCCGCTCCCGCCGCATCCCGACTCACGCCCTCACCGCCTTCATCCGCACCCGACTCGAACAGGAGGCCGCCTGATGACCACACCCCGCGACACCCCCGCCTCCCGCCGCAGCCGCGCCAACGGGGACGGCACCGTCTACCAGCGCAAGGACGGACTTTGGGAAGCCGCCGGCCACGTCCTGGCCGTCGGCGATACCCGCAAGCGCGTCCGCGTCTACGGCAACACCTGCAAGGACGCCCTGGCCAAACTCACCGAGAAGATCGCCACCAGCAACCGCGGCGTCCCCACCCCACTCCGTGCAAGGCAGCGTCGCAGCGTTCCTCACCTACTGGCTGGAGACCGTCGCCATCCACCGGCTCCGCGAGAACACCCACACCCGCTACACCGCCTGCACCCGCCTCTACCTCATCCCCGGCCGGAAGAAGCTCGCCAAGCTCACCGCCAAGGACGTCCGCACCTGGCTCGACCAGCTCCGCACCCGCTGCCAGTGCTGCGCACGCAGCCTCGACACCACCCGCAACGTCCGCATGGGCACACCCCGACCCCGCCGCTTCGAACCCCTCACCGCCGACGAGGCACGTCAGCTCCTGGCCGCCACCCACGCCCACCGGCCTCAGGCGCTGTTCGAACTGGCCCTGCACACCGGGCTCCGCAAGGGCGAACTCCTTGGGCTGCGCTGGGAAGACCTCGACCTCGCAGGCGGCACTGCCAGCATCCGCCATACCCTCCAGCGCACCAACTCCTGCGGCCTCATCGCCCTCCCGACGAAGACCCAGAGCTCCGAGCGGCGCATCGCTCTGCCAACCCCGTGCCTGCGCTCACTCGTACGCCACCGCGACCAGCAGCGCCAGGAACGCGAGACGACGGGCGCGGGCTGGCTGGACAGCGGCTACGTCTTCACCCGGCCCAACGGTGCCCCGGTCGAAGGGGCCACGCCCACATCGGTGTAACCGCCACCGTCTACGCCCACGTCCGGCTCCGCCTCCAGCGCCAGGCCATCGACGCCCTGAGCAACGCCCTCCGCCACCCAGCAGACCCCACCACCCAGCCCGACGGCGACGATCCGCCACTTTACGCAGCGACCGTCCGCTGACGTTACCGTCAAGACGCCAAGATGCCCCGCCAGAACCCATTCTGGCGGGGCATCTTGCACGAAATGGTTAAGCCTCTAGCGAAGGGAAGAGATCACGGTCTTCCCAATTGTCATCAAATGCCTCAAGCATCAATTCGTAGGCCCTCATGGCCCGAAAATCCACCTTTTCGGCCTTGTCGAGAAGCATATCCTCGATCTCTTTCTTCAGCCATGGCCATCTGAATCTGAATCCATAGAATTGAACGATCTCGCAGGACGCATAAGCCTTACCCGAGTGGAGCGCCCAGAGAATGGCCGACTTCAGCTCCCCAAAGTCTCCGCGAGCTTCAGCATCGTTAGCTATCCGCGCCAGTATCGGGTCAATGATCAACGTCGACTGGCTCTCATCAAGAAGACGAGAGATCTCGGAGAACTGGCCAATTAGAGAACTGGCCATCCCCGACCGAGGTGCCTCTTCTGTGCCCATCTGCTTAGTTCACCTGTCTTCCGCGAGCTCCACGTCAACCTACCAACGTTCCTTGTAAGTATTCGCCCCCACGTCGAAGCCCGCGTTCCGGAACGCCTCCTCGGCCGCACTCCGAGCACTGTCACCGCCGGGTTGGTAGTGGCCCGACCGGTTATCTATCTCCTTTAGGCGGCCACTATACATCTTGAATTCACCAGCAGCCACTACATCGCCACCCTGCGCAAGATCGATATGACCATACTGACCACCGAGTCGCGTGACACGAAGCTCACCACCAGGCATTACCGCGTAGATGAACTTCCCAGTGGCACCTTGCAGCTTCTCCAGCGGCATTGGCGTCATGGGATGGACAGGGTCATTCGGCTCCAAATTGGAGAACCTGTCACACGAACTGTTGCGCACGAGAACCGGCGTGGTACCCGCGAGCACATAGTACGTGCGAGAGGCGACCCCTTCCTGACTGCGTTTTCGCAGGTGAGCGGCAATCTACCCGTCCGCCGAGGCCCCTGGAAGTGCACTGTTGTCCGCCTCTGTTGCCGTCAGCGTTGCTGTCAGTGGTCTACACCACGACGGGCCGTCAGATGCGATCGCCGGCGGTGGAGCGGTTTGGCCGGTGTCCTGTCTGGTCTGGGGCCGAGCATGATCGGGGGGCCGTAAGCTGCTGCGACTCGGTCAGGGCTTCTGGGCCTGACCGCAATTTGGCCGAGTGGCCCCCCGTTCTTGCTCGGCGCGGGTCCTGGTCCTGACAGGTGGGTAAAACCGTGGAGCCGCCGGCCCCAGCCATCGCGCTGCCCCGTCCTGGCGGTCGCGCCGGGACCGGGCGCCAGCCCGCACGCCCGGCGTCGGCCGCCGCGGGCGGGGCAGCAGCGCGCGCAGGGCGCGCGCCCTTGACCTAGTACAGCTGAATTCGGCAGTGACCCGGCAAGCGTTCCGAGCTGACGCGGCTACAGAGTGACGGAGGCAACGGCAGTGTCGTCGTGGGCCTTACCCCGGGGCCAACGCTTGCCGTCGGCATCGTCGTGTTCGGCAACACGAACCTGACGGATCAATTCGGCTGGCCCCTGTTCGCGAACGAGCATGAGGGCCTGAGACCAGTCGGCCAGCGCGAAGCGGTCGACCAAGCGGGACGCACCGTCGCTGAAGAGCGTGAAGCCCGCGAGTTCGGCGCGGGGGATGCTGCCGGCGAGGGCCTCGTGCGCGGCAGCCGGGTCGGCGGCGGCCACCCAGAACCCGCCGGTCCGGTTGCGGTGGGCGCGCATGGCTTCGACGTACGCGCGGTGGGCAGCCGTGTGCGCCGGGGTGCCGGTGGCCTCGGCGTCCATGGGCCCGCGCAGGCCCCGGCCGACCTGGGCCTCGCGGTCGTCGGTGACGGGTACCGGGGGGCGTCCGTCGGCGGGTTCGAGGACGAGGGTGGAGTCAGCCAGAACCAGGTACTCGACCTGGTCCTCGGTAAGCCGGGTGGCGATCATTGTTGCTGACGGCGTCCCGGGGTGGGTGACGTCACATGTGTCCGCGTGGAGTTCGGCAGTATTGGCGATCGCGTCGGCCAGGCACTCGACGAGGGGCCGGTCCGGTCGGTTGGTCGCCGCAGCCAGCAGGCTGACGCCAAGCCGGGAGACGTACCACGCCACCCCATGAGTGCAGCCGCTGTCCGACCCGGCAGGGGTGCCGGCGCCGTCGAGCAGGACGACGGCGTTCGGACTGGCGGCTACGAAGTCCTCGTTGGGGCGGTCGGCGTAGGCAGGCTCGGTAGCGACACAGCGGCACCCGCGGCAGCCTCACCCCGGGCACCGCCGCCCGCCGGGTCCGCTCCACCCGCCGCCGCCAGGACACACCGGACCTGCCCCGCCGCCCGATCGAGGCCCGCACGCTCGGCAGGGCGTACACCGCCGCGGACGGCAAGACGTTCCGTCCCTCGCTCTTCCTGACGCTCACGCTGCCCTCCTACGGCCGGGTCCGCGCCGACGGCACTCCGGTCGACCCGGCCGCCTACGACTACCTGCAAGCCGCCCGCGACGCCCTGCACTTCCCCAAGCTCATCGACCGCTTCATCCAGAACCTACGCCGCTTCGTCGGCTACGACGTCCAGTACTTCGCCGTGGTCGAACCGCAACGACGCCTCGCCCCGCACCTCCACCTCGCCCTGCGCGGAACCATCTCCCGCAACGACCTGCGCCGGGTCGTCGCGGCCACCTACCACCAGGTCTGGTGGCCCGCCTGCGACCGCCCTCGGTACACACCGGAGACTGCTCCCACCTGGTCGCCCGAGCACGAGAGCTACGTCGACCCCGCCACCGGCACGCCGCTGGCCACCTGGGACGAAGCCCTCGACCTCCTCGACGCCGACCCGCACACCCAACCCCTCCACGTCGCCCGCTTCGGCACCCAGCTCGACGCCCAGGGCGTGCTGATCGGTTCCCCCGAGGCCAACCGCTGCGTCCGCTACCTCACCAAGTACCTGACCAAGAGCGTCGCCGAGTGCCACACCCCCGCCAGCGACCCCGAGCAGACCCACGTCGACCGCCTCGCCGCCGTGCTCCAGCTCGAACCCTGCACGCCGGCCTGCGCCAACTGGCTCCTCTACGGCGTCCAACCGAAGAACGCCCACCCCGGCCTGCGCCCCGGCGCCTGCCGCGCCAGGGCCCACAAGCGCGAACACCTCGGCTACGGCGGCCGCCGAGTCCTCGTCTCCCGCAAGTGGTCCGGCAAGACCCTCACCGACCACCGCGCGGAGCGCCGCGCCTGGGTCCTCGACATCCTCGGCCGCAACGACACAGCCCCCGACCCGCACCGCTACCTCTGGGCCCTCGTACACCCCGGCGACCCCGACGTCGCACCCCTCGCCACCCGCCTCCTGCGCGCCGTCGCCGAACGCGTCCGCTGGCGCGCGGCCCTCGACCAAGCTCTCGAACGAGCAGGGGGCGACCGATGTCCGACGACGACCTGCTGACCATCCCCGAGGTGATGGCCCGACTGAAGCTCGGCCGCTCGGCGGTTTACGACCTGATCCGCACCAACCGGCTGCGCTCGATCACCATCGGTCGATCCCGCCGCATCCCGCACGGCTCGTACCGCGCCTTCGTGGCATCCCGACTGGAGGACGCGGCCTAATGGCCGACCAGAAGAAGAACCGCGCCAACGGCGAAGGAACCGTGTTCCAGCGCAAGGACGGCCGCTGGGAAGCCGCAGCCTTCGTGCTCGCCTCCGACGGCACCCGCCAGCGTCTCCACGTCTACGGCAAGACCCGCAACGAGGCGATGGACAAGCTCACCGCGGCCAAGGCTGCCAGCAACCGGGGCGTCCCCGTCGTCCATGCTCAAGGCACCGTCGGCAACTGGATCACCTACTGGCTCGACACGGTCGCGGTGCACCTCCTACGCGAAACCACGCACGTCCGCTACGCCGCCGTCGCCCGCCTGTACATCATCCCGGGCCTGGGTACCAAGAAGCTCTCCAAGCTCACTGCCAAGGACATCCGCACCTGGCTTGACGGCCTGCGCACCCGCTGCCAGTGCTGCGCCCGTCGCATCGACCACCAGCGGCACGAAGAGCAGCAGCGCTGCTGTGCCGCAGGCCGCTGCTGCCGCCGGCAGTTGAGCGCGCTCACCCTCACCTACATCCACACCGTCCTCAAGACCGCGTTGGAGCATGCCGTCCAGGAAGAGGAGGTCCCCCGCAACGCGGCCCGCAACGTCCGCCTCGGCACACCCCGCCCCCGACGCGTCGAACCCCTGACCGTCGACGAGGCCCGCCAGCTGCTCGACACCACCCGCAATCACCCGCTGTTCCCCGTGGTGCACCTCGCCCTCCACACCGGCCTGCGCAGGGGCGAACTCCTCGCCCTCACATGGGAAGACGTCGACCTCAACGCCGGCACGGCCGTGATCCGACGCTCACTGCAACGCACCAGTGAGAACGGGCTGGTGGTGTTCCCCACCAAGACCCACGCGTCCGAGCGTCGCATCGCCCTGCCCACCGCCTGCGTGCACGACCTGCGCGAGCACCGTGCCCGCCAGCGGGCCGAACACGGGGCGGCCGGGCTGGGCTGGAACCCACGCGGCTACATCTTCACCGCGCCGAGCAGCGCACTCCCGGTCGAGCCCAGCACCCTCAACCGGCGCTTCGCCACGATGCTTCACCAGGCCGGCGTCCGCCGGATCCGCTTCCATGACCTCCGGCACTCCACCGCGACCCTGCTCCTGGACCAAGGCGTCGAACTCGTCGTCATCAAGGAGCTGCTCGGCCACGCCCACATCGGCGTCACCGCCACCGTCTACGCCCACGTCAGACTCCGCATCCAACGCGACGCCATCGACCTCCTCGGCCACGCACTCCGCACTCCCGAGACCGAACCTGCCGACCGCGGCGATGACGACGATCCGCCCACAAGTGGGATCTTGGTCCCCACCAACTGACGTCAACTGGTGACGTCAACGCCGCCGGGCCCTCATCGACATCACTGTCGATGAGGGCCCGGCGGCGTTTCTACCCATTTAAGCGTGGGCGGGAAATCTATGCGTCCGCCCGAAGGCTTGCAATGATCGCTTCCACGCCCTCTTGCCAGGCATCCCCTCTTCCGCTATCGATCCACAGCTCATACAGCTCGGAGTTGTCTCCAAGAATCCTCCGCAGAGCAGAAATAGCCATATTCGGCATATCCTCCCCAATCTCCGGGATCACCTCATTGACGCCATTGAGCTCCAGGATCTCGGCATCGTGAGTCATTTTCGCGACAACGATGGCTGCCGCAGCAACTGCAGACTCAGCGTAGTCCTTCTCCAGGTATTCGTCGGCCGCTAGCTCCACAACGGTTTTCCAGGAAGACCTCAGAACATCAAGCGCGCTGTCGAGACCTGCTTGCCTCAAGTCGTAGCAGAGGTCCTGGGCTCCATCATTTTCAAACGCTCCGATACCGGTAGCACTCATCCCGTCCCACCACTCCACGTGTCCAAGAAATCCCTAGCCGCCTGCAAGTACTTTTCGCGCCTCGGGTTCTTCAAATTGATGGCCATCTGTCCGGCAAGTACCGGGGTGAACCATCGCTCCGACATTTCCTCCAGGCCCCTTCTGGCCGCCCGGTCGTCAGTACGATAGAGGACCACGCCGTTGAGTTCCGGATACGTCCTTGCGTGGGTGGCCAAGCGATCGGCCAAGTCCGTTGCCATGCCTGTTCGCTGCACCACTCCGCTTTCCGAAACCAGGGCGTAGATTCCACCCCTTGCATTCGGGTCGCCAATTGGCTGATGTTCTTTGCTAAGAAGCCCCGGCGTATCTTCGCCGCAATTGTGAACCAGGACCGGCGTGGCCCCTGCCAGCACATAGTACGTGTGATAGGCGGCCCCTTCCTGACTGCGTTTTCGCAGGTGAGCGGCAATCTACCGGTACGCCGAGGTGCGTGGAAGTGCGTTGTTGTCCGGCCCTGTTGCCGTCAGCGTTGCCGTCAGAGGTCTACACCACCGGGGGCTTTGGGACGGGTGGCAGTGAGGGCGGTGGAGCGGGCTTTGGCCGGTGTCCTGCCCGGGTTGGGGTCGGGCTTGGTCAGGGGGCCGTAAGCTTGCCCGCGATCTCGGGCAGGCTTTGGGCCTGCCCGCAATTTGGCCGAGTGGCCCCCTGGCCTTGCCCGACGCGGGCCCCGGCACGGGTAGGTGGGTAGAGCACGCTTCGCCGCCCGGCCCGCGCCCGAGCACCGAGGCCCGCCATGGTGCGTCAGTGCTGGGCCATCCTGCCCACGGCGAGCCCGTCGGCCCTCTCGGTCAGCACCAACCCGGAGACGCGGCTCGGATGCTGGCCGATCCGGCCTTCCCTGGCTGACCCCATCGTTGGCCTGCGGCCAGGCCATCACCGGGCCCTGCCCGGCCCTTTCTCCGCTTTTGCGCGCGCAGGTGGCCGGGCCGTCGCGCGGTGGGGCGTAGACAGGAAGCGCGGGGCGGCTCGGCCTGCGGGCGCGCGCGGCCCGCGTAGGCGGGCCGCCTTGAACTCGTAAGGAAAGTTTCGACGCACTCCACCACCGGGGCCGCGTGTTGCTGAACTGCTGAACCAGCCTGCCCGCCACCGCTGTTCACTGGACCGGCCATGTCCGCGCTGGACTGTGGCACAGCCGATGGTCGAGATGCCCGTTCCCTGCATCCCGAGGCGGCAGCCTTGCGCAAGGGCGGAGAAGCCGGGCTCAGCTACGGGCGCTCACTTCGCTGGCCACGATGATCCGGCCGCCGGCCTTGCGCACGGACCGGCTGACGCGGGCCTTCTCGTCGGGCAGGACGGAGAGCATCTCGCCGGTGGGGACGATGATGGTGTCGGCGTCGCCGTCGAGGAGCATCTGGAGCGCGTAGGTGAGTCCTCGGCGCTGGTCGGGTTCGGTGGCGCCTTCGTCGTCGTGGATCACGCCGGCGAGGTGCAGGCCCGACTCGCGGGCGATCCGTTCGCACATCGCCTGCCGGGTGACGACGGGCTCGTCCTTGGTGGTGCACAGGTAGACGACGGCGGTGGGCTGCGCGGGCTTGGTCATCTCTTCGTCCCATCTCAGTTCGGCTCGGCACGGGACCGTTGGTGACGCTGTGTCGGTCCGTTCCGTTCGTGCGGTTACTGAGATCGTCGGGCGTCGCCGTCGGGTGGCCCAGGAACGTGCGGGGTCAGTTCGCCCACCCTCCGGTGTGGATCTGATACGTGGTGTCTCTGCCGGGCTGGTCAGAGTTCGATGGCGAGGAAGTCGGCGAGTTCGACGAGCTGTGGGGAAAGGCCGCGCTTGCGTCGGGTGACGAGGGTGGTGGCGATGTCGCGGGCGTAGCGCTGGTAGCGCAGCCATTCGGGGGCAGCCTGCTTGATGCCCATCAGGATGTCGGTGGCCGGCGCGTAGTCGCGCTGTTCGGTGTGGGCGGCGGCGAGGTCGAGCAGGTGGCGGTTGCGGTTGTTGGAGGTCGAGCGGGTGGGTGCGGTGACCTGTCCGGAGAGCTGGAGGGCCTTGCCGTACTCGCGTAGGACCATGGCGTTCTCGACCTCCTTCATGGCCACCGTGTTGGGGCCGAAGGTCGTCCAGTACTCGTGGTAGTCGATCACATCCCGGCCGACCAGGACGGCGGCGGCCTTGGCCTGCCGGATCATCTCGTCCGCCTCCGGGGTGCGGTTGTTGCGCACGGCCGCTGCCGATCCCCGCAGCAGCAGCCACCCCCACGTTCCGAGGTGGCTGGCGGTGGAGTGCCGGAAGGACGGTTCGATGGCGTCCGCGGTGGCGACGGCCACGTCTTCGGCCTCGTCGAAGCGGCGCTGCCGCAGCAGCAGCCAGCACAGCGAGACCACCGCGGACGCCCCGAGGACTTGGTTGCCGCTGCGTTCGGCCAGCTCGATGGCCCGGTTCAGTGCCTGGTAGGCGAGATCGTCATGCCGAAGGTGGATCAGTGTGGAGCCCGCCAGCTGGTACGCCTGCGCCTGCACCTCCAGCGCCGCCAACCTGGCCTCGCCCTCTGCTAGTTCGGCGACCTGGGCGGCCTCGGTCAGCACGCTGGGCAGTGCTCCCAGCGTGGCCGCGTAGTCGTCGCCCTGGTAGAGGCGGTTGCCTTCGCGCACCGATGCGCGGACCCCGGTGATGGTCGGAGCGTCGTGACAGTCATCAGCGTGGGCCACCCGGCCCAGGCCCCTGGCGGGTGTGATCACCCGACGGATCGCCAGAATCCCAGCCGGGTCGACCTCCGGGGCAACCGGCGGCTCGATCGGCCCGGTCTGCATCAGATCCGTCGTCTTCACGCCCAACGCCTGGGCGAGCTGGCGCAAGGTGCCCATGCGGGCGCTCTCGCGGTCGTTGCGCTCCAGCTTCCGGATGGTCGCCACCGACACCCCGGACGCCTCCGCGAGCTGCTCCTGCGTCATGCCCCGGCGTCGGCGCAACCGCCCGATCCGGTCCCCGATGCTCTCCGCCATGGCCACCCCTGCACCTGCGTCTTCGTTCCTCGCCAACGGTACGCCGCCCGCCAGGACCTCGGCGTGAACAGCGGGCGACGGTAACCGACCGGGTGATCCCGCTTGTCGGGACCGCTGGGTTCAGCCGGGCTTCCGCGTGGTGCTCTTCTTCGGCTTGGCGCCGGTTTCCAGGGCTTCGATGCGCTCGCGCATCTCCTCGATCTGCTCCAGAGCGTCCTCCAGGACGTCGGCCAGGTGCTGGATGCGCTGGCGGGTCCTCAGCTCTTCCGGGGACGGGCCGCTGTAGGTCTCCAGCGCGCCCGGGACCGCCGGAAGCTGGCCGACGGCCACGGCCTCCACGACCGTCATGCCGCCCGTCTCGGTGGGGGCGCCGCGACGGATACGCGTGCCCTTGCCCTCGACCAACAGGAGGACGAGCGCGTGGTGGGCGGCTTGCTCGTCGATGCCGAGCATGTCGGCGACGTGCTGATCGGTGAGCTCGATCCCCTCCTGGAGCGTCCCGTCAGCGATCTTCTGCGCCAGCTGCTCGTAGGCGAGACGGGATGCCATCGTCGGGTCGTCCGCACGCTGCACGAAGACCTCCGGCGTGCCGCCGGACTCGTCGCGGGCGAGCCATCGCTCGTCGAGGAGTTTGCGGATGGCCGCGTCGACAGCAGTGATGGGTGCCCCGTAGTGCTCGGCGAGGCTTTCGCGTGAGGGCAGCGTCACCCCGGGTGCGAGGTCGCCGGCGCGGATCTGGCGCTCCAGGTCGGCGCTGATCGTCTGGTAGGCGCGCTCCAGGTCCACGGTCTGGCTGACGAAGGTGCCCTTGCCGGGCTTCGAGACCGCCCAACCCTGCTCCCGCAGCAGGGCCATGGCCTTCTGCACTGTCAGGCTCGACGCCTTGTAGGTCTTCATGAGCTGGCTCTGCGAGGGCAGCAGCTGTCCGGGCCGCAGTGCGTTGTCCCTGATCTGCTGCTTCAGGTCGTCGGCAATGCGCTCGAAGGTCAAGCGAAGGCCATCGGGCTGGGACACGGTCCACCTCGGTCGGTCGGCGGTTCGAAGGGCTGGAGCGGGGCCAACCGCGTCCGTGGCGGCCAGCCTAACGAGCCCATGGATGAGGTGGAAACTATTCGGATCGGGATGGACTTGGATGGGGTCGGATGGGGTGTGCTAACGTTCCGGCACGTGGTCGCACCAGCGGCCACAGGAACCCCACCCGTTCCGGGAGGAACACATGCGCAACATCCCCGTCGATACCTCGGCCGCGACCTCGATGCTCGGCGTCGTCCGCGACAAGGTGAAGGACTTCCAGACCGGCGAGATCGCCGTAGACAAGGAGACCGGCGCGAAGCTGCTCGTCGCGGACGTGATGTTCGTCCTTGACGGCCGCGCCGAGATGATCTCCGTCACCGTTCCGGAGGCCGGCCTGGCCAAGGGCACCAAGCCCGGCGCTCTCGTCGCCTTCACCGGCCTCGTCGCCACCCCGTGGGAGAACAACTTCAACGGCCAGGCCCGCCACGGCATCGCGTTCCGCGCCGCCGCCATCACCGCGAAGGCGGCCTGACCATGCTGACAACCACTCAGTACATATCGCCCGACATCCTGCTCTGGCTGCTCGCGCCAGCAACGGCCCTGGTGCTGGGACGGATGGTCTTCGTCACGGTTCGCTGGCTGCGGGCCGACACCGAGACCCGGATCAGCCTGGGCCAGGCCCGCCGCATCCGACGCACCTGGAAGCGCCTCGCTCCGATGGCCGAACTCGCCGCCAAGGACGCCACCCCAACCGGCCTGGAGCACCTGAGCACCGACGGCAAGGCGCCCAGGCCGAAGATCCGCATCCCCCGGATCACCACCAAGGCCGACGAGTTCGGCGTCACCGTCACCGCCGCCACCCTGCCCCGCGTCGGCCTCGAAGCCTGGCAGGACGCCGCCGACGACCTGCGCAACGGCTGGGGCATGACCCGCGTCAAGATCACCCAGTCCAAGCCCGGCCAGATCGCCGCGCGCGGGTTCCGCCGCGAAGCACTCGACACCCTGATGCCCTCGCCCCTGTTCCAGGCGGACGGCTCACTCGCGGTCGGACCCGGCTCGCTCACCACAGCCGACGACGTCCTGTTCGGTTGGGACGAGGACGGACAGCGCATCCGCCTCAACCTCGCCAAGAGCGCGCACGGCCTCATCGCCGGGGTCACACGGTCGGGCAAGTCGATCACCGTCAACACGCTCCTCGCCTACGCCTCGCTGATGCGGGACGTGCAGCTGATCGTGATCGACCCGAACCTCGCGGCAGCCGCCCCCTGGTGGCGCACGGCCCACAAGGTCTCCGCCTCCGTGCATCCGGACGAGGCGTCAGATGTCCTCGCCTGGGTCCGTGAGGAGATGAATCGCCGCGAGAAGCTGTTCTGGTCAGCAAGGACCGACCGGATCACCGCGTTCAGCGAGGAGCTGCCGCTCCTGATGGTGGTGATCGACGAGGTTGCCAACTACACCCGCCATTCGGACCGCAAGGCCCGGGAGCGGTTCGAGGCCCAGTTGCTGGCCATCGCCAGCCAGGGCGCCAAGTTCGGCGTCCGGTTGTGGCTGATCACGCAGAAGCCCTCGGCCGACGTGCTGTCCACCGCGATGCGGACCAACCTGTCAGCCCGTATCTGCCACCGGGTGGACACCGTCGAGGACTTCCTCCACCTCTTCCCGGACGGCCGGGAGCTGGAGGTCAACGCGGCGGACCGTGAGATGCCACAGGGCGTCTCGATCGCCTCCATCGGCGACATGCGCACTCCCGTGCGGATGCGCTCGGTCTATCTGCCCACCGAGTCGTGCTGGCAGATCAGCGAGGCCATGTGCCACGCCGGCCTCCAGGTCCGTGACCTGCCCACCGGCACCGAGTTCGTGAAGGTCGCCTGATGCGCGCTCACCTCCAGCTCCGTGCCAGATCCCGGCGGCCCTCCGCCGCCCGCAGACCCCATCCCGGCAGGGGCGTGACCTCCTACCTCCGCCCCTGCCGGGGCCCACCCCTCCACTACCTCCGGCGCCGCACGCCCGCGCCGTGACGCAGAAGGGTCATGCCCTCATGACGTTCCCCACCCCCGACGCCCCGACCACTCCTCTGCTCTCGCCGCAATACCTGGCTTCGCTCGGATCCCTCGGCAAGCTTCCCGGCCTCGTCCGCCAGCTGACCACCCTCGGCGGATGCTCCCGCCCGGTCCGCCTCGACGGCTACCGGACCGAGGTCGACACCGCCACCGGCCTGATCCTCCGCCACCTCGACTCCGCCAAGATGCCCGCCGGCTGCCTGCTCGTCCACTGCGGCAACCGCCGCACCACCCGATGCCCATCCTGCGCCGAGGTCTACCGCCAGGACACCTACCAGCTCATCACCGCTGGCCTGCGCGGCGGCAAGGACGTCCCCGAAACCGTCGGCCGCCATCCTCGCGTCTTCGCGACCTTCACCGCGCCGTCCTTCGGCCCGGTTCATAACCGGCCCACCGGCAGCGCGAAGCCCGCCCGCCGTTGCCGCTGCGGCCAGGCCCACGCCGAGGACGACCCCCGCCTCGGCTCCCCGCTCGCCCCGGACCGCTACGACTACCAGGGCGCGGTGCTCTGGAACGCCCACGCCCCGGCCCTGTGGTCCCGCTTCATGCTCAACCTACGACGGGAGGTCGCCCGCCTCGCCGGTCTCCCACAGCGGAAACTGTCCTCGGTCGTCAAGGTCTCGTACGCCAAGGTCGCCGAGTACCAGCGACGCGGACTCGTCCACTTCCACGCCGTCATCCGCCTCGATGGTCCGGAAGGCAACACGTCGCTCCCACCCACTTGGGCCACCGCCGATCTGCTGACCGACGCGATACGCGCTGCCGCTGCCCGGACTGCCGTCGTCGGGCCTGAACTCGGCGGTGTGACACCTACCTTCGAGTTCGGCAGCCAGCTCGACGTGCGCCCGATCCGGAGCGCCGACTTCGACGGGGGCACCCAGATCACCGAGCGGGCCGTCGCCGCGTACATCGCCAAGTACGCCACCAAGGGAGCCGAGGGAGCCACCGGAACGCTCGACCGCCGCCTCCGCTTGATCGGCGAACTCGCCCAGTGGGACATCCCCGTCCACGCCGAACGGATGATCCGCACCGCCTGGGCCCTCGGCACCCGCCCCGAACTCGCCGACCTCAAGCTCCGCGCCTGGGCGCACATGCTCGGCTTCCGAGGCCACTTCTCGACCAAGACCCGCGTCTACTCCACCACCCTCGCCGACCTGCGGCAGGCACGGGCCGACTGGCAGCGCTTGCAGGCGGGAGCCCCGGCCACCGGTCCTGACGACACCTCGACGCTCGTCCTTTCGCACTGGGCGTTCTCCGGCATCGGCCTCACCCCCGAACTCGCGCGGCTCGCCGCTGCCGTGGCAGCGCCGACCAAGCGGCCGGGGGTGGCTCCTGATGCGTGACGACGAACTCCTGACCATTCCCGAGGTCATGGCCCGGCTCAAGATCGGCCGCTCCACCGTCTACGACCTCGTCCGGACCCGGCGGCTCGCCTCCGTCACGATCGGCCGCGCCCGCCGCGTCCCCGCCCACGCCCTCGTCGACTACATCCACGCTCACCTGGAAGAAGCAGTCTGATGACCACACCCCGCCCTGCCCGCAAGAGCCGCGCCAACGGTGAAGGCACGCTCTACCAACGCCAGGACGGCCGCTGGGAAGCCGCCGGCTACGTCCTCGCCACCGACGGCAGCCGAAAGCGCGTCCGCGTCTACGGCACTACCCGCAAGGAGGCCGCCGACAAGCTCGCCGAGCGCATCGCAGCGAGTAACCAGGGACGACCCGTCGCGGCGGCCGACAGTACCGTGACCGCGTATCTCACGTACTGGCTGGACAGCGTCGCCGTCCACCGCCTCCGCGAGAACACCCACACGCGGTACCGGACCTGCGTCCGCCTCTACGTCATACCCGGCCTCGGCCGGAAGAAGATCGCCCATCTCACGGCCAGGGACATCCGCAGCTGGCTCGACCGGCTCCGCACCACCTGCCAGTGCTGCGCTCGCGGGCTCGACAAGCAGGAACGCTGCTGTACGGTCGGCCAGTGCTGTGACAAGCGGCTGTCTCCGCTCACCGTCACCTACGTCCACTCGGTGCTCAAGTCCGCGCTGGAGCACGCTGTCCGCGAGGACGAACTGCCGCGCAACGTTGCCCGCAACATCAAGGCCGGCACACCCCGACCCCGGCGCTTCGAGCCACTCACCGTCGCCGAGGCCAGGCGGTTCCTCGCGTCAGTCGACAGGCACCGACTGCAGGCTCTGTTCGACCTCGCGCTCCGCACCGGACTACGCAAGGGCGAACTCCTCGGCCTGCGCTGGGAGGATATCGACCTCGACGGCGGCACGGCCAGCATCCGCCGCACCCTCCAGCGCACCCCCACCGGCGGCCTGACCGCCCTGCCCACCAAGACCGTCAGCTCCGAACGCCGCATCGCCCTCCCCACCGAATGCGTCCACTCGCTCAAGCACCACCGCGAACGTCAGAACCGGGAACGCGAGGTCGCTGGCACGGGCTGGACGGACAGTGGATACGTCTTCACCGCGTCCGACGGCTCACCTACCGATCCGTCCACCCTGACCCGGCACTTCACCACGCTGTGCCAGGTGGCCAGGCTCCGCCGCATCCGGTTCCACGACCTGAGGCACACCGCCGCGACCCTGCTCCTCGAACAGGGCGTCGAGCTCGTCGTGATCAAGGAACTACTCGGACACGCCCACATCGGCGTCACCGCCACCGTGTATGCCCACGTCCGGCTCCGCCTACAGCGCCAAGCCATCGACACCCTCGGCAAGGCGCTCCGGGCACCCGAGACCCCTGACGACTCGCCAAGTGCAGAACCCGTCCGCTGACGTTGCCGTCAGCGTTGCCGTCAGACCGCCCAACAAACCCCAGGAAGCCCCACCGGAACTATGTCCGGTGGGGCTTCCTGGGCATCGCCAAAATCTCTCTAGCTCAGCGCCACAGAAATCGTACGAGGTCTACGGAAACGACGGTAGCTGCTGCTGGTGGATCGAGGAGATCGCACTCTCCTGAATCTCGATTACCCCGGCTTCCACTTGGGCCAGAAGCCACTCTCGCAGCTCACCGTACTCGACTGTTGGCGGAATATCGATGGCCAAGAGATTTCCGAAGGAGTGCGCCAATTCCCAGCTGCAGCCAGCACTGCGAAGCTTGAGCTCGACAATTTCCCTTTCGGTATCCCGAAGAAGGACAATCCGAACTGTCGAATGCCCCGACTCCGACGTGAAGCTCTCAAAAACCAGCTCGCGACGTTCATTGTCCGGGCGCACTCGAATGAGGTCGCCAAATGAGATTCCTCGGACAAAGAACGGCGTATTCACTACGCGGATCTCAAGCTTGACGGCCGTCTTCTCTCCCCAGAGCCGCTCGATCGAGACCGGAGGCCAGTTCGGGCGCTCCTCTTCAAGGTCAAACGCAACCTTGAAGAGCTTGGCACCACTCTCAGAAGTGGGCCGCTCGTTCGACTCGCTCACGCCTAATCCTCCAGGAATTCTCTGAGTTCGTTGTCCCACTCTTCAACCGTCTTTGCCGACTTGTCCCTATTGCAGGCCCTACAGGCTACACAGCCATTGTGGGCGGCCCCACATCCACCCTGCGCCTTCGGTATCTCATGGTCGATCTGTGCGTCATCCGGAAGACCCTTGACCGCCTTTCCGTCGGGCCCTCGTGAAGCCCTGCGCTCTACAGTCCGACCACAGTAGTCACATTTGTAAGTTCCGCCGTTCTTTGCCGCGTTGGCGTCATAAACCTGCTGTCGTCCGTTGTCCGTGAAGTCAAGACCAGCACGGTCGTCTGCGGATCCTCCACAATTGTGAACCAGGACTGGCGTCGTCCCGGCCAGCACATAGTACGTGTGGACGTCAGCGATGGTCAGGTTGTCGGCGCGCTGAGGCTGGGTGGTGTAGGTCCTGGCCCCGACAATGACGAGGTGACCCTGGTCCGGGATGCGCAGGCGGTGGCCAGGTTCGAGAGACGAGGCCTCGACCCAGCGGCTGGCTGTGCTGTCCCAGTAGGGGTGGTGAGAAGTGGAGACCAGCGTTGTCGCCGCACCGGGCTCTTTCTCCTGGCCGGGAGTGGCGAGAGTGAGCTCGGTGAAGCTGGCGTCGTCAGGAGTGACGATCTTCGCGGTCACCGCCTTGGCGCCGGTCTCGCCGGTTTGTGGGTCGGTCGCCGTGACAACGTCGCCGGGCTCGATCTCCCCGATTGGCTTCGTGCTGCCGTCGGACATCAGCACTCGGGTGCTGGGGAGGAAGCTGTCGCACTTCGTGGGAACGTTCGGCGTGCTCTTCGGCTGCGGGACATCCGGAGCCTTCCGGATGTCCCTGAGCACGACCTCGCCCAGGCCCTTGATCCACCTTGTCTTGAAGAGTGAGGTGGCAGCAAAACCACAGGCAACCCCGTCCCCGTCCCAGCAGTCCTTGAAGTCACCTGCCGAGGTGAACTCGTAGGCCCCAAAGAGCAGGGCCTGGCCGATCTTCTTGAGGGCGGCCAGCGTCGTCTTCGGACGACGGTCGACGACCTTGCCGTTCTTCAGGATCTGCGAGTAGACGTACTCACGGTCCGCGGAGTATCCGGAATCCTTCGTTTCGGCGTAGTAGCGCTGTTGGGCGCTGACGCTGACGTATTCGCTGGTCTCCTGGGTGTTGTTCTTGGTGATCGTTCCGCCGTGGCAGTCGTAGAGCTTTCCGCACTCCTCTGAAGCGAGGCCACTGGGGTCGCTGAGGTTGATCGGATCGTTCTCGCTGTAGGCGTAGCCGTTCCACTGTTGCGGAATTCCCGGATCAAGAAGCGGATCCGGACTGATGAACCGGCCGGTGGCCGGGTCGTACTGACGCGCCCCCAGGTTGGTGAGGCCTGTGTTGTCGTCCCTGCTGCCGCCGACGAAGCCCTTGGTGCCGGCCCATGCCGAGGCGCTGGGCTGGGCTCCGCGGGGATTGCCGAAGGGGTCGGTGGCCCGCCGCGTGACCGACTGGGCCGCGTCGGTGGTGATCTGGACGCCGTTGGTGCCGTGCGGGTCAGCGGTCTGGACGACGACGTTGCCGCCGCCGATCGGGGCGGTGACGCGGGTGTAGGTGAGGCCGCCGCCTGCGCCGATGGAGCGCACGTTGCTCATCGAGCCGCTGGCGGTGTCGAGGGTGAGCTCGTCGGTGGGCAGGTTGACGGTGGTCTTGCCGGGGCTGCGGCGGATGAGCTGGTTGCCGTCGGCGTCGTACAGGTAGGTGGTGGCCCCGGCCTGACCGGTCTTGGCGAGGGAGGTGAGCTTGTCCTCGCCGTTCCAGGTCAGGGTGGTGGTGCCGCCGGTGTCGGTGATGGCGGTCGTCCGGCCCTTGGCGTCGTACTGGTAGCCGACCGCCTTGGTGCCGCTCGACGAGGTGGTCGTCGAGGTCAGAAGGGCATGGGGCCCTCCGGTTCCGCCACCCGTGTTGGGCGCGCTGGTGGGAGTGTTGGTGCTCCCCTTCGGACGGAAGGTCTGCGTGGTGCTGCTGCTCGCGCCGCTGGCGGCGGCGATCGGGGACCAGGCGGACCAGTTCTTGGTGCCGTCGCGCGTGGTCTGGTTGATCCTGCCCGCGCCGGACACGAGCACCTTCAGATCGGCGCCCAGTCCGGCCGCACTGACCGAGGTGGGTGTGCCGACCTGACCGGCGGCGCCGGTGATGTCGCCCCACTGGGACCACGAGCCGGCGCTGTTGCGCACGACGTGCCACGGCTTGCCCTGGGCGATGGCGACGACCTGGAGTCCGTCATTGGTGTTGGCGAGGGCCAGCTGGCCCTGGCCGGTCTGGGCACCGGACAGGGCGCCGGTGACGCTGTAGACGTCGCCCCAGCCCTGCGCCTGCCACTGGCCGTTGGACATGCGAACGGTGTGCCAGAGCCTGCCGCCGGCACCGACCATGATCTCCAAGCCGGAGGCGGTGGCGGAAGCGGCGACCTGGGAGGCAGAGCCGAGAGCTCCGGTGACGGTGTAGACGTCACCCCAGCCCTGCTGCTGCCAATTGCCGCTGTCCATACGGACGGTGTGCCACAGCTTGCCCGCCGAGAAGGTGAGGACCTCAAGACCCGAGGCGGTGGCGGTCAGGGAGAGCTGGCTGGGCTGGGAGAGCGCTCCGACGACGTCGAAGACACTTCGCCACTTCTGCCAGCCGTCGCCGTCCTGGACCGTGTGCCAGATCTGGCCTCCGGCGATCGCCATGACCTGAAGCTTGCCGTTGCTCACCGCGGCCGAGACGGCCGTCACGGCGGGCAGGGTGCCGGCCTGCGCCATGAAGTCGGTGAACTGGGACCAGGCACCGTCCTGGGACTGCGAGCCGAGCCACAGCGCTCCACTTGCGAGTGCGACGGACCACGTCCGACCACCGTCCGCGGCGGTCGCCACCTGGGTGATCTGAGAGGGGTCGAGCGTCGTCGAGGACGCGGGCCCGTGCTGGACGAGGCTGGTGCGGTTGCCGGTGGCGTCGTAGGTGTAGTCCTGCCAGTACGGCGCCGGGCCGCCGACGCTGTTGGTACCGGGCCCGGTAGTGACCGGACCGTCTGCGTTGTTGCAGCCTCCGACGCCCGGCACGACAGACGAGCTGCCGGTGCCGTGCTTCAGACCGCTGGTGTCCGTCCAGTCGGCGGTCGTGTGAGTACCCGCGGTGTCGGTCCACGCCCGGGTGAGGCGCCCGAGGTAGTCGTAGGTGAAGCACTGGTTGTCGCGGGCGGTGGCGTTCTGCAGGTCGGTCACCGAGGTGATCCGGCCGGACGAGGTGTAGGTGTAGCCCGTCTCGTCGAGGGAGACGGTGCCGATCTGGCGGTCGACGAACGAGTTGATGACCCGCCCGGTGGCCCAGTCGTACTGCTGGGTGGAGACGACCTGCTTCCCGTACTCGCCGACCGTCGTCCGGGTGGGCCTGGCGAGCGCGTCGTAGGCCACCTGCGCGACCACGGGCTTGCCGAGGCTGGCCGACGAGGTGAGCAGCCCGGTGATGGTGTGTCCGTAGTTCACGGATTCGGCCGGCAGACCTCCCGCGGCGGGGATGTCGACCTGGTCCAGGACACCGAGGACGGGGGTGTAGGAGTTGGTGGTGGTGTAGGTGCCGCCCAGCGCGTCCTCGCCCGCGGGGAGCGTGCCGACCGGTACGTCCTTGGACTTGGGGAGCGTGACGGACGTGCCGAGCGGGCGGTAGGCGGTGTCGTAGCCGGTCACAGCCTTCTTGTAGGCGGCGCCGCCCGCTCCGCCGACGAAGCGGGTCGAGGAGGTCGGCTGACCCTTGAGAAGACTGTCGTAGGTCCACGCCGCCAGCTGGTTCGCCGGGGCGACGCTCCCGCTGTACGTCCCGGTCTTCCGGCCGAGCAGGTCGTAGGTGTAGGCGAGCGTGTTGCCGGTCGCGTCGGTGGTGTGGTCGACCTGCGAGTCGACGTTGTAGAACGTCCGGGTCAGGCCGGTGTCCGGGTCGGACGCGGAAGTCTGCCGACCCCGCAGGTCGTACTCGTAGGTCCAGCTGTTGCCGCTGCTGTCGGTGTGACCGGCAGACTGGCCTGCGGGAGTGAAGCTGTACGTGGTGACGTCCGCGTCAGCCGGGTTGCCCGTCGCGGTCGGCGTGCGGTACTGCCAGCCTGCGACGGCCCGTCCGAGGGCGTCGGTCACGGTCGAGGTCGGGGTCGCACCGGACGGGGGCGTGACGTCGGTCCGGTCCGCACCCGGGTAGGCCGTCGTGGTGGCCCACTGGACGTTTCCGTAGGAGAGGAACTCCGAACGGATGACCCGGCCGTTGCCGTCGTAGGTGTTCGCGGTCTGCCCGGGTACCTGACCGTCCTGCGGGGCGAAGATCGACTCCCTCGGGAACGAACTCGCCTCGTAGTACGGGTTGGACGTACTGATCACCCAGCCGTGCGTGTCGTACTTGGTGTCGGTGATCAGACGACCGATCGGCTTGGCGTCGCTGGTGCGCTGGCTCTGCCGCGGTCGGCCCAGGCCGTCGAGGATGTCGACGGTGGCGGAGAAGGTGGCCTTGTCGTCGTTGAGCGATTCGGTGGTGACGGCGGAGGGCCCGGCCGAGCCCTTCAGGGAGTACTTGAACTTCCGGCTCGGGAGGGCCGTGGTCGGCCGGTCCGGCGCCCACACGGCTGTCGTACGGCCCAGGGCGTCGTACTGCGACGTCGTGACACGGCCGTTGATGTCCTCGCTGGTCAGAGGTGAGCCGCGGGCCGGATCCAGCTTGGCCGTGGTGGTCCAGCCGGCCCCCATCGGGCCGGTGGTCCGCACCTCGGTGGGCAGCTCTCCGGAGGCCGGTGTCAGCGCGGTCGTCGTGACGGCGGGCGTGACCGACGGGCCGCTCAGCTGCGCACCGGCACGGTTGTAGGTGGATCCGTCAGTGGTCGCGCTCGTCAGACTCCGGCCGTAGCCGTCGAAGGTCGCGCTGCCGTTGTGCACGTAGACGGCGTTGCCGCCCTGGTCGAAGCGGTCGAGGACCTGGCTTCTCGTCGGGTCACCGGTCGCCCTCGCCTGGCCGAAGGCCTTGTCGTCGTAGAGGACGCGGCTGCCGGAGATCGTGTTGGCGGCCGTGGGCTCGGGACCGCAGGACCCCTTGATGGTGGTCTGCTCGGAAACCAGGGTGACCCGCTGCGGGTTGTCGCTGGTCGCGTACCTGGTCGTGGTGCAGGTCTCGGGGGTGGCAGGGGTGCCGTCACCCTTGTCGTTGGTCTGGATGACGCGGTTGCCCTGGGCCGGATCGGTGGTCGTGATCGCGGTCGCGGTGCGCCAGCTGCCGTCCGAGAGCTTGACCTTGGAGATCGCGGTGACCTGCGACTCCGGGTAGCGGGCGTAGATCTTCGGAGCGCCACCCGTCTTCTGCTCGTGCGTGGCGGTGGGACCGGTCGCTCCGCTGTACGTGCTGCCGGAGACCGCCTTGACGGCGCCTCCGGCCCGGTCGTACACCTCGGTGGCGATGACCCGCCCGCTCAGCCAGTCGCTGTCGGCCGCTGTGCCGCCGAGAGGGTTGCCGACCTCGGTCTCCTGCTTCGTGCGCTGGGTCGTGCCGTCCGCGAGATAGTCACCCTCCATGCCTCGCAGGTAGGTGACCTTCTGCTGTGTCTTCGGCGCCTTCTCCGAGGCGTCGCCGCTGCCGGTGGTGGTGATCACCGACTGGTAGCCGCGGAACTGGTCCCAGGTACGGGTCTTGGGGTCGGCGAACTCGGCATCGTTGCGGTGCCAGGCGACACCACCGTCATCGTAGGCGAACTCGGTGATCTTGCTGACGGACGGGCTGCTGACCAGGTCCTGTTCGGTGACGGTCTTGACGATCGGCTTGTGGAACCAGTCGTTCACCGGGTTCGCCGAGGACTGGCCGGGCAGGTACCACTTGACCGGCATGCAGGCCATCGAGTTGTGGTCCTCGGAGGCCGGCATGTGGTGGTTGACCCGGGAGCACTCGGGGTCCTTGTAGATGACGTTGATGCGCCCACCGGTTTCGGTGGTGATCCCCTTCAGGCGAGGACGCATGAACATCGGGGACGCCGGGACGAGGCCGTCCACGCGGTTGGCCAGCATGTCGTACTCGAACAGCACCGCCGGCAGGTTCTCGATCGCCGTTTGGCCGTTGCTCGGGACGCGCTGGACCGAGTCGAGCTGGAGCGTCTTCTTGGTGCCGTCACCGGGATCGGCGAGCTTCTGGTTCAACTTCCAGGTGTCGACGGTCCGGTAGGCGGAGTTCACCAGGACCTGGGTGGTGACGGCGGTCAGGCGCTTGGTGGTGAAGAACGTCGGCGCCGAGTTGACACAGGAGTTGTCGGTGCAGATCTGGTCGATCGGAACGTCCGGCCAGAAGTCCTGGTTGGCGCTGGTGCGCTGGTTCTCGGCGCAGGTGACCGCACCGGAGGGCGTGCAGCGCTCCTCGACGTTGAAGAGGACCTTCGCCGCCGGGTTGAGGGCGCCCTTCGCCGCCTTCTGACCGTCCAGGCGCTGGCCGTAGCCGATCTCCTTGAGGTAGCCGGCCCGCTGGTAGTCGGTGAGGGCGCCGTTGCCACCGTTCTGGGCGCGGCCACGGCTGTACTTGTTGCCCTCGGTGGCGTACTTGTACGTCGTGAGGTTGCCGTGGGCGTCGACGACGTAGTCGAGCTGCCAGCGCCACGCCATCTGACACCACGAACCGGCGCCGGTCCCGGAGTTGTAGCAGGGACCGGAGGCGTCCGGCGAGTACACCGGTGAGGTCAGAACCGAGTTGGTGGCCGGGTCCGTACCGTCGCCGTCCGGGAGGTGGTTGCGGCCGAAGTAGTACTGGGTACCGTCGCCGGTGGTGATCCGCCAGTACTCCATGTCCCGGTAGTCGGCGTCACCGGCCGCCTTCGGCGCACCGGTGAGCTGCTCGACCTTCGAGCCGTCGTCACCCTGCAGGTGCCAGACACCGCTGGCGTCGTCCCGCACGATCGTGCCGGAACGGCCACCGAGGGAGAGCGTGGCGTTCTGGCCGCCCCAGCACTGGTCGGCCGAGCCGGTGATGCCCGCCTTGTCGCAGTTCTTGTAGGAACGCTCGATGTAGCCGGGCTCGTAGGTCCAGCCGTCGCCGATCCACGAGGACTGCGAGTTCGTCGCCGAGGTCTTGCCGTCGACCGCGGCCGAGTTGTAGCCGAGGGCCACGGGCGGGGCCTCGCCACCGAGCGACGGCGGGACCTGGATCGGGTAGTTGTAGGTGAAGTTCCCCGCGTTGGATCCCGAGCTCCATGCGCCCGAGGGGGAGAGCGGGGTCGCCGTGTAGGAGCCCAGGGAGCCGGACGGCGAAGGGTCCGCCGCGAGCACCAGAGGCGCGCTCGCACCACTGGCCGTCCGCGCCACGGCAGGGGTGTCCGCTGAGGCGAGCGAGGACTTCACCGGGCTGTCCTGGCCGTTGCCGGAGGCAGGCTGGCCGGCCCCGGCAGGGGGCAGGGTGATGTCGGCGGTGATCTTGCCCTGGCCGTCGGACCTGGACGGCACGGGGGTCTTGGTACGACACTCGGACCGCTCCGGAGTCGTCAGTGCGCACGCCGGAAGCGAGACGAGGACGGCGCGGTCGGACCAGCCCAGCGCCTGCAGACCCTTGAGGTCGAGTGTGACGGTCGCGGAGCGCCCGTCAGTGCCGGCCGCCGCTTCGGCGTCGGACAGGGCGATCAGCGGCGTGGTGACGCCCGCGGCCTTGCCCTTCTCCTGACCGACCACCTCGACGGTGACCGTGTGCGCACTCTCGCCCGCGCCGGCCCCCGGAGCAACCTTCACGGCGAGGGGCCCGGCCTTGGAACCGGTCGAGCCTCCTGACGCAGGTGAGGAACCACCAGTCGCGGAGCGCGCAGCCTTCGCCTCGGCGCTGTCGGCCCCGAGCGTGACCGTCGCGGTCCCGGTGACGACCGGCGCCGCGACCTCGGGCTTCCGGTCCGCCGGCTTGGCGGCCTGACTGGTTGCCGGCGGCTGAACGTCACGCCCCACGACCGGCACGGGTCCCGAGCCCAACGGCGTCGGGGGAGTCCAGACCTCACCCTGCGGTTCGGGAATCGTCCACGCCACCGCGGGCGGTACCGCGACTCCTGTCATCGCCAGGGCCACCATGGCCGCTATCGCGGGTGACCGCCAGCGGACACCTCCTGGTCTCCCGACCCGAGTACGGGCAGGCCAAAGCCTCACTGTGGCGTCTCCTCAGAAATTGTCGACACGACGTCATATGGACAGGGTCATCCCATGGTCGAGGTGACGATAGGTGACCTCCCGAATGCGCCGCCAGATTGTTCGGCCACTATGCATGTGATGTTTATGAATTCTTGATCTGCCCATCCAGCGCTATCCAGACATGTCCGCTCAATTCGTCAGCGGGTTTGACCTACTTGCAAGTCAGGCCGCATCGTTCCGACCCGAACGACGACCCCACGAGTGGCGTCGCACACCGGGAGGGAACCGCAAGACCGACATGTCCGACACATCTCGCTCCTATGCGAACACGTCACCGCCGCCGTCCCCACGCACGCGCGCCATCCGCCTCACCTCACTCGGCGCGAGCTGCATCCTCAGCCTGGGCCTGCTGACGACACCGGCGGCCTTCGCGGCCGACACCACGACCCCGTCCACCCACGGGCCGGTCGGCGGTGTGCCCCCGCTCGTTCCCTCCTCGCCCGCCCCTCCCCGCACGCCGGTACAGCAGGCGATGGTCGACGCCGTAGCCAAGGCCAAGTCGACCGGCAAGCAGGTCGTCGTGGAGGTGATGACCGACGAAGCGTCGAAGACGATCGCGAACCCGAACGGCACGCTGACGACCACCGACAACGCGCTGCCCGTCCGCACCAGGCGCGACGGGGCCTGGGCCGACATCGACGCCACTCTTCGGCCCAACGCGGACGGCAGCCTCAGCCCCGCCGTCGCCAGCACCGCCCTGAGGTTCTCCGGCGGGGGCAACGGCCCGATGGCCACCCTGTCCACCGCCGACGGCAAGAAGCTCTCCCTGGACGCTCCGTTCGCCCTCCCCAAGCCGGCGCTCAACGGGCCCACCGCCACCTACGCGGACGTCCTGCCCGGAGTCGACCTCCAGCTGACAGCACTTCCGGTCGGCGGATGGCGCGACGTGATCGTCGTTCGCACACCCCAGGCTGCCGCCAACCCCTCGCTCAAGTCCCTGCGCTTCCCGATCACCGCACAGGGCCTGACCGTCACCTCGGACGACCACGGACGGATCGACGTCAAGGACGACACGGGCGCCCTGCGGTTCCGGTCACCCGCGCCCCTGCAGTGGGACTCCTCCAGCTCTGCAGCGCAATCACCCACCGCTGCACCCCAATCGGCCAAGCTCGCCGCGTCCGCAGCAGCGGCCGAGACCGCTCCGCAACCGGCCAACGGCACCCCGTCCACCGCTGAGGCACCGGGCGACGGTGCGAATGTCGCCGCGATCGGCAGCAAGGTCACCGGTAACGCCGTCGAACTGACACCAGATCAGCACGCGCTCGGATCCGGCACCGGGCCCTGGTACCTGGACCCGACACTCACCGCCGTCACCAGCTACACCCAGAGCTCGGTCGAGGTCCAGGAGAACCACGAGACCGCTCCCAACTACAACAAGAAGTCCAACCTCGCCACCGGCTTCTGCGGCTACCACAGCTCCGACCCCAACCTGGACTGCGGCAAGGAGGGCCGCCAGCGCGCCTACTTCCAGTTCAACGTCAACCCGGCCATCTACACCGTCGCCGGCGGCGCGGAGTCCCCGCCGACACTCTTCAGCTCCACTCTGAACGGCCAGGTCACCGGCGCCTCCAGCCCCGGCACCCCGACCGACCTCGGCGTCTACTGGGCCCCGAGCGGCATCACTGAGGGCACCACCTGGATCAACCAGCCGTGTGGCAAGAACGGCAACACGGTCATGGAGGGTTGCTCCTTCGTCAACGGGCAGAAGATCACCGGCACCGGTCCCCTCGCGATCGACGTCACCGGCATCATGAAGCAGGCCGCTGCCGGACGGTGGCCCACCTGGACCATCGCGATCGCCCCGCAGGCCACCGAGTGGGAGAAGCTCTACCGCCACGCCATCGCCAACAACCCCAGCGTCACCACCACGTACGACATCACCCCCACCATCTGGAACCCGCGCACCAGTCCCAGTCCCGGGTTCGCGACCGACGGCCGTACGGCCGCGTGCAACAGCGGCGGCTCCTACGCCTGGGACAACCCGGGGTGGGTCGGCAACAACCTGAACCTCTACCTCACCGCCGACAGCTACTCTCCCGCCGGGCAGTCCCTCTATACCGGCTACATCATGTGGGACGACAACGACCCCAACTTCCGGATTGAAAACGGAAGCTGGGGCGGCTCCTACAACAGCCCGGGGCCGGCCCTGAGCGTCGGTTCGCTGTCCGACGGCCACCAGTACGGGTGGCTCGCCCGCTCCACCGACACCATCCTCACCTCGCCCAACAGCGCCTGGTGCTACTTCCGCGTCGACCGGACGAACCCCCGGCTGAGCATCAGCTCCAGCGAGTTCCCGCCCTCCGGTACCCCGAACGACCACCCGGCCAAGTACGCCGGTGACTGGGGCGCCTTCACCATCAACGCCGAGGACCCGGCTCCCGCCACCGGACTCCAGGCCTCCGGCATCGCCTGTGTCCGCGTCAGCACCGACCCCACTCCGGTCGTCGGCTGGCAGTGCAACCGGCCCGACACCCATGGGCCCAACGAGACCGTCCACGTCAGGCCCGCCAACTGGGGCACCAACTTCGTCTACGCCTGGGCGATGGACAATGCCGGCAACTACAGCCAGCCTGCTATCTACAGCTTCTACGCTCCCTGGAGGCCCGGTACCCAACCCCTGTTCGGCGACGTCGACAACGACCAGAAGCCCGACATCCTCACGGCCAACGCCAAGGGTGACCTCCGCATCATCGGCGGGACCTCCGACCCGATCAACTCG
The DNA here is from genome assembly GCF_043202015.1 of Kitasatospora sp. NPDC048239. Lineage (NCBI taxonomy): Bacteria > Bacillati > Actinomycetota > Actinomycetes > Kitasatosporales > Streptomycetaceae > Kitasatospora > Kitasatospora sp. NPDC048239. The sequence continues at coordinate 277,523 of NZ_JBICZP010000006.1, read as the reverse complement.
CAGGCCGCCCCAGCAGCAGCCGCCCCTGGCAGCGACAACTACGGCACGACCTGGTCGGACTTTCAGATCAGCCACCACGGCACCCTCGCCTCCGGTCAGGCCGTCGACCAGATCGTCGCCCACTACACCAAGGCCACGCCTGCCGCGCTCAACGAGGCCCTCTACCTGATAAACAACGACGGCACGGGCAACTACGCCAGCCTGACGTCGTCTCCCCTGCCCCGTCCCCTCACCTGCACGACCTACGGCACCGGTGCCTCGTGCCCCAACTACACACCAAACGTCTGGAGCAAGGTCTCCCAGGTCGCCGCGATCGGTACCCCCGAAGGCGAGGCCATCGGAGGAAGTGTGAAGGATCCGAACCGCACGATCATCATGAGCCAGACCTCCGTTCTCACCCTTGAGAAGGAGAACCCGAACAACCCGCCCAGCCTCTACCTCTTCCAAGCCGGAGGGCTCACCGACAAGCTCAGCTCGGCGACCCTGATCCCCACGGCCAGCGGCAGCTGGGCGGACTACGAGCTGCTCACCCCCGGTGCCGCCAACGGTGCCACCACCAAGCCCGGGACCACCACCCCCGTCAACCAGACCACCATCTGGGCCCGGCACCGCACCAACGGCAACATCTACTCCTACGCCCTGGGTTGGAAGGCCGACGGGACGGTCGACTACTCGTCCCTCACCAAGCCCGACCAGGGGTTCCTCATCCTCTCCGGCGCGGACTGGACCGCCGCCGCCCAGCCGAAGGTCGGCGCGGCGGACCTCAACAACGACGGCCTCCCGGACGTCTGGGCCATCGACAACAACAACGCCATCACCGTCTACCCTGGCATCAGCAAGACCGGCACGCCCAACAAGGTCGACGGCTTCAACCCGATCCAGTACCTCGGCTACGCCAACGCCGGTGTGTCCATCCGCTCCAACCTCACCGGACTCTGCGCCGACGCCGAGGGCGGGCCCCGCGACGGGGCGGACGTGGCCGTCTACGGCTGCTGGCAGACCGCCAACCAGCGCTTCAACTTCGTCACCGACGGCACCGTCCGGGCCGGCATCTACTGCCTCTCCACCAAGAACAACGCGCTCGGCAACGGCACCCCGGTCATCCTCTCGCTCTGCAGCGACGACAAGGCCGCCGGCCAGAAGTGGAGCATGCGCCCCGACGGCCGCATCTTCCTCCCGGCCACCGTCGACGCGGGCAGCCCCGCCGGGAAGTGCCTCGAACTGCCCGGCTGGGCCACCGCCCAGGGCACCCGCCTCGGCATCTACGACTGCCCGCAGCTCCAGGCCAACCAGCAGTGGACGTTGAAGCCCGAACTCACCCCGTGACGTCGGGGCGACCCGCTCACTGCCGGATCGGTTAGACCCCCGAGGTAGGCGGGGCCCGCAGCACGCGGGCCCCGCCTGCCGCTGTCGGGGGCGGGCCCTGTGTCGGTCGGCCGTCGGCGGCGTGGATATCGTGTCCGCCGGTGCCGCGCGGCCGACTTCTCGGCGCACGGCCTTTCGCAAATGTCAGGAGAGATCTGGGTGAAGTCCCCTATGACGCCGCTCCGGAGGGCCGCGTTCGTCGCGATGGCCGTGCTCGCGGCGGCTCCCGCCGTCGGCTCCGCCGAAGCCGCGCCCGCCGGAGGTCCGGACACCAAGGCGGTGACGTACCAGGGCCGCGTCTTCCGGGTGCCCGCGGCCTGGCCGGTGGTGGATCTGGCCGTGGACCCGCAGGCCTGTGTCCGCTTCGACCAGCACGCGGTGTACCTCGGGCACCCGGGCGAACAGCAGGTCTGCCCGCCGCGGTTGATCGGCCGCACGGAGGCGCTGCTGGTCGAGCCCGCCGCAGCGGCCGCACCGGACCGGGAGGGCTCCAACCCGGTCGCGCGCACGATCCGGGCGAGCGACGGTGTCGTCGCGGTGACCGGGACGTACGACACGGACGAGCCGCTGGTACGACGGATCGTCACCGGCGCCGGGCTCACCCCGGAGCCGGCGCACCAGCCGGTGCTCCAGAAGGCGGCGCCCGGGGCGGCCCTCGCACCGCGCTCCACCACTGCCACGACCACTGCCGCCGGCGCGCCGTCCCAGCAGGCCCTGGCCTCGCAGGCCGCCCCGGCTGCGGCACCGGCGCTGGTACCCGCGTCGGCGACGAACTACACCGGCAAGGGATTCGACGCCTGTACGGCGCCCTCCGGCGCCGCGATGAACGCGTGGATGGCCTCCTCCCCGTACCGGGCGGTCGGCATCTACATCGGCGGCGCCAAGCGGGCCTGCGCCCAGCCGAACCTGACGGCCTCGTGGGTCCAGCAGCAGCAGGCCGCCGGCTGGGCCTTCATGCCGCTGTACGTCGGCGTGCAGGCCGCGAAGATCTACTCCCCCGCCACCGAGGGCGCCAACGCCGCCGCCGACGCTATGAGCCAGGCCCAGGCCCTCGGCCTCGGCCCCGGCGCGATCCTCTACTACGACATGGAGGCCTACGCCCCGCAGTACTCGGGCGCGGTGCTCGGCTTCCTCACCGCCTGGACCAACGAGCTGCACGCCTGGGGCTACAACTCCGGTGTCTACAGCAGCTCTTCGTCCGGAGTGAAGGACCTGGCCAGCAACGTCGGCAACAGCGCCTACGCCATGCCCGACGCCGTCTTCAGCGCCAACTGGAACGGCAGGGAGGACACCGACGACCCGGCGATACCGGCCGGCTACTGGTCCAACCACCAGCGCGCCCACCAGTACGCCTCGCCGAAGGACGCGGAGACCTGGGGCGGCTTCACGATAGGGATCGACCAGGACTACCTCGACATCCAGCTCACCAGCGCCCCGCCGTCCCAGTCCTCCGGGTTCTTCCTCGGCGTGCGCCAGAGCTCGGGCAGCTGGCCCGGTTTCAGTCCGCTGTCGGGCGGAGCCGGCGTGTTCCGCGGCTCGGAGGCCGCGATCGCCGGGCTGCCCGGGGGCTCCTCGCAGGAGCTGGGCATCGGCCTCGACGGCATGCTCCACCACGGGGTCCGCGCCGCGAACGGCGGTTGGAGCGGATTCGCCCCGCTCCCGGGCGTCGGCACCCCGACCATGGCGGCCCGCCAGGCCGGCATCG